>NZ_CALW02000108.1 GCF_000312565.1 Bartonella rattaustraliani AUST/NH4
AATGGTTTTACTGCACGAGATGTTTCGAAGCGCCATTGGAAGCTTTTAAAGGACAATGAAACCATTCAACAAACTTTAGAGCTTTTATGCCGTTGTAACTATCTTCGTGAAATTTATGAAGAGAAAAACCAAAAAGGCGGTCGTCCTACAAAACGCTATGAATGGCACCCTTTGGTGAAAAGTCAGTGAACCACACAATAAAAAAACCTTTATTTAGAGTTTTGGAGGGTTTTGTCGGTTTTGTCAGATCATTCTAGTGATTATATTATTTTTTTAAAATGAGAAAAAAATTAAAAACGTTATATTTCAAGTAGTTAGTATTTTAAAGATACAATCATATTGATAGAACAAGCTATAAATACAACTAATAAGATACATATCAAGAGGTTTTGTCGGGGTTTTGTCAAGTTTTTTACCGACAAAACCCTATCATTTTGAGTTCATGATAAAACGTTTCAAAAATACATATTTGATGTTTAACGCCTCGCTTAATACTCCCATAAAATGATGAATTCATAAAACGACTAGTAAATTTCACTCTTTTACTGATCTCATTCCGTATCATGGGCTGTGGATAAACAACCTTTTAAAACCACTTTTGAAAAAAAATTTACCGATTTTGCAGAAATTTCACCTCATCTGACACTCGATATTTATCCGAAATGTATTTATTAAACTTCATTTTGATTCTTCTGAAGAGAATTAATCAATAGAATATATTGTTATGGAGTCTGGT
>NZ_CALW02000107.1 GCF_000312565.1 Bartonella rattaustraliani AUST/NH4
CTATATATATTATGTAGTTGTTTTTATAGATTATATTGTCTTTATTGGTTGTATTGTAAAAATACTAACACATTGAAATATAATGTTTTTTATTTTTCTTACTCTTTAAAAAAATAATATAAACACACCCCCCACCTCCAAAAACCATAAAACTCTTTTGAAAGAAATTGACGTATATTTACACAATGGATTAAAAAATAAAACAACTGTTAACAATGAATGGGCATTTTATTGAATCAATAATCAAAAGCCTAAAAACACTTTATGATAAACAAGCCACTTATGAAACGACTTTCCTATGCTTTTTTAATAGATTGGCTATCTTTAGAGGCTCTCATATGACAAGCGCACTATCATATTTGTTGGTTGCTTTTATGAAAGCGCGGTGTCTTATGAAGGCTCGCTAGGTAAATGATAAATCTCTTATAAGACAATTCACAAAAATTATTAAAAGGTATTCAATAATAAAGAGCTATGCTTTTAAAGCTAAAAATATGGGCGCTAAGAGCGTTTGTGACTTTTATGCAGTTATAGAGAGGCAAATAACGAAGATGCTTAAGAAAACCGGTAATATAGAATCCAAAACATACAATAAAATAGAGACTGTTTATAAGAATATGATAATGTTTATACACAACGTGTTAAAAAAATACAAAAAAATATCAAAAAAGATAAAATATTAATTGACAATAAATACGTATTTTGATAAATAAATACTCAAGTGTTTCAAACACACTTTATGATAAGCGAATAGGTTGCGAGAAGACCTCTTCCCTGCTTTAAATAACTGGCTTTCTTTTATGCTATGATTAGCATATAAGCAGTTTTGCCGGGTGTGATCACACCATACAATACCCTTATAGGGAAAAGTGTGATCAGCGGACTTATCACCGTGTTTTGAGCGCCCGGCGCCCTTAGAAGCGCCTAATTCAAAACTTTTTATTGATAAGGAAGTTCATTATGAACAATACAGTTATATCTTCCATTACACACAAAAACGCGTCTACTCAAAATCAAAAAATTGAAAAAAAATACGAATTAACAGATCAAACCATTCTTCGCGAGGGTAAAAAGCTTTATCGCATTAAAGCTTTAAGAGACTTT
>NZ_CALW02000106.1 GCF_000312565.1 Bartonella rattaustraliani AUST/NH4
TGTTCCATAACCCATTCAAGAGCAGGTTTACCATTTACGATATATTCATAGGCTTCAAGAGGGATATCTGTCATTGTGATATGATCATTGTAAATCACTGTAGATTTATCTTTTTTCTTACACTTCTTAACTTTTGCGAATTTCATTTTTGTAACATAATAAAATTCTTCAGAATTAGAAATGTCTGTTAGCTTTGAATACCCCTTTTTAAAGGTGACGGGATAAGGTTCTACAGTTTCATAATTGACATGCAAGTGACCAAGTTCACGCCCTGCATGAACAAAAGCCCAAAAATCTTCAGCGGTTTTCACACAAGGGATACGAGGCAATTCTTTAGAGAGATTATCAGCATAACGGGTGCGGTAATCTTCTGAATGCAAAATACCGTAAACATAATAAAAGATATCATCTTTAGAGATTTTCTCACTAGGGTAAGCCGCTTTAAAATGCTCTAATCCTTCATCAGTGAGTGCATCATGCCGTTGTAAACCAACGGTTTCATCATTCTTTATAGAGCTTTCAAATAAATGGGGCTGCTTTGTATTTTTATCTTTTGAAATCGTAGCATCTTCGTAAAGATAGCGTGGAAAGCATTGACTAGCCTCTATTGCACTATAATCAGGCAAAGTATTCGTCATGAGCACAGAGAAGCCTTTCATCGTTCCTGTTCCTGTAAGTTGTATAACCTTATTTTCAACGGCTTGTCTCATCGAAAATATATGTGGCATTTGAGAGACTCTCTCATTGAAAGTGCGGTTGTAATAAAGCCATTGCTTTGTAAAAGGACGATAAAGATTTTTAACTAAGCAACTATTTTCAAATTCAAAAAACTTTCCTCTTACCAATTCTTGTTTAAGACTACTACTCCAACTAATTTTGCTTGCGTCTGAATTCACGAAACTGTCTACAACCTTTTTACGTGTCTCGTGATCAGAATGTAGATAGCTGTCATTAAAACGCTTCACTTCACTATTATAGAAGATAATCATATTGTTCATATTTTTTGCTAAAGCGTCACAACTCGAGTTATATGTCCACGCATCACGGTTGGTTTTAAGACCACAGGCATAAGTCTCAAAAAGCTTTTTATCATACCCTTTTTTAACACCTAAAGCTAAAAATGCTTTAAAACTATTATCACGTTGACCAATCCAATCACCATGCTTATCTGGTGTAATAAGCTGCCAACCTTGTTTTTGTTTAATGCCATCAATACTCTTAAAAGACTCT
>NZ_CALW02000105.1 GCF_000312565.1 Bartonella rattaustraliani AUST/NH4
ATATTGATATATTACACAAACAAATATACCATAACATGTTGAATCTAAACAATGAATCTACATTTTTTGCTTGCAATTTTAGAGGCTATTTGGTATATAAATCGAAGTTTCCTCTTAGTTCAAAAAATCTACGCAAGTTAAAAACCGCGTCATTTAATGGCGCGTTTTTTATTTAGCACTTGCAATTATGCACATTATGTGTCAAAATAGTGTTGAATTTATTGCTCTGAACATTTCTCTTGTCTCTTAGTTATGAATTCGTACTTTTTTCGTTTTCTTTAGATAAAAGTGCCTAAACCGACGAATCATTTTGATAAAAGCCGTGTTAAGTTGCCTAGTGATTTGCACGGTTTTTATTATGAGCGCTTGTAATTTGATAGAGTTTTTATACATATGTATCTAACTTCTACAGGTAGTTGTTTTTTTTGGGTTTGTTAAAATTAAAGCCGCGTCATTCATTTGATACGGCTCTTTTTTTGAATCCTACCTTTTAGAAAGCGCTGCGTACCTTTCTCTCAATTCATCTATAGTTTCTACTCTATCTCCAGAATACATTAACCCCGTAGAAATCTCTTTTTTTCCTGTAACCCATGCACCTGAAAAAAGCTGCATATCTCCAAAAATACGTGCCCTGCCACCAATAATCGCACGACCATAAGCTCGTACATTGCCATGAACCTTCGCAAACCCATTAACATGCACCTCATCACAAATTACTGCATTTTCAAAAACCTTCGCATGCACCCAAACAACGGCAGCATTATAAACCTTGGCATCATCACCAACCCAACAACCACCATGATGAGAAAGGTTGTGTTCACTTTCAATAAAGCCACCTAAATCACCTTTTTTAACATCTCCAAAACTTATTAATGCTTTAATGCGATGAAGTGTTGTCATCCTGCCAAATTCATCTTTAACTTCTATAGTTTCATTAGTGAGCTCATATTTTTTGCATTTACCCATTTTGGGTAGACCTGTAATAATCATGAAAAAACGTCCATTCTATAAATTCGTTAGATTGTAAATTGAAAATGAAGGGAAAGGCGCCCCCGCCGCGCCGTAGTGTTATTTTATGCGGCTTTATTTTCAGTAATCTTTACAACGTTATCGCCTTCATAAACCTCACAATTTATGGGAACCGAGCATAAACCACTATGTATTTTTATCCTCGCATTCCCATAGACGTTCCCTCTAATCACGATATAACTAGAGATCTTGGCATTGCCATAAACAGAGCCATAAACATCTGTATGGCGTCCCACGCTAGCATTCTCATAAACCTTGCCATAAATTTTGGCAGCGCCACTGATAGCAGCATTGTCATAAACCTCGGCATTTCTATGAATACGTGCGCTCCCTGATAATTTTGCATTGCCATAAACCAAGCCCATTATAATA
>NZ_CALW02000104.1 GCF_000312565.1 Bartonella rattaustraliani AUST/NH4
CACGGGAAAAGTGTAACGGCGGACTAGTTACCGTGGTTTTAGCGCCCGGTGCCCTTAGGGGTGTCAAGATAAAACTTTTTTAACTAGGATTTTTATTATGAGCAATTTTCAAAAAAAATATGAACTCACAGATGAAAGCATACAATCTCAAGATAGAGAAATTAAAAGAACTATAACGCTTTATCACATTAGAGCTATTAGAGATTTTGCAGATGTGAAAGCAGGGGATCTTGGTGGCTTTATTGAAAAGGAAAGCAACTTGTCTCATGATGACAATTGCTGGGTTTACGATAAAGCTAGGGTTTTCCAAAATGCACGCGTTTTCGAAAATGCCAAGATTTTTAATAATGCTATTATAATGGGCTTGGTTTATGGCAATGCAAAAGTGACTGGCTATCACACTATTAGAGGTTTGGTGCATGGCAATGCAAGGTTAAAAAGAAATGGTCATTCATATGTCAAACAAAACGTTTATTATGCATATGGGATTCTGAGGATTGTGAAATTTATGAAAATGATACCGTTGTAAAGATTACTGAAAATAATTCCGCATAATTAACCAGGCGTGGCGGGGGCGTCTTTTAAGAGAGTTAAAAAAAGAGCCGTACCAAATGAATGATGCGGCTTTAATTTTAACAAAACCCAAAAAAAACAACTACCTGTAGAAGTTAGATACATATGTATAAAAACTCTATCAAATTACAAGCGCTCATAATAAAAACCGTGCAAATCACTAGGCAACTTAACACGGCTTTTATCAAAATGATTCGTCGGTTTAGGCACTTTTATCTAAAGAAAACGAAAAAAGTACGAATTCATAACTAAGAGACAAGAGAAATGTTCAGAGCAATAAATTCAACACTATTTTGATACATAATGTGCATAATTGCAAGTGCTAAATAAAAAACGCGCCATTAAATGACGCGGTTTTTAACTTGCGTAGATTTTTTGAACTAAGAGGAAACTTCGATTTATATACCAAATAGCCTCTAAAATTGCAAGCAAAAAATGTAGATTCATTGTTTAGATTCAACATGTTATGGTATATTTGTTTGTGTAATATATCAATATGTGTTATAATGGAAATTATATAACTTATAGCGTGTTAATTAGGGGTCTCATAGAAAATGTTGAATAAAGTAATGTTAATTGGCTTTGTGGGAGCCGATCCTGAAAGCAAAGCAATGCCGTCTGGTATTGAAGTGGTCAATTTCCGTATAGCAACATCTGAAAGCTATACAGACAAAAGCACCCATGAGAAGGTAAAGAAAACAGAATGGCATTCAATCGTGGTTTTCAATCAACACCTAGCCAAAATAGCACTGCAGTATCTCAATAAAGGCATATTCGATATAATACCAAAAAATACAATAAAGTCAATAGCTTGTATGCAATTATTTTATATGAATCCACTTAAGAATCCACACTTTTATACGTGATTCAATTGACCATTTTTTATCAACAATTGCTATTTATAAACAAAGCCTGAAAAGCAAGCCATGACATAAATCTTATAACGCATGTGAGCATTCAAAAGCAGTAATCATTCATAACAATTCAATAATACGTTTTAATCATAAAATCGATAGTTACTATTAGACACAATCGTTTGAAATTATCCAATCATATAATTGCATGTGTTTAAATCACATCTTAACAAACGTTAAAAATTGTTAGCTCTAAAAAACAACGCCTTTAAAATTGGAGCGGTTAATTTTGCTAGCTAAAATAGAAACGGCTTTTGATAGGTGCCTCCAAAATTGGGGGGACCTTCTTTAGAGTATAATTCTTTAAGTATTCTCTTAATATCACGCATAAATCACTCATCTCAAGTTTGGATTCGTTAAGTTCTCAAACATTCTCTTGAGATCACGATAGGCGTAGTGAAACGGTTTAGTTATAAAAGACTTTCTATTGTAGTCATAAGATTATGCGTGCTTTATATCTCATTTGATAAAAGCCATTGTTTGTTTGTCTTATGAGAGATTGGTTTCAAAATCAACGCTTGCAAGGCAAGCATAAAATCAAAAGAGCGGGTTTATTGCTAATTTACACTTACCAACGCATTTACTCTTAATTGGATTGATAGAGACCTTACAAAACGTTTTAATCTACTCAATAGGTTTTATCGTAAATGCTGTATTCACAGTTTCTCTCTTCATATCAAATATAACAAGAACGTTTTATGCTTTTTTGGATAACGTTTCATAATGACAATAAAGAACTTGCAATATGATAGGTTTTGTATATAGAGGCATTTATTGTAAATTTGTATTTTTTATGCATTTCAATCTATAAAGCCGCGCTTTTAATCGACGCGGCTTTTTTAATAGGTTTAAAAAATAAGGGGCCCCCCCATGCCTCGTTATTTATTGTTTTTAATATCAACAATCATCCGACCTTTATAAACCTCTTGATGATTTTTAATAAAGCTTATTTTGCTTTTTTTATCGAGAATGGCAGTACCATAGACTTTACCCCAAACCTTAATCTTGTGGGAAATCTTTGCTCTATCATAAACAGAACCATAAATTTCAGCCGTGCCACTCACTCGAGCATGCCCATAGACCTCACCATAAATTTTCG
>NZ_CALW02000103.1 GCF_000312565.1 Bartonella rattaustraliani AUST/NH4
TAACGGCGTCCATAAAATCTATGGAAAACTATTAATTTTATAAGGTATGGAGCGAATATATTTTCGATTTTAGAATAAATCAATACAATTTTTCTAAAATAGAAAAAAAATTTTAGTGATAGATAAATAGTCTACACAAAAAAGTAGTTTAATTTTCATTTCAATGTGGAGAAAATTCTGTATGAAGCAGTCTAAAAAAGCTTTTAAAATATTTTCATCATTTACAAATGAGCAAAAACGGGTGGTTATTTTTCATCTGCTTCTTGCAAAGATTGTAGAAAAGAAATGACAGCTTTTCTATGTTCTGGCTTTGCTGAAGAATACAGTTTCAAAAAGTAATCATCACAATTATCGGGTATAAAATGAGGGGGGAGAGCTTTAAAAAATGAAGTTAATCTAACGAGTTCATCAGCGGATATGTTTCTACTTTCTTTATCATCATCAACAGAAAGCATCTTAGATACAACAGATGTGTGAAGTCCCATATGTTTAGCGAGTTCAGTTCGGGACCCATGACCCATTGTTTTAAGTCTTTCATTTGCCCAAACTTTTATTTCTTTTTGAATATCCATACTTATTAATATTCCTTTTGTTTAAAAAAATATCAACATTTCTATTTTAGAAAAAATATTGACAATTTTTCTATAATCGAATACATGCCCATTTGATAAATAGAGAAATAAGATGAATATCAAAAATTCAGCAGCTACGATTATAAAGTATTTAGGCGGTGCAAAACGTGTGTCGTTGATTTCTCGATGTCATGTGTCTGCTATTTATAAATGGGCTTATCCTTTTGAAAAGCGTGAGGGGAAAGGGGGCATTATACCAGCTAAATATCAAGTTATTCTTTTAAACTATGCACGTGAGCATAACATAGATTTACGTCCAGATGATTTTTTTTATCCTGATCGCTTGCAGTTATTAATGCAAGAGCAACGCCCCCCAATTACAAAAATTTGCAAGAGCAGCGGTGTTGATTACACCGGCGAGACTTTAGCAGTCTTAAGGAGATGATGATGAAACCATTCGCGTTTCATCATGAGCTTATAATGGAAGCGTATAAACAAGCGCATAAAAATGATGATGGCAAGCCTCGTGTTGATCTTATACCTCCGTCACAATTGATGGAAATAGGTCGCGTTCTCGAATTTGGAGCAAAGAAGTATGGAGCAAACAACTGGCGTAAAGGCACGCCTTGGAGTCGTTTTCACGGTGCTGCCTTGCGTCATTTGTTATCATGGTTTGATGGCGAGGATAAAGACAGCGAAAGTGGTTGTTCACACCTAGCCCATGCTGCCTGCTGTATTCTTTTCCTTATGGAATTCGAAGCAAAACAAATTGGTTATGATGATAGACCAAATAAGAGAGCATATCAATATGAGTAATGTAATCCTTTGTTTGGACTTAGGAACAAAGACTGGGTGGGCGATACGCGGTGGGGATGGGCATATCATTAGTGGTACCATTCATTTTCAACCCCGTCGTTTTGAAGGCGGTGGCATGCGTTTTTTACGCTTTAAGCAATGGCTTTCAGAAATGAAGTCGACAGCAGGGGGCATTGATGAAGTTTATTTTGAAGAAGTGAGGCGTCATTTAGGTACCGACGCTGCTCATATATATGGTGGCTTGCTAGCGACATTAACGTCGTGGTGTGAACACCACCAAATTCCTTATGAAGGTATCCCCGTTTGTACAATAAAGAAAGCGACGACGGGGAAGGGGAATGCCTCGAAAGAAGAGATGATGAGTGCAATGCGTTCCAAAGGTATGCACCGAAAGATGATAACGAAGCAGACGCTTTATCAATTTTACATTTAATAATTAAGGGAAAGGGAAAAGATAATGGTAAATAAGTTACAATGGACGAGGCTTTTTGCAGACCAGTGGATAGTTAAACTTGTTAATTTACCTGGAATTGAATGTAGTATCTATGTGCTATTGCGATTGAAAATGTTGCATACTGGAGAGCCTCTTTTAAACAATCTTAAGATTTTATCTCGTTACACTGGTTATTCAGTAAAAAGATTTGAGAAAGCATTAGATTTTTTAATAGATGCGGGCTACATCATAGTTTTAGAAGATGGTAACTTATGGGATCCAGAGGTTGCGAAAGAGCTAAATAGTATTGAAGAAGATCTCGACTGCTTTGATGAAGATTTAGACAATCTTACCTTGCATGAAAACATGGGGGGGTAAAGATTATGTCAAATAAGTTGGTTTGGGTTCGCAGCTTTCCGTCAGATTGTCTTGCAGAAACTAATGGTATGAAAGCATTTCAAATAGCGACATACGTTACATTGAAATGGCACATGCGTAAAAATGGAGAACCCATTTTTTATGATCAAGACAAATTAGCGCATAGCGCAGGCTGCTCAAAAAAGTTATTTAATAAAGCATTAGAGTTTTTATTACGTGATAAGAAGATCATTTGTTTGGAAGATGGACGTTTGTGGAGTTTACAAGTTGAAGAGGAACTCAATAACTCAAATGAAAATTTAAACAAGTTTTCAGAAAGAGCGCAGAAGGCAGCAAAGGCAAGATGGGACAAGTCTCAAGATAACAATGAGTATGATGCTAAGCATGATGCTAAAAGCTCTAAGCATGATGCTAAAGCAATGCTAAATGATGCCAATCACAACCACATATATAATAAAAAAACTAATACTATCGTATTAGCAAAAAAAGAAATTGATGAGAGTTTT
>NZ_CALW02000102.1 GCF_000312565.1 Bartonella rattaustraliani AUST/NH4
TCTTCCGCTGCAAGCAAAACCAGCGCATGCAAGCGCAAGCACTGTATCTCCAATCCGTAAATCGCTTTCCACGCATAATGGACAAACAAGCTTCAACTTTATGGCGGCATTCCCTCGTGCCCTTAAAACGGTTCTGATTAAAAGATCGACCCTTTCTGATTATTGGGGCATTTGGGCGAATAATGTTGCTGAGATTGCACAAAACCATATCAATCATCTTAAAGATATTCTTTCTGATGCGAAAGGCAAAGCGCGATGTGCTTTTGATGCGTTTCATAAGGAATTAAAGAGCAATTTAAACGACAGTCTTACGCAAGAAGAAGCGCTTGAGATGTTAGGACAACATCTTGTCACGCGTCCCGTGTTTGAAGCCTTGTTTGATGGCAATGAATTTGTCCAGAACAATAGCATCTCTCAAGCGATGGAAAGGATTTTAACTGAATTAGATAAAACCGATATCAAGCAGGAGTCTTTAGAATTACAAGGGTTTTATAACAGTGTAAAATTCCGTGCTTCTGGGATTACCGAACCCCATGCAAGACAGAACCTTATTATCAAACTCTATGAGGATTTCTTTTCCAAGGCATTTAAGAAAACCACGGATAGGCTTGGTATTGTTTATACACCCGTTGAAGTTGTTGATTTTATCATTCATTCTGTTGATGATGTGTTGCGCAATGAGTTTGAAACAAGCCTTGGGTCTCGTGATGTTTCTATTCTTGACCCTTTCACTGGAACTGGAACCTTTATCACAAGGCTTTTACAATCTGGACTGATCAAACCCGAGGATATGGAATATAAATTCCGTTATGATATCCATGCCAATGAGATTGTCTTGCTTGCGTACTACATTGCTGCCATTAACATTGAAACAACCTATCATAGTCTTATGAAAGGTGAGTATATCCCTTTCAAGCATATTGGTTTAACGGATACCTTTCAGATGCTTGAAAAGAAAGACTTGCTGCGAGGTATATTCAAAGCGAACAGTGACTATTTGGAACTTCAGAAAAATCTAAACATTCAAGTTATCTTTGGTAATCCTCCTTATTCAACAAAGCAAAAAAACGAAAATGATAATGCAAAGAATACACCTTATCCGATATTAGATGACCGTATTCGTAAAACTTATGCTGCTCAATCGAAAGCAGTTTGTATACACGCACTTTATGATAGTTATATCCGTGCACTTCGTTGGGCGAGTGATCGTATTGATAATGCTGGGGTCATTGGTTTTGTTTCTGGTTCGGGTTATATAGAAAAACCAGCAATGGATAGCTTACGAAAATCTTTAGCTAAAGAATTCACCAGTATTTATGTACTCAACTTACGAGGAGATATTCGTAAAAACATGTTAAGCAATGGGGCAGCTCAAGAAGGCGAAAATGTTTTTGGCAATGGTAGTATGACCGGTATTGCTATAACGCTCTTTATCAAAAATCCTGCTGTTACTGGACCTTGTAAAATTTACTATCATGACATTGGTAATAATCTTACAACAAAAAGGAAACTTGAGATCCTTGACGAATTTGGCAGTATTGTTGGTATTACACGTGAAGACAGTTGGAAAATAATTACACCAGATCAGTATAGCGATTGGATTAATCAACGTGATGAAAGTTTCAAAACATTTTTAGCACTAGGTATTAAAAGAGGACATGATACAAAACTCTTTGAAACCTTTTCGTGTGGTATTGTAACTAGTCGTGACGCTTGGGCATATAACTCGAGCCGTGAGGCGTTAGTGAAGAACATGAGCAATATGATTGGCTTTTATAATAGCGAAGTAGAACGTTTTAATGACGCCTATGAGCATGCTAATCGCGAGACACGTAAAAAGGCTGTAGACAGTTTCGTAAACTCAGATGCAAGTAAAATTAGCTGGAGCCGTGCTATCAAACAGGAATTAAGCAAAGAAAAGCTTTTTACGTTTGAAAATAACTGTCTTACGCAAAGTCTTTATCGCCCTTTTACAAAACAGTGGCTTTATTATAATCGCGCTTTTAATGAAATGGTTTATCAAATGCCGCGCATATTCCCCATAGGGAAAGCCGTTAAAAATAGAGTGATACAGGTTACAGGAGTTGGGGCAAGAAGTGGCTTTTCTGTACTCATGGCTAATACTTTGCCTGATCTTAATGTGATAGATGGTGGTAGTCAATGTTTTCCACGCTATATTTATGAAGAGGCTACGGTTTCAAAAGATAAAAATAAAAAGCAGTCTCATTTATTCGAAAGCTCTATAGAGAACGATGAAACCGTTGATTTACAAAGGCGCGATGCACTCACTGATGAAGGGCTAGAGCATTTTAAAGCCGCTTATCCTGGTGAAACCATAACAAAAGATGATCTCTTTTATTATGTTTACGGTATTTTGCATTCAGAAGATTATCGTGCTCGTTATGCTGATAACCTCTCTAAAGAATTGCCTCGTATCCCTTGTGTGAAAACTGCTGAAGATTTTTGGAAGTTTGTAACAGCAGGACGTGAACTTGAGCACTTGCATGTCAATTATGAAAGCATAAAACCTTATCCAGTGACCTTTAAAAAGGGTGATCCAAAACTGACTGATATTTCCAATCCTGAAGAATTTTATCACGTTACAAAAATGGAATTTGCAAAAATTAAGAAACGTAAGGAAAAAGATAAGTCTACTGTCATTTATAATCGTCATATCACAATGACAGATATCCCTCTTGAATCCTATGACTATATCGTAAATGGCAAA
>NZ_CALW02000100.1 GCF_000312565.1 Bartonella rattaustraliani AUST/NH4
ACGGGGTGTTTCTATTCTGGACCCCTTTACTGGCACCGGTACCTTTATCACAAGGCTTTTACAATCCAACCTCATCAAACCAGAAGATATAGAATATAAATATCGTTATGATATCCATGCCAACGAGATTGTCTTGCTTGCCTATTACATAGCTGCGATTAATATTGAAACGACCTATCATAGTGTTATGAAAGGTGACTATATACCTTTCAAGCATATTGGTTTAGCTGATACTTTCCAGATGCTTGAAGGGAAAGATTTGCTGCGAGGTATATTCAAAGCAAACAGTGACTATTTAGAACTTCAGAAAAAACTAAACATTCAAGTTATCTTTGGTAATCCTCCTTATTCAACAAAGCAAAAAAATGAAAATGATAATGCAAAAAATACACCTTATCCGGTATTAGATGACCGTATTCGTGAGACCTATGCTACTCAATCAAAAGCAACCAATATGCAAGCACTTTATGATAGTTATATTCGTGCACTTCGTTGGGCGAGTGATCGTATAAAAGACCGTGGCGTTATTGGTTTTGTTACGAATGCAGGTTTTATCAGTGGTCATTCTCTAGATGGTTTACGCAAGTGCCTTGTTGAAGAGTTTAGTAGCCTTTATATTTTCCATTTACGGGGAAATGCAAGGACTTCTGGAGAACAGCGTAAAAAAGAAAGTGGTGGAGTTTTTGGTGAAGGGTCTCGAACTCCTATAGCGATTTCTATTCTTGTAAAGAATCCAGAATCTCAACAGCATGGTAAAATATATTTTCGTGATATTGGTGATTATCTCACAAGAGAAGAAAAGCTCACGATAATTAAAAAGTTTAGAAGTATTGATGGCATTACACAAAAACAAGGTTGGAGATCTATTACACCAGACAAACATGGTGATTGGATAAATCAACGTGATGAAAGTTTCGAAGCGTTCTTAGCTTTAGGTGATAAAAAAAATAATGATAAAAAATTATTTGCAATGTTTTCTCGTGGCATTATGACAAGCCGTGATGCGTGGACATATAACTCAAGCTGTGCAACAGTGGCAAAAAACATGAGTAATATGATTACTTTCTACAATAGCGAAGTAGAACGTTTTAATGATGGCTATCAACATTCTGATCGTGAGACACGTAAAAAAGCTGTAGACAGTTTCGTGAATTCAGATGCAAGTAAAATTAGCTGGAGTTATAATCTCAAAAAAGACTTGGTAAAAGGAAAGTCTTTCAATTTTAAGGAAAACTGTCTTACCAAAAGTTTGTATCGTCCTTTTACACGACAGTGGCTTTATAGCGATTCTGCACTCAACTGCGATGGTGCTTATCAGACGCGGATATTTCCGATAGGACAAGCGGTTGAAAATAGGGTCATACAGCTTTCAGGAGTTGGGGCAATAAAAAGTTTTTCTGTTTTGATGACGAATACTTTGCCTGATCTTAATGTTATAGATGGTGGTAGTCAATGTTTTCCAAGGTACTTTTACGAAGATGCTACGGTTTCAAAAGATAAAAATAAAAAGCAATCCCATTTATTCGAAAGCCCTATAGAGAACAGTGAAACAGCTGGTTTACAACGGCGTGATGCACTCACTGATGAAGGCTTAGCACATTTCAAAGCTGCTTATCCTGGTGAAAATATAACAAAAGATGATCTCTTCTATTATGTTTACGGTATTTTGCATTCAGAAGATTATCGTGCTCGTTATACTGATAATCTTTCTAAAGAATTGCCTCGTATCCCTTGTGTGAGAACTGCTGAAGATTTTTGGAAATTCACTAAAGCAGGGCGTGAACTTGCTCACTTGCATGTCAATTATGAAACTGTAGCACCTTATCCCGTGACTTTTAAAAAGGGTGATCCAAAACTGACTGATATTCCTCATCCTGAAGAATTTTATTACGTTACAGAAATGGAATTCACAAAAATGAAGAAGTGTAAGGAAAAAGATAAATCTACTGTCATTTATAATGGCAATATCATCATGACAGATATTCCTCTTGATGCCTATGACTATGTTGTTAATGGGAAACCTGCTCTTGAATGGGTTATGGAACGTCAATGTGTAAAAACTGATGAAAAAAGTGGCATTGTTAATGATGCCAATTGCTATGCCGTTGAAACCGTTGGCAATCCTGCTTATCCATTAGAGTTGTTTCAAAGGGTTATCACAGTAAGCTTAGAAACCATGAAAATCGTGAAAAACTTACCAACATTAGACATACAGAGAAACTGAATAACTTATAAAGCATGTTCACATGATGGGTATGATAAAACTCATAAGGGGTATAGAATATAGCGATTAATCTATACCTCTCTTGTTGGGTTGATTAGATACAATCTTTAAAAGGATAGTTTATACGCGTTATTCTAAAAAGAAGAAACTTGCACTTTTAAACACTCTTCTTTGGATTTCTTTAAGGCTTTTCAGAAACCCTTCCTCTATAAAATCAGATTTTTTGGGATTGCCTTTTAGAGATATCTCTAAATCTAAAATGAATTTAAAAAATAGAGCTAAAAGAGAAGTCCCAAAATATCTAAAATACAAAAAAACGAATAGCACCTCTCATAATCACAAGCTATTTTTTGAAATGCTTTAAAGAATCCCATGCTTTTCATAAGATGTGTTTTAATCACTCACTAAAATAGTCTATTGTGTCAGTTCAATTTACTGACACATAACTGACACGTTTTAATCAACGCCTATCATAGGTTTTCTTTAAAGATTGTACGATTGATATGAGTTATGTTTTAAAGATATTAACCATTTGAAATATAATGTTTTTTATTTTTTCTCATTAAAAAAATAATAGAGGGTCTAAAAAGAACTTTGCTAATCTCTATAATTATCAATCTCTCTTT
>NZ_CALW02000099.1 GCF_000312565.1 Bartonella rattaustraliani AUST/NH4
ATTCTTACCGATGGTGATGATGTTTGATGTTGCATCTTGTTGAACAAGATTATTTTTTATCACATCAGAAATCTTCTGATTAATATTTGTAATAGAAGTGTTTACGCCAATAAACGCATCCGTAACATTATTATATGACTTATCATTAATAAGGAAGGCTGGTTCTATACCTGCATAAACATCCGTACTGCCACCAAAATACTTCGATGTATTTTGAGCAACCTTGAAGAGCTGAGAACCATTTATCGCATCCGTTGAGTTTGCAGCAATTTCACCATCTGCAAGGAATGTAATCTTACTATTTGTTTTGGGGTCATTTTCACCACCATGAAGTGCAACAAACGCCTTCTCTTTATCACTCCATAATAAGGCATCTTGAGAAAATTTATCAAACTTCCCATTAAACTCATTCGCAATATGCGTTACACGAGTGTTCACATTTCTAACATTTACATCAAGCCCTTCTAACGCTGAACCAACATCTTCAAAGATCTTATTTTCCGTATTACCATCTGTGGAAACTATAGATAAATTATATCTAGGACCTACAAAAGCACCATTCTCAAATGCTGCATTTCCACCAAAATACTTAGCAACATCCGTACCCACTGAATGAAGTTGAGAACCATTTATAGCATCTGTCGAGCTTGCAGAAACTTCACCTTTTTTTACACCCGCGATAGTCCGGTCTCCATCACTGCCCGCAACATTAATTTTCGAGCCACCTTTTTCCTTACCAACAGTGATAAGTTTCTGCTCTTCGTCCCATTTAACGAGACTATCACCTTCTATTTGACTTTTTATCTCTTTTAACTGAGCGAAATTGACTGCGTCAGTATCATCAGTACCTTTTGCTACTTTTTTAATCTGTTTATCCCCAGCGTAAATACCAAACTGAGACATACTTGGACCATCATTAGCAAAAAAGAAGCCATCAGAAGTAATTTGAGGACCATCCTTAATATGAAAGCCATCATTACTCATAGTACTATCCCCTGTCGTAACACTCGTCAGCTTAAGATTCTCATTCAAAGCAAATTTTACAGTGTTATTATCATCTTTGGTAATTGTGATATTGCGACTCTTTTCATCACCTTCACCAATTTCAACACCAACGAAATCTACAGTACTACCTGCTTTAACAGCTGACTTATTTTCTCCGTTAACAGCAAGTGTCCATCCTCCTTCTACCAGTTCTTTTACTTTATTTAACTGAGAAACATTGACGGCATCGGTATCATCAGTCCCTTTTGCTACTTTTGTAATCTTTTTATCACCAGCATCAATGCCACTCACAGTTATACTTGGCCCCCCACCCTCAATGAATTTAAAGCCATCATCGCTCATAATGCTGTTGCCTGTAGTAACACTTGTCAGCTTAAGCTTATCGCCCAAAGCAAACTTGATACTATTATCACTCTCTTTTTCAATCGTTAAGTTGTTCGCTTTTACTCCGTCGTTATTCTTCACTGAAAAATCTATGATACTGTCCGCTTTAACAAGTGTCTCATTGTTTCCATTAACAGAAAATTTCCATCCCATATTTTTAGTGGCATCTTCTAGATCTTTCAGCTGTTTATAATTGACGGCATCAGTATCATCAGTCCCTTTTTCTACTTTTGTAATCTTTTTATTGCCCGCTTCAATGCCACTCACAGTTATACTTGGTCCATCACCATCAATAAACTTAAAGCCTGTACCATCCATAATACTGTTTCCTGTAGTAACACTCGTCAATTTAAGAGTATTACTTAAAGCAAACTCAATATTATTTTTATCGTCTTTTTCAATCGTTAAGTTCTTCTCTCCTGCTGCATTGTTATTTTTTACTGAAAAATCTACTGTGCTACCTGGTGTAACAGCTGATTCATTGTCTCCATTAACAGCAAGTTTCCAGCCTTGTTCTACCAACGTTTTCACATCCTTCAGCTGTTGATAATTCACTGCATCGGTATCTTGTTCTGCAGCCTTTACACCCGCGATAGTCCGATCTCCATCATTGCCTGCAATATCAATTTTTGTGCCACCTTTTTCCTTACCAACAGTGATAAGTTTCTGCCCTTCATCCCATTTAACGAGATTATTACCTTCTATGTAACTTTTTATTTCATTTAACTGACTGACATTGACTGCATCGGTATCGTCTTCTCCATTTGCCACTCCCGTGATCTTTTCATTGCCAGCATAAATACCATCAACAGTTATTCTGATTTGATCACCACTTGTATCAAGGATAAAACCATCATCACTCATACGGCTCCGACCTGTAGTAACACTTGAGAGCTCAAGATTCTCATTTAAGGCAAATTTGATTTTATGCTTACCATTATCTGCATTGCTTTTTTGAATCGTTAAATTATCTGCTCCCACTTTTGCAGTCTTCACTGAAAAATCTACTGTGTTACCTGGCGTAACAGCTACCTCATTTTCTTCGTTAGCAGAAATTTTCCAACTGCCGCCTCCTGCTAGAACAGCTCTCATAGCTTTTAGCTGCGCTACGTTCACTGCATCAGTATCCTCACTTCCTGCAGCCACTCCTGTAATTTGTCGTGTTAGCGTGCCATTAGAATAACCACCAACTTCACCAACACTAAAAGCTCCTGTAGTACTCTTCCATGCTATATTCGTCTCTGTTGATGACGCATCTAGATAAGGGTCATAACCAGCAACACCCTTGTCTCTATCAGAAACAGAGCCACCACCTATAGCAACACCGTCTCTCACAAATGCCTGTGCGTTTACACCAATAGCAACAGAATCATATTCTTGAGCATAACTATACGTCCCTATTGCAATCGAATTTTCACCTTTTGCTTGTAATTTTCTGTTAGGCATATTTTCTTCAGTTCTATCAGAAATCCTGCTCCCAATTGCAATAGAACCTGAACCTAGAGCCTCAGCATCCATACCTATGGCAATCGCATACGTCCCTTCTGTTTTTGTTTTAGTCCCTATAGCAATACTATTTTTCTTAAGTGCAGTTGCAAGCCCCCCAATAGCAACCGTAGATTCTCCAGATGCCTCTGAGCCCACACCCATAGCAACACTTGCTTTACCACTGGCAAGTGAGGAAACACCAAAGGCTTGCGCTCCACCAGCCTTTGCAGTTGCTCCTGCACCAAACGCTGTTGAATAGTTTCCCGTTGCAGAAGATCCACACCCTGTTGCAAAAGAATAAACACCATAAGCCTCAGGCAGAGCGCTTATAATCCCACCTGTTGAAGCAACTCCCATATAACTACCTTTTGGAGTTGTTATTCCATCACTTTGCCATGTCACCTTTTCAGTAGTTATACCATAAGGATTACGACCACTGCCGTTATTATAACCATTGATAAATCTATTATATTGTTCTTCTGCAGTTATTTTCTTAGCAACTGACTGCTGTTGCTTACCACCACGACCCATAACATTATCTACACCACAGTGATCATCATCACCAGCAAAAACAATACTACCGTGGCTTCCATATGTATAGCTTACTCCTTGAAGATTCGTGCTTAAAATATTCGCCCCAGTTATCGCGAGATTCGCAGCAAAAACAGGGGAAACACTCGATAAAAGTGTCGCCATTGCAGTTCCCAACGAAACCACTTTGACCAAATTTGATGTTGAGTATAATTTTTTCATAAGAACCTCCTCCGATAGAGCTCAATATCATCACAACGCGCAAAAACCCTCATGGCAAAACCTTGTTCGCGCATGCAAAAGACCAATAAATAAAGATAAAACCCATCCCCATGATGCCGGCATTCATTACCGCATCATCCTAAAATGTCTGTGACAACATTGTATCTAGAAAAGTCCCCAACCCTTTTAGCTAGAGGGATTCAAGCTAAAAAATAAAGAAAAATACAACCCTTGAGAATATTATATCGTCTCCATTTAAAAATATCACAATTCATATCATAATAAAAAAAACTTCTTAAAGAGCAATTTTACCTTTCAGATAAAGCGCATAAGCAAAATGGCAAGAGTATGAAAAATAATTTTTCATAAATATGACGAGAAGTGCTTTATGATTGCTCTTTTTATAAGCATAAATTGATCATGCTATAGACTTATAACATAATATGATAGATCATTATTATCATGAGAACAGCACTCTGAAACAATCTGCTCTAAAATAGGATTATATTTCTTTAAAAGAAAAACTTCCTCATACAATGAGACATTTTCCGTAACAAAGGCTCAATGTTTTCATCCCATGCTTTTCATGAAACATATTAACAGTGCTATGAACTTATTCTTTTCTATCCTATAGGTATTGTCGTTTTCTTTTCCAAACTGTTGTAAAAGCCATGACTTTTCACTGTTACATGAATTTTTATAGGATATTACCAAATGGAAAAGTCCGTTTTGGCGCTCTTCACTTTCAAATAACCCGTTATATTTTAAATATTGTCAGCATCATTTTTACGGTTAAAAATTCATTATAAAGAAAGCACGATAAAGACCATCTTCTTTGAGATAAGGAAGTCTTTAAAGATTTTCATTTTTGAGCAATGAAAACATATAAAATCATGTGAAAAAGCCCACAAGAAACTCAAAACAAGGTTATGATTCGCAGTTATAAAAAGAATGATAGGGCGATCTAATCACATTGCTCAATGCACAATGTAAAATACTGAAAAACAAAATTTTGTCTTCCTCATTCAAATAACACATTGAAATAAAACAGTAAAGTTTTAAAGTGGCGCACCCGAAGAGATTCGAACTCCTGACCCCCAGATTCGTAGTCTGGTGCTCTATCCAGCTGAGCTACGGGTGCAATTTTTCATTTCCTATCACCTTAAGACAAAGGGTTCCTAATCGTTTCAGTGACGAATTGCAAGTAAAACTTGATGAAAATAAGAATTTTATCCTTTCGTTGATCCACTATTTTTAAAAGACAGCCGTATCTTTCTCACTTTCGCTGTTTGTGATATAATCTTCTCTTTTTTGCCTTAACAATATAGCTTTGTCTTAAAAGTATAACTTAAAATGAACGATAGTTAACTTGACGTTTTCATTTACGAAAGATACTCAAATAAGAAATGAGATCTGTTTTTTGCGGTGGGGAGTAAAATACGCTGCCTGCAATTCGGTTTTGTATGAAATTCGAATGTTGCTGTTGAAGACTGTTTCAAACAAATTTGCATATTCATAACACAGCAAAGGTAGACATATGCAGCCTTTTAAAAAAAAATTTTTACTGGTATTGCTGATTGTCATTTTGATAGTAGCTTATTGGGCAGGAAAACAAAGTTCAGAACAACGCGTTCCTTTCGTCGATAAAATAACACATACACCCCATACAGCTTCAAAGAAAACTGTAGGCAGACCACCAACAAAGGTTGTTGTTGACTTTGTAAAAACACAAGATTTTTATGAAAATTTAAATATTCTTGGGAGTGGACAAGCACTCGCTGAGACGGAGTTGAAACCTTGGTCATCAGGTGTTGTTGATAAGATTTTTGTGGCAGCTGGTACAAAAGTAAAAATAGGTGATGCCATTGCAAAGCTTGATTCTGAAAAGGAAAAGATAGCGGTTGAAAAAGCAAAAGTACAACGTGATAACAATGCGTTAACACTTTCACGTATTCTTAAACTACGTGCCAGCAAAACAGCAACAGAGGTTCAGGAAATTACTGCCCGCTTAGAGCTGGATAATGCGAATTTGGTTTTGCGTAATGCTGAATTAGAACTCGAACGGCGAACAATTCGTGCACCAATAAACGGAACTGTTGGTATTTTACCCATTGATATCGGCAATGCTGTAACCCTTAATACTGTCATAGGCCGTATTGAAAATAAAGAACGTATTTTAGTCGATATATGGGTTCCTGAACGCTATACATCATATATTCATAAAGGAGATGAAGTAACAGCAATATTAACAGCGCAGCCTGATAAAGCCTTTGTGGGTCATATTTATGCGATTGATAATGTTGTTGATCCAGACAGTCGCACACTTCACGTTCAGGTTGAAATCAAGAATAACAAAGATGTACTTATGCCTGGTATGTCTTTTTCTATTGCTCTACGATTTTATGGTGGTTCTTTCCCTGTCGTTCATCCTCTTTCTGTTCAATGGAACAGTAAGGGATCATTCGTTTGGCGCGTGAGAGAGGGAAAAGTCGCACCTATACCAGTATCGATTATTCAGCATAAAGAAAATCAGGTATTTGTGAAAGCACCCTTAAAAAATGGTGATCAAGTTGTCATACAAGGTGTGCAGATGCTCTATCCAGGAAGTCAAGTGGTTATTGAAGAGCAAAAAACCGATTAACAGCAATTACCAGCACCTCGTGGGTAGGATGTATTAATGAGTCAAGAAGTGAGCACAAAACAGCCTGTAACACAAGCAAATCAAGGTGGGGCGATTGCGCTGTTTATTCGCAGACCGGTTTTTACCTTTGTTTTGAATGCCATGATCATCATTGCAGGATTTGCTGCATGGCTCAACATTGATGTTCGTGAACTGCCCGATGTTGATACTCCAGTGATAACGATTATGACAATTTTTTCTGGGGCATCAGCAGAAACAATAGATCGTGAAATTACAAAAACTATAGAAGATGCTGTTTCTCGTGTTTCTGGTGTTAAAACAATTTCTTCAACATCTTCTTTTGGTCGTTCGCGTGTCGAAATCAACTTTAATGTCGGTGTTGACTTAAATGTTGCTGCCTCTGACATTCGTGATGCTCTTTCTCGCATTACTTATTCTTTACCCAAAAACGCTGATACACCTCTCATCATTAAAGCAGACTCAAATGCCGCTGCGATGATGTATTTGGTTGTAACCTCACCAACAATGAATATTGATGATTTAACAATGATCGTAAACGATCAAATTGTTGATGTGTTATCCGCCGTTGATGGTGTTGGTGATGTACAGGTTGCAAGTGCGCGCGAGAAAATTTTTCAGGTTGATGTCGATGCAGCAAAGCTTGCAAGTTATGGATTAACCGTTGCAGATATTTCACGTGTTCTTGCCGATATGACAACAGACGCTCCTGTGGGATCATTACGCAATGCTAAAGAAACTTTAATTGTACGTGCAACTGCACGCTTAACAACAACAGAAGCTTTTGAAAAAGTTGTTTTAAAACCTCATGTCCACCTTGGTGATGTTGCGCATGTTACTTTGTCACCTGATCTCGAAACTGTTATTCTTCGTGTTAATGGAAAGCAGGGAATTGGACTGGGGATTGTGCGTAAAGCACAATCCAATACCCTTAATATTTCTCAAGGTGTTAGAACTGTTCTTGATCGTCTTAAAACTGTTATTCCTTCTTCTGTGCATGTGGAAATTATTAGTGATGATTCCATTTTTATTCAAAGTGCACTTCATGAAGTTGAGGTCGCATTGGTTATTGCTGTTCTCAGCGTTATCTTCGTTATTTTTCTTTTTCTGAGAGATATACGTATAACGCTTATCCCTGCTTTATCTATTCCTGTGGCTTTAATCGGTACAATTGCTTTCATTTACCTGGTCGGATTTTCTCTCAATATTCTCACATTATTGGGCCTTGTTTTAGCAACGGGTCTTGTGGTGGATGATGCGATTGTTGTGCTTGAGAATATTGTTCGGTGGCGCAATATGGGATTGGGTTCTCGGGCAGCAGCAGTATTAGGAACACGAGAGGTATTTTTTGCTGTTTTGGCTACAACATTGACGTTAGTTGCCGTGTTTGTGCCTATTTCTTTCCTTCCTGGACAGGTAGGAGGACTTTTTAGGGAATTTGGTTTTGTTTTGGCAATTTCTATTCTCCTTTCTTCTATTGTTGCTTTGACACTTTGTCCTATGTTGGCTTCACGTCTTCTCAAAGAAAATATTGAGAGCAATGAGGAAGAAAAATATCATTTTACTCTTCTGAATAAATTGGGGTCTTTTTTTAGCAAGTGCTATGCTTATAGTTTACATAAATGTTTAGGCAAACCTTGGACTGTTGTTTTTGCTTCACTTATTTTTGCGTGCCTTTGTGTCGGAGGCTATACAAAATTACAAGAGGAATTGACACCACCAGAGGATAGAGCTCTTATCTTTTTGGTCATTAATGGACCACAGGGTATTTCAACACAATACCTGAATAAGCAGGTAGAAAAAATTGTAACGAGTTTACAACCTTTGCGTGACTCTGGTGAGATTATCAACAGTTATTCTATCGCTGGCATGAGTGGTTCACCCAATACTGCTTTTTTAATTTTGTTGCTTTCATCTTGGGACAAGCGTTTACGGAGTCAACAAAAGATTTTAGAAGATGTTAATGCAAAAGTAAGACAATTTCCGGCAGTTTTGGTATTTGCAGCACAAGGAAACTCTTTAGGTGTGAGAGGAACTGGTCAAGGATTACAATTTGCAATTCTTGGAAATGATTATACAAAATTACAGCCAATTTCCGATAAGCTTGTTGCTGCTTTGCAAGCTGATCCGCATTTTATTCACCCACGGCTTACTGTTGATGCAACACAACCGCAATTTTTTATTGAAATTAATAGAGAAAAAGCTTCCGATGTAGGGGTTGATATCACCAATTTGGGGGATACATTACAAACTATACTGGATGGGAAAAAAATTGGTTCTATTTATGTGGATGATCACTCTTATGATGTTAAACTGACATCGCGTAAGAATCCAATTAATAATCCAAGTGATTTAGAAAATATTTTTTTAAAAACCAAAAACAACAAATATGTCCCTTTATCAGTCGTAGCAAGCTTACGTGAAAAAGCCATTGCACCTCAATTAAAACGGGAAGAACGGATGAGTGCTATTATTCTAAGCTCAAGTCTTGCTCCAGGTGTTGTTTTAGGAAGTGCTTATCAAACTGTGCAAAAAATCGCTGCTCCTTTATTGAAAGAGGGAAGTTATATTGTTCCTTTGGGAGAAGCTGCTACGCTTAGTGAAACATCTTCTAATTTTATGATTGTTTTTGGAATTGCCTTTGTGATTACTTTGTTGGTTTTGGCTGCGCAATTTGAAAGTTTTATTTCAGGATTTATTATCATAGCTACTGTACCATTAGGGATTGGTTGTGCTATAATTGCTATGCTTTTAAGTGGAGTGAGCCTTAATATTTACAGTCAAATCGGTCTCATTTTATTGGTGGGAGTTATGGCCAAAAATGGGATTTTAATTGTTGAATTTGCAGATCAGTTACGTGATCACGGGAAAAGTGTGCGTGAAGCTGTAGAAGAAGCCGCAAATATTCGTCTTCGTCCGGTTTGTATGACAATGATCTGCGCTATTTTAGGGGGGATTCCTTTAGTTTTAGCCAAAGGCGCTGGCGCAGAAGCACGTATAGCTTTGGGTTGGGTTATTGTTGGTGGCTTGGGCTTAGCAACTATTTTTACACTTTATGTCACACCGGTTATTTATCTCTTCCTTGGGCGTTTTATAAGACCAAAATCAGAAGAATCTGCACGCTTAACAAGAGAACTTAGCAAAGTTGAATGATTTGTATGATAGGAAGGATTTAAAGTCTTTTATTTTCGTTTTTACAATGTCGCTTTCAAGCCTTATTCTCCCCCTTTTTGTGCCGCTTCATTTTATATGTCCGCAATCAGAATGAGTTGCAATAAAATCAAAAAGACGCTCTCTGTTTTGCTACTTTTTGTGTGTAGATTGTATTGTCAATAATCATGGGAGATAACTTATTGATTCGAAAAGAAAAACTCTTTGAGGAAACTTTAAAAGCTTTAAAAGAACATGCCACAAGGGATGGGGTGAAGAATATTCGTAGGCATTTTCTAGAAGATGAACAACGTTTTTCCCATTTTTCTTTAGTGTTTGATGATCTCCTTTTTGATTTTTCAAAATGCGGTGTAACATTTAAAACATTGCAGCTTTTAGATAAGTTAGCTGTTGCAGCAGATGTGTTGGGTCGACGTGAAGCAATGTTTTCTGGAAAAGCCATTAATATAACTGAAAAACGCCCCGTTCTTCATATTGCGTTACGTTCACCTGCTGACGCAGTTTTTATGTTGAATGGTCGCGATCTTGTTCAAGATGTTCAGAATGTTCTTGTTAAGATGGAAAATTTTTCTGAAAGAATTCGTGATGGCAGTTATAAGGGAGGCAGTGGTGAAAGCATAAGCAATATTGTCAATATCGGTATTGGTGGCTCTGATCTTGGACCTGTGATGGTTACAAATGCTCTAAAACCTTATCATGATGGTCCAGGTTGTCATTTTGTTTCTAATGCCGATGGTGCGCATATTTTTGATACCCTCTCTGGTTTAAATCCGGCAACAACTTTGTTTATCATTGCTTCTAAAACTTTTACTACAGCTGAAACAATTGCAAATGCTCAAATTGCACGCAAATGGATTTGTTCACATTTAGGAGAAAAGGCGGTGTGCAAGCATTTTATAGCTGTTTCAAGTGCACTTGATAAAGTAAAGGAATTTGGCATAGATTCTTCAAGAGTTTTTGAATTTTGGGATTGGGTTGGAGGGCGTTATTCAATTTGGTCTGCCATTGGCCTTGTTGTTATGTTAGCAATAGGAAGATGCAATTTTCGCCAATTTCTCAAAGGCGCTCAACATATGGACCAACATTTTAAAACAGCGCCTTTGCATAAAAATATTCCTATTCGATTTGCTCTTTTAGGGTTTTGGCATCGTGTTATTTGTGGTTATTCATCACGTGCCGTTATTCCTTATGCACAGCGTTTAGCGCATTTTCCAGCTTATTTGCAACAACTGGATATGGAATCAAATGGTAAGCACGTTTCTCTGGATGGCAGGCCATTAACTTTTCCGACCGGTCCAGTTATTTGGGGAGATGCAGGAACAAATTGTCAACACGCTTTTTTTCAGCTTTTGCATCAAGGAACAGATGTTATTCCTGTAGAGTTTATTTTATTTATAAAAGGACATGAGCAAAGCTTATATCCACTGCATGACATGCTCATAGCGAACTGTTTAGCGCAATCAAAAGCTCTTATGAAAGGACGTAGTGTTGAAGATACCCGACGTATCCTTATAAGGAATGGAATACGTGAATGTGAGGCAGATCATTTAGCACTTCATAGAAGTTTTGAGGGCAACCGCCCCAGTATTATGTTGGTTCAAGACTTGTTAACACCTTTCACACTTGGTCGTCTCATTGCACTTTATGAGCACCGCATTTTTGTCGAAGGTATTTTGATGAACATTAATTCATTTGATCAATGGGGGGTTGAGCTTAGTAAAGAATTAGCAAGTGAATTGTTACCAATACTCCGCGGAGAAAACAAAGCTGATAAATGCGATAGTTCAACATTAGGATTGTTGGCACATATTCAGGCAAAACGTGCAAAATGAGCATCATTTAACAAGAGGTTTTTACTCTATTGCAAAGAGAGTACGAAGCAAAAATGCATAAGAATTTATTGTTCTCGTGATACAGAAAATTTGTGGTTCTTGCCTTCTATCAGCATTGCGACATTCACGATCATTTGCAGACCGCCTTTCCTATAAAGCGCTAGTGTTTCTAGGCAATCTGTTTTGCCCATATCACTCTAGATTATGCCTTTAGTAATTCAAATACGCATAAAGCTGGCCATCATATACCATACACACACAACGGTAGAGCAGAATACAACGATTTGATGATATCCGGTTTTTCTTTCCAGTATTGAATCACTGCATTATTGTATTAATATATTGTTTTATAATGGTTATTTTTCGTTTCTCACCTTAAATCATAACCCCAAATATTGTAAAATTCTCTCATTTCAACCTCCTTCATGTTGAGCTCATTTTGTTCACTTGTTTGTGCGCCATCAGCAGGATTGGTATATGTATAAAAATTATAAAAGAAAGGAGGAAAAATGCTTCTCATGAACCACCCTCATGCAAGAGCTGCTGCAACACAATGAGTTGGTAAATAACCGTGAGCTGATCAATAAAATGATGGTACTCGCTTGTTACGGAGCACATTGCGGTGTATTGACACCCAGAATAAAAAAACTTATAAATGCTTGCAGCGATTACTTTCTAGAAAACCAAGATAGAGGAACAGATGTTGCAGCACCATATGACAATGGAGTTTATTGTGCTGTCCATAGATCGAAATAGGCACTACCGGTACAGTATTGGTTATTGGGTTACATAAAATTTTTAAACTTCTAGGGAGAATTTGCGTGTCTAAATGATAAAACCATCAAAAAAGGGGAAAGACGCAGATTTTCCATTGCTAAGTCGAATTCAATTTTAAAGTTATTTATTAAAGATTATATAAAATTTATAGCTTTAGCCATGTTAGCACACAACCATCTAATTTCTCATCGCCCACCATATGCTTTTATATTTCTGTTAAATTTTTGATTCTACATATGTTTTTTGAAGTGAGGGATGCCTAGATAAAATCGAGGGAATAGGATTCTAAATACGATACTCCGTAACCACATTTTGGCTACTCGTTTTAGAGGAAAAGAATCATAGACCCTAGCCCTTACTGACCCACATTTTTAAGTGCAAAAAACATTCTCTAACGCGCCAAGCATACGCGGCTAAATAAGTCAAAACTATTAGAATCACAAAGACTATTGTGAATTAACAGCTCTTTTCGAGGAGCTTTTTTTGCCATACCTGCCATCCAAACTGTCTCAACTTCTAAAAA
>NZ_CALW02000098.1 GCF_000312565.1 Bartonella rattaustraliani AUST/NH4
GCTGCTTCACCACTATAGGTGGGCACAACAATCGTTCCAAAATCCTGAGCCGTCTGAGCACTGCCTGGCATTTGGAAACGTGTTTTTTTCATGCCGATCAGCGTCTTTGCTGCAACACCAAACTCACGTTCATAATCAAAGAACTCTTCCTTAAGAGTGTAATTGGTGGCACTATGATTTTTTCCAAAACCTATAACCGCGCTCTGTGCCCCCAGTAACACCGCACGACGGACCGTTTTCACCGCTGTACTATCTGTTGACTTAACACCATGCGTAACCTCTCTTGCCTCACGTAAAACAACACCATTATACATGCCAAGAGACCCATCAAAGATTGGGTTCTTCTTACGCGAGGTCGCATAAACCGCTTTCTGAATATCTAACCATTCACCCTCAGCTGTATTGGTGCGCAATTGCTTGACTTGTGTCGGATGCAAATACATCACATAAACCTCATCACCATCTATCGTGACGGGAGTAATATAAGGATCAGCAAGTTTAGCCTTCAAAACAGCCTCATCAATCAATTTAAGGCTAAAGCTGTGTTTTGCCTTATCATTGAGATCTTCATCCTTAGTTTTGCCATCTGGACGGATAATACGTTCTTTACTTGGTTCCATAATAGGATTAAAGCCATAATGAACCGGACGAATAGTAAGATCGCGACCATGAACCGTGATTGTGGGGGCTGTATAGCCACAGACTTGCAGGAAGAACATGAGGCTCAAACGACTTGCATACCAACGAGACAAAGCGTCTTTGGCATTCTTACGCAAATTCGGAAGAATTCTTTGTTGCGAAATCGACCCTTGGTTTTCCACGCGCACCGCATGCAAAAGCTCGTTGATAACAAGCCTATCATTCATAAATTGAAGGGCTTCTTCATTTCCTTCAAGCGTTTGCCCTTCACTCACACCATCCCCAAGCAGATTCACAAGAAGGCTGAATGTAACGCTGTCACCAGACTTTTTATTCGTTTCATTATAAACTTGGATAATGCTATTCGAACTATCCCCGATAAGCGGCGCTATTTTCGTGGTTTTCAAAACTTCATGACTGAGTTTTTGCGACCAAAGCTTGACCGCTTGTGGGTCATTAATTTGTATCGATGAGACTGCCATTTCTTTTTCCCTTTACTTAAGATTAAAAAAAAACCGACTAAAAAGCCGGCGTTAAAACCCGTAAGAATGCGGGTTATCCTCTCTATTTTACTGCTTAGTCTGTACCAACACCCATGAGTTCATTAAAAACTGCCTCATTTTTGGGATTGCTTATCCAAGCATTGAATTCTCTTTCAGACATATTGGCGATTGTTTCCTTGGTCATAGAGCCCCCACTCCCCGTGCCACCAGACGCTGTTAACGTTTTGGAAGAGTTTTGCCGATTTTCCAATGCTGCTAACTGATGATTGGCTTGAACACCCTTTGCTTGATAGCCAAGATTTTGTGCTAATCTATAGATCTCTTCTGCTGGATTAACCCCTTTCTCTGCACAATTTGCCACAACGGTGCGCAATTCATCTCCAATAATACCGTCAATTGTCTCTCTATGCGCATAAGCAGGGTAAATAGTCGACCAAGCACTCAACTGTGTCGCGCGGGTGTTATAAAGAAAGTCTGCAGCCGCATCAAAATCACTGTATTTCCCCTGGATCGCCTTCACAGAACTTTCTAAAAACTGATTTAAATGCCCATGATATTGCTGTTGTTCGAATGCCTGCTGGTGCGCTTGCTGCTGTGCCCTAATAAAAGCATCTTGCTCTTGAAGTTTGTCTCCCATCCACTTGATATAGCCAATAATGTCTTGACCAGGATCCGGTGCTGTCCCCTCACCTTGATCATCAGCTGCATAAGGTTGAACTTCATGAAACTTTGCAAGTGCCTCACGGGCTTTTGCGGCTTGCTCTTCAGCGCGTTGCTGGTCTATAGTAGAAACGGCGTATGATGAAGATTGGGGATCGCTCTCTACCGGTGTTTCCTCATTACTAGAGACATCCACCTCATCAAGAGCACTCTCATCTTGCACATCTTCTATCTCTTGCAAATCTTCATGGTATTCATTCGCTTCTGTATTCATCTTTCACCTTTCTAAACATTTAAATATCTATGCAGTGCCATTCGTTCACGCATAATCTGATTATGTGCCTGATCATTCAGAAGCTTTTGCCTTTCAAGATCGTGGCGTTGCTGCATCATCTGAGCCTCTAATTCTGCTTTCTTTTGACTCATGAACAGATCAATCCCCTTTTGTTGTAGATCCATCTGATGAATCTGGGCTTTTGCCTCCATATCTTGCTGCTTTTCTTGCAACTTCATTTGCGTTTCAGGATCTATTTGTTGACCTTGCTGTTCTTGCTGTGCCATCTGTTGTTGCTGCTGGAACTTCCCACTCACACGATTAAGTAAAGACGCTGGCAAGGGTGAATAACGCAATAAATCAATCATAATATCCGGCGTAATTGCATTTTGTAGCAACGGGAGGAGCTGTGTAATAATGCCAAAAGTGCGTTCTTTTTCATTCGGGCTGGTGGGCGCATCATCAACAACAATGTCATAATCAACACTTGTCACAGCCTCACGCGTTAAGGGAATATATTGTGCATTCTCCTCTCCTGAAATGCGCACCAAACGCCCATCAGACAAATAATTCTGAATCAGGTGCAAAATAATCTTCCCTTGACGTTGTCGATACAAACGCAAGCCATCAAACAAACATGCAAGGAGGTTTAGACTGGATTGACGACGCTGTGCCTCTAAAATACCTGCTTGTGTCACCTCACGCGTGCCAATAAATTCAGGTGATAATCCCGTGACCTGGTTAATCGCCTCCTTCGCCTCATGAAACAACTGGAAAAAACCCGTTGGAAACTGTGCGATCGGCTTTGGTTGGATCTTACCCGCAGCCAATGCCCCTTGTTTGAGTATGGTAATACTGTCTGCCCTTGCCCAGCTTTGTGCCGCCTCCCGTTCATCCTCAAAAGCACCACGCTCTGCCATAAGACCGCCTTTGGATTGGCTATTAAGAATGTTCATCACTTGACTAAAATACTTATTTGCCCAACGTTGGGGATCTTTCGTGGGGCGTACAACCCCATAAAATTGGCGCTGGATCTTATCAAAATAACCCGTGATACACTCCCACCCCAATTGCCCAGATGGCACCAAAGGTTGATCAGGCGGGGATAACAGTTTTTTGCCTAAAAAAGCACGTCTCACAACCTTTTTGTTGTATTTTGCTCCTTGAATATCTGGCATGACACAACAAAGTTGTTCAAACTCTTGCCGGCTGTAATCACGCAATTCACCCGTCTCTAGATCAGGCGCTTTATAAAACTCTTCGCTTTCAAACCAACGGCATTCCACAAGCGTAACCATTCGACGCCCATTTTCGACATCAAAGCTCTTCTCATCATTGTAGTCATCAAGATCATTGTGATGAACACCGTCATAGGAGCAACCTCCATTGCAAGCCCAATCTGCATTCAATTCCGACCAGTGGTTCTCAGGAAACATTTGTTTGGCAACCGACAAAGGCTTGCGATCGACATACCAAAGCCGCTGTGCATCGGTTAAATTTGGTTGCACCGCCGTGCTATCCCAAACCATTTTAAAGGGATATTATCATAAAAAACAAAATAAAGTCAATAGTTTGTATGCAATTATTTTATATGAATCCACTTAAGAATCCACACTTTTATATGTGATTCAATTGACCCTTTTTTATCAACAATTGCCATGTATGAACAAAGCATGAAAAGCAAATCATGACACAAATCTTATAACGCATGTGGGCATTCAAAAGCAGTAATCATTTATAATAATTCATAATACGTTTTGATTATAAAATCGATAGTTACTATTAGACGCAATCGTTTGAATTATCCAATCAACATAATTGCATGTGTTTAAATCACATCTTAACAATTGAATTGCTTATGGCAGTAAAATTTCTAAAAGAGGATTGAATGTTTGAAACTGTTTAGTGATTAAAATGACTTTCTATTGTAGTCATAAGATTATGCGTGCTTTATATCTCATTTGAT
>NZ_CALW02000097.1 GCF_000312565.1 Bartonella rattaustraliani AUST/NH4
TTGGTTTGCGATACTTCTTCAAACGCATTGTTACATCTCTCTAAAGCATCCCCCGTTAAACCAGCACATTCTTCATTAACAGTATCATCAACAATACTATTAACAATATAATACCGTTCAGAAGGTGGAATTTCAGGGCCTAAAGGACAATGAATATCCTCATACCCCCAAAGTGTCGGGCTAAAACAACGCTTGCTATATTTCTCAATCAAAGACATAGGCACCGGAGCTCCTCGCAAATGCCCTGAAATACATTTATAAACCTCATCCAAAGTCCCGTGACCATCAAAACAGCTTTTTACTGCGCTTTCTTGGATTCTTCTTATTTCGGGATCAGATGAAAGATCACGCTTATATGAGGGATCATAACTACGCTTTCTTCTCGACGAAGTACCAGAATTATCATCTCGAAGTTCAATATCATGCACATGCTCTCTCATCGAATATTCTTGCACTGTTGCAAAACCGCGATCTGCATCAACCGTGCCCAAATAATCAAAGCCACGTAAAAACATTCCTCTTAAGTCCGGAACATTAAAGCTCGTTGCCCCGTCACCTTCACCCCACATCGTACCAATCATTGCAAAAAGATTACGATAATTCTCACGCGAATAAGCCTGCCCATCACACAATAACCAACCTTCTGGCAATCTTTCCATTGCAAAGGTGCCTATAAATCCAATAGGAAGAAGACGTGTAAAATGAGAAACTTTCTTTAACGTTGGATTAAGAAGGTGCCAACCTGAAAGCTCTTCATCATACACCAAGCTATAAACACACCCATGTTGTATCTCACCTCCAACAAGCAAACAAACACCGCTTTGAGACCCCTTATAAACCGGCTTGCCTGATAAATTATTCAAAGAAACGGTTGTTGACCCAACATTGCCTCCCCTCGCTCTAAAACTCACAACAATATCATTCTTATATTCCAAAAATTTTGATTTTGTTTGAAGCCTAATGACCGTCTGTTGTCCTGAAAAATCAACCTCAACAACACCCTCAAGCCCTCCACTCGTATCCGATAAATACTCTCTAATCCTTTGCATCATCGCACGAGCACTATGATTAACTGTATGTGGCGACTGTCCCTCAGACCAATGGATAAGACTATCTGCGACTGCATTATCAGACGCTGTTAAAGACCATCTATAAATATCTGACATCGGCGCCTCACGTTTTTATCGCAAAAGAAACCGAGACATTAACCGGACGGGTTTCTGGAGAGCCAGAACGCTTTTCCTCTAATCTAAAAACAAGATCTGATAATGGAGGCATGGCAAGACTGTGCTCCGTCCTAATATCTTCTTTTGCTACCCCTATGAGTCTCGAAACTTGTGATTTCTCATCATCATCAAGTGCATGACCAAATATGGTGGTTGTATTGCCCTGCCAATGCGTTGATGAGGAAACATCATCATCCTGGGATAAAATCTGATAAGCACCATGAATATGAGACTGGATGGAATCCTCTTGAAAGGTTGCAAAAGAGCGTCCTCTATCTAGATTGCGTCCACCATCAAAGCCCCGTAAAAATACACCCCGTAAATCTGGTATATTAAAAGTGCTTGCGCCATCTCCACTTCCCCATGTCGTCCCTATTGCCGAAAACAGATCACTATAAACACTTCGCGAATAAGCTCCCCCATCACACAAAAGCCAACCGCTTGGCATTGCTTGCATAGCGAATGTTCCTATAAATCCTGGGGGATAAAGGCTCATTTCTTCTCGGCGGGAAAGGGGGGTAGGATTAAGAAGGTGCCAACATGAGAGCTCTTCATCATACACCAAAGTATAAATACACCCAGTTTGAATCTCACCGCCCTCTAATAAAACCGCGACACCCGTTTCTGAAATCTTATAAACAGACTTACTGGGTAAGCTATTAAGAGAAACGGATGTCGTCCCAACATTCTTGCCCTTGGCTTTAAAACGCACAAGAATATCATTCTTATACTCTGAAAATTTTGATTTTGTTTGCAAGCTGATCAAGGTCGTTTGTTGGCTGTGATCCACTGCAACAATGCCTTCAAGTGCACCGCCCACATCTGACAGATATTCTCTAAAACGCTGCATCATAGCACGCGCACTATTATTCACCGTGCTAGGTGGTTGCCCTTCTGACCAATTAATAAGAGTATCCACGCGCGCGTTATCAGACGCTCGTAGCGACCAATCATAAATCGTTGACATGTCTCTAAATCCTAAATCCCGTAGAATGCCCGCATAAAATTTGACATCTGAAAATCATCCTCATCTTCTTCTTCGGTTTCTTCTTCTGTCTCTTCCTGCTGTAAGGGTAATAAATACCTTAAAAGCTCTAGAAGATCATGCCTATTCTGATTCCGAAAACCGGCAGATCTTGCATGATAAGGCTGCGGCTGCCCCCCATACATCTGTAACACACGATTAGCAAAATCACCTGCCCGCATGCCCGCATTACCACTGTTCAAAGCAACGGCATTTCTGCCAACAAGTTGTGCGGCATTGGCATTGGGGTTTTGTAAAAGACGTGCTGCTCCCCCTACACCTTGTTGATGTGCCAAATACAATTCCGCCTCCGTGGGAACTCTTCCCAACACGCGGGTTAAGTAATTGCGATTATCACGCGTTAACCTGCCCATGGCATCAGACGCTTGCACCGGATCAAAACGGTCTTGCAAGCCATATTGCTTTGCCGTGCTATCGATAAATTGATACAAACCACCCGCTGAAGAACGTGGATTCCTTGCATTCGGATTGCCACCACTTTCAATCCGAGCAACATGGTATAAATAGTTCTCAGGCAATCCATAACGCATGGCTGTCTGGCGTATCGCTTGTTGTACTGAAGGGCTATATTGGCTCATTTCGCATACTCTATAGAAAAACCAGGTCCCAATCCTTTACTTATAGCCCTCGAAATAAACTGCAAACCTGCATCCGTCAAAACACCAGCTGCATGCAACATCACAGCATTTTGCATCAGTTTAGCGATTTGGGGTCTTTTCATTTCCCCAACACCAAAAGTCGCTAATTTCGCTATCTCACGCTCTATCTCTTGCCTTGCTGCCAAAATTTCTGGTGAGTTTGGATGATGCAATATATTTCTCGCCAACGTTAAGCCTTTCTGCCATAAACCCATATCCTTGGTCATTCCATGCCAAATAGAAAACTTAGGACGACCTTGATATTCCTGATATGCTTTTTCTGCCGCTTTAGAATAGGATCCCTCTCTATGTGCCGCCTTTTTCAAAGAGGCAAACGATTCATCTCCTATTATTTTTTTGAGATTTTCAGCTGCAATACCGCCTTTTAAAAGATCAGAAAGTTTATTAGCAGTATCACTATTTGTTTTTACCGAATTATTAAGCTCATTTCTCACACCAAGTTTATAAGTATTGCCCCCTGACCAATTGCCTCTAGCAAGGTTACTTTCAATAGCGTTCTTTGGAAGATCCCCTCCAAGTGCTTTTCTACCTTCATCAAAAGTTTCTTTAAAAACTTTATATTTCTCTACAATGCCACGTGCTGTTTTATATCTTGGTGAAATTTCATCCGTTATATCGAGCAAACGCTTTTTCAACGAGTGGTACAAATTAGCACGTGACGTATCACCAGAATCCGAATACTTCCGGTATAAAATGTCAAGGGACCGCTTTGTTTCATCTAATAACTTCATCGTAGGCTTATATGTAATATGCGGAAACTTTTTATTATTATACTTTATAGGGTTTGCTCTGTTGATATCATCATTTAAGACACCCACAGCATGGTTGAGAGCTTGTCGAAATCTTGCATTTGCAAAAAGAGGATCTAGTTTTTCATAATATTCTTTATCTATTGGAGTATTCCGCATCTTTTTGTAAGAAGATTTGGAGAACAGATTTCCTTCCTGTTTCAGTATATCTTTTAAATCATCTGCATGCTGATAAGGCGCAATGGTATCGTCCATAGTATCACGAAGACGTTTAAAAGAACCGCCTAATCTTTCCCCATGAGCTTGCTCCAAGATATCATGAACAGCTTTATTTGTTGCTGACGACTTATATAAAAGCTGATTTAGCTCTGGGCTCATATCTGTCAAAAACATATTTTTAGCATCAAACGAAAAGCGTTCAGGCAATTTTTCCTCTTGGAAGACATATCTGTACCAAGGTATTTCAGGATCATAAAGCTCCCGAGCAACTGCTCTCAATGCTTTATTGGAAACTGGCTTATGAGCAGGATTCAAAGAACCCTTCATAAAAGGTGCTGACTTTAAGGCATTTCCTCCCGCACGAAGCATCTTAGAAACTCCTGACCCCTACTAAAGAAGCAGCTGGTGTCAAAACAGCGCCACCAAGACCACCTGCTACTGTACGATGCAGTGTATCAACATAACCTTCCCCGGAACCAGATCCATGCAAAGCGCTAGATCCAGCTCCTAAAAGCGCTCCCCTGCCGAAACTTCCCGCAGCCATGCCTGCCCTCAAAAAATTTAATCCAGGAATAGCCAAAGACGCTACTGTTGGTAAAATAGAACCAGCAATATAAGCACCTGTAGACAACCATGGATATTTCTTTTCTAAGGCTTTTTGATAGGCGCGCTCTTTAGCTACTCTTTTATTATAAATCTCCTCTGCTCGTTTATTGCTACTCCAATAATCATTAAAATCTGCTTCAGCTATCGCCTGCATCTCATCACTATAACCCGCCGTGAGACCAGATGTACCATGACTGCGAAGAGCGTCCAGCCACGTAAGCTCTTTATCATCAAAAGAAAAATCATTGTACGTTTCTTGAGTACTAGGAGCATCTTCAGCAATACCAATCACTTTATATTTCCTAGCCCATTCAGGAAGAAGTGATTTATCATAATCTTTAAATTCAGGGGAATCTATTCCCCTTTTAACATCTTCAGCAATACCAACAACCTGGTACTTTCTAGCCCACTCAGGAAGAAGTGATTTATCATAATTCTTAAGTTCAGACATGAAACATAACCTATTTTCTTATAATAACTTTTTGACCATTGGCATCAAAAACAAGAAAATCTGCTCCTGGTGGTAAATCGCTAATTTCATTTTCACTTTTCATAATAGATAAATTATTATACTTGTCTTGGATGGTTTGCAGATTCACTTGTGAAGTCACCTTACCAACATTCTCTGGTGTCAATTTAATTCTTTCATCTTCTAGCAAAGCCAATGCATCTGGGTGAAATTTACGCAAAATCTTCTCTACTTGATCAAGTCTACGCATGAGCTCTTTACTACCCAATGAATAGTCTATATTTCCTAAATAGTCCTTTAAGGTATCAAGTTCTTGTTCGGTCACCTGGCCAAGACCAGAAGCTCCATTACGTGAATACTGTCTCATGGTATCTAAGCGATCAAGACCCATACGACTTCTTATAGATTCAAGAAGAGAACGCATATCACGGTGTTTAGGATACCTAGCAACTGCGCCAAGCCAAGCAACATTCCCTGAACCCCAACCACCACTCTCCCGTATATGCTGTTTAAAAAATTGGATATCATTAAGTACAACTGAATTAATAGCACTGCTAAATTTGCGTGACATTTCTTCACGGTAACGTTCCTGCTCTTCTTTACTACCAAGACCACCCGACATCTGCTGTAAGAGAGATGCATTAAGAGCATGCTTATTCCCGGCTATAAATCTCGCTTCTTCTTCGCCGTATCCTTTAGACTTCAGATACTCGACGGTTTGATTAACTTGTTCTCTTTGTTTATTCCCTTCACTAAGCTTCGTAACACCATGTGCAAGAGTATCCCACCCTGAACCACCTGACGGTGCTGCCGCCATACCAGAAACAAGATCTTGAAGACTTTTATAAAAATCTGATTGTACAAATTTCTCAAAACCACTGCGATTATCTACAGGTGGCTGTACCTGATCCGGTGGCTGTGATATGGAGGTTGTGTCTACCTTCTTTTTAAAACCTTGTTCATAAAGATCTATTGCATTTGGCAGAGGTGGAAGATTTTCAAAACCAGGAGGCAGTGATTGTGCACGTCGCAGGTGTATTTTCTGTAAATCTTTGTTTTCTGGAGCATTTAGTTCCTCTGGTTGCATCACATCTCCAAAAATTGCCGCCGCCCCAATACCCGCAGAGGCTTTTGGGTTTTTTGTGATTAATTGTCGCAATCTTTGCGCTCCTTTAACCGATTGTTGAGCACCTCTGGTAAAAAGATTCCTCAAAATATTGGGAGCATATCTCAATGCTGCTGCACCTAATGGCTTTGCTAATGGCGCTAATAATGGAATTGCCATCACACTCTCCTATAAAACTATCATTTAATGATTATGCAGTTCTCATGTTACTTCTATGATTTCTTCTTAAGAACTCGCTTAGTGCAGATTCTCCTGCTGCTGCCGCGGCGGCGCCTACTGATCACCTACCATTTAAACGGAATATTCTTTGCTCCCTCAAGTGCCAGACCGCCCATAATCAGTGCATTCATCCATGGATTATTGCCTGGCATCATGGAAGTTGTACTCTTATTCATTGTCTGACCATAATTGCCTGCAAAGCCACGCGCTGCATTCATCAACATATTCAGCCTATTCCAACCACTGGTATCTCGCTCAAGCCAACGTTCACGATCAGCATCAATAAGGCGTTGATTGTAATCATCAAGCAGTGATGAACCCTGCAAGGCATTCGAATAAGCATTATTGTAAGCGGGCAATAAATTCCCTACCATTCCCAACCGGTACTTATTCAGATCCCCAAGAACCGCATTGGCTTGTGTCATATTTTGCATATATTGCCCAAAGTGATCTGCCATAGCATTGGTAAGCCCTCTATCCATAGCATCAGCATGGTATCCAGAACCATCACGACCCGCAGAGGCATAAACACTGTTCACCTCATCTCTCACACGATTCATAGAGTTTTGCAGCGCTCTGTTAAAAGGTGAGTACTCGCCACCACTCATAGCACTAGAAGTAAGCGCGTTAAGGTTTCTTTCTGCCTGTGTTGGGGTGCTCATCACATAACCCATATAGTTTTGATATTGACTAGGCACACCGCCAAGACCACTTATCGCTTGCTTTGTTGGGGCGCTCAATGGTGCAACACGTGGTCCTCCATAAACATTGCCTCCAACACCTGTATGATAAAGGTTAAAGGCGTCCTGACTTCCACTTCTAAACAGATTATTCGTCCAAGAAGGAGGGGCAATCGTCTGAGTGCCACTTTGTTTTTTTTCCTCTTTTCTTCTACTCCCCATCTCCTAATCCCTTTCTATAATAGACCATATCTATGCCATAGCCTTGCTTCCCAAGTGCCCTCTTCCACCCTAAGCGACCAAGGATCTCTATCTCAAAAGCGCCATTCTCACGCGCCCAATCCTCTATAGAGCGCAGGTGAGAAATAAGCTCTAATCCTCTCTTCCCCACACATTCGCAAATCAAAGCACGTTTCTTGCCCAAAACTGTTTCTTGGATCTTTGTCGTAACTGCCCCTAAAAAATGACCCTCATCAAGCACAAGCCATAACTGTTTTTGACCGCTGCAAATTTGTTCAATCAACTCTTGCAACGTTACTTCATGCTTAAAGCGCTCGACATACCGACGAAAAGACGCAACAATCTCATCAAGGTAAGGCGCCATGTGCTCCTTATCCCAAGAAGAGGTTAAAACAATTTCTGTCATGATCGACGCCCTAAAGACCGTAAATTGACATGAAAGCCCGTGATCTGTTTCCAAGGCGTCCCTTCAGGGATACGCAACTGAAAGCGATGATAGCGATTGTGAGAGCGACCATGATAGGCACCCGTCACAAAGGAACAGACCCTCTCCTTATGCCATTTAAGGGGTGTGCTGTTACTGCGAACATTTCTCTCACCAATACGCAAAAGACCATCAAGCGTATCAACTTCTGCAAAGACCTTTGTAAAAAAGCTCAAACTGCCATCAGGAGCACCCATTTCTTGCGAAACAACAACTGCCTCCATTGGGGCACCCGTAAAGACAACAAGCCTATTTTTGGCGTCAAACCCACCAAGCACTGGCATACCATTTTGCCAAATCGGATTATCAAGGGAGGCGGGTAAATCCTCAAGCCTTTCAGAAACCTCATCCAATTGCTCTAAACTATAGCCAGTCGTAAAAGTAGGGAAGAAAGTTAAACGCTCCCCATAAATCATTGACCATTTTTGTAAGCCCCAATCATAAACAAAGGTTGTTTGTGTGTTATTAGCACTCTTAAGAGACCAATAAACACGGTTATAAACAGGGTCTATCACCCCTTGCATAGCGTCAAGGGCAAGCCTATCAAAGCTTGAAAACACCGTTCGATCCACCTTTTCAAAACCGATCGGCAAAGGTTGCCCCTCAAAATTCATCTGATAAAAGCCGCCATCATCCACAAAGAAAGCATCACTGCCTCGACAGACAATTGACTGAGGACTCCTAGCACCGCGCTTGTCTTGTATCTTCTGAAAAGAGAACACAAAACCAGAGCCCGGTGTAAACAAACCAGCATAAATAGCAGACCGCATGAAAATAAGGGGATTGGTCGATTCTGTTGACCCTTGTACAACTTCACCGTCATGGAAATCCTGAAAGTCGCACTGTTTCTCCTGAACCTTCCAATGGGTAGCGTCCTTAAAACCAGACCAATGCACGCGGTTTGGGTGATCCGTAAGCTGCATTAAACAAACAAAACGCCCCCAAACCTTCACCAAACCGGCTCTTGGAGGATCCCCACCTAAATCATCAAAACGCTCTGAATTACCCATCTGAAAAGCCTGCGGTTTATCATTCTTGTTGACCGCAATAATCGTTTCATCAAACAAGGCAAAGGACCATTTGTTTTCCTCATTGGCACTATAGCTCACACCGCTTTTGCTAATATCTTTCCAACCCCGCGTGTGGCTGTCATAAGCATAAAGCTTTTGCTCTCCTCCTACGATAATTTTAACACCACTTCTTGTTCTAAAAGCTATCGCCCCCAAGGGCTTTTCTTCTAACGGGGCTGAAACAACCGTCCCACCCGGCATGGGAATATAACAACCATCTGCCGGTAAAACATTCACAAGCGTATCGGTACACCCACTGTTGACAACCGAAACATCGGGTCTATAATCAGCTATTGGAAAAAAAGACATTTAGAAATCCGTTGGAACTATTCTTGTGACATTATTGCGGGTTGAGGTTTCTGTTCGCAATTGCTGTAACTGCTCTTGAAAATCATTATAAGCTGCACCCGCACAATCAGGATCTTTCAAGATATTCTTATAGAGTTCATACTTTGCACGCGCTTTGATCAGATCAAAGGCATGGATAAACCACGGATTCTCCTGATTAGCATTGGCTGGATATTCAAAACGTATGGGGGAAAGAATAAGCTGTATCTGATAAACACTATCCGGTATCGGGTAAAGATAAAGTTTCCGATCAAAATAACCGTAACAAACGGGGGATCCTGTTTGCCCTGAGGCGATCAAAGGACCTAAAGAGAGCGCGTCTCTATGCTCCAATTCAACCTTGGCTTGCCTATCCTTATGAAGAAAGACCCCTTTGATCTTAGCAGAGGTTTCAATATGGGGGGCCTCTGGGGCACCATAGATACTTTTCCCCTTCCCTGTGTTAAAAACAACATCCATGCTTTCGTTAAAGTAAAATCTTTCCCGTTCACAAAAGCGAATTGCTGCTAAAGCACTTTCCTGTATCTGATGAGCATACTCATCCGTTACGTCATCAATTTCGTCCTGAATGACAGACACAAGCCTGGAAAAGGTTGCTCTTTGTTCAATAACGTCTTGCTCGTCTTGTATCGGACCGCCCGTCCTTACCCTAATATAGTGACGTGACATTCTAAAACCTTTTAGTAAAGAATTTTCTTGACATTATCCATACTTACATAAAATATGCATTTTACGTATTATATGTAACTATGATCTTCATAGGAGTGTCTTTATGAAAAAATATAGTTTTACAGATATAAACCGCGGAACTGGTGATATATTAGACGAGGCAATGTCTACGCCCGTAGCTTTGACTAAAAGAGGACGAGAAAAAATCATTATGCTTCCTATCGATTTATACAATCAATTAATAAAATCTCGCTCCGGTGCACAAGCTTTTTCCTATGCAGATGCACCGAAACATATCTTAGGTGACCTAGATCAAGGTTTAGATGAACTTCTCAAAAGCGACGAAAATGTTTAAAGCAGGTGATGTCGTGAGATACTACTACTTATGGCATGAACAATCTCAAAAAAGAGAGATTTCAGGTCGTAAGTCACGTCCTGCTTGTGTTGTCGTAAAAACAGAAGCGCACTTCTTTTTATTTCCCATCACTTCACGAGAGCCTCATGATATGCAATTGAGCTTAAAGATACCTGAAACAGAATGTAGGCGCGCAAAACTGACAAAAGAGTCTTGGCTACGTCTTGATGAATTCAATGTTGTTCCGAACGAAGATTTTTTCGACTTTGAAACTCTGAAACCACAAGGCTGTTTTAGCATTGCTTTCATGCGTAAAATTGCAGTTAAAATTAAAGAAGTCAAAGAAATGAAACTTCTTAAAACAGTTTCTAGGCACTCTCCCCCTCAACTTTAGCGATGAGTAACAAACTCCACAACGATACTTGCCTCACCTGATTGTACCGTTTTATCTGCTTTGGCATAAAGGCTA
>NZ_CALW02000096.1 GCF_000312565.1 Bartonella rattaustraliani AUST/NH4
TGTTATAATGGAAACTATATAACTTATAGCGTGTTAATTAGGGGTCTCATAGAAAATGTTGAATAAAGTAATGTTAATTGGCTTTTTGGGAGCCGATCCTGAAAGCAAAGCAATGCCGTCTGGTGTGGAGGTGGTCAATTTCCGTATAGCAACATCTGAAAGCTATACAGACAAAAGCACTCATGAGAAGGTAAAGAAAACAGAATGGCATTCAATCGTGGTTTTCAATCAACACCTAGCCAAAATAGCACTGCAGTATCTCAATAAAGGCAGCAAGGTCTATATTGAAGGGCAGCTGCAAACCCGTAAATGGCAGGATAAAAACGGTGTTGAGAGATATACAACAGAAGTTGTCTTGCCAAAATACAAAGGCGAGCTGCAACTGTTAGATGGCAATAAAAGTGATGATCACAATGCCCATGCGACAGTGGTAAATGACTATAGCAAAAGCTTTCAAAGACCTCTTGACGCCTCTGATATCTCTATCAACGATAATGTTCCTTTTTAATGAGAAAGCGGTGTTGTGAAAAAATCTAAAAAGAGGGGTCGCCCCAAAATATTAGGGCAGTTAAGAGAGACAAACGGTCGTCTCTCAAGAGCAAAACAACCAAAAGAGCCCGCTTGTCAATTGGCAATAAAAATGCGTGCAAAACACTTTAATTTGACGTTACAAGATGCCAAAAATCCACTATCAGGTACATACATAGGACGGCTTTATTTGCAAGGCGTGCTTACTCGAGAGCAATATGACGCTGCACAAAAATATCTACAGATAAGGAACGATTATCTTTGTGCAAAGGGGCTACCCAATGCCATTTATGACGAAATGCCCTCGTCTTGTGATGAGCGAGCTAGAGATAAGTGGATTGCGTTTGCTACAGAACAGTTTTTAGCTATGGAAGAGGCAATAAGAGAAGTGCAAAGCCTTTATAGACAGCATAATATTTACGCTGCAATACAATATCTTGTTATAGAAGACAAACCATTACCATATCTTGTGGGTACAGTGCAGGTTGCTCTTAATGCTCTTCAGAAGCATTTTCATTAGAGGATTCGTCTTCATTAAAATTTGAATATGCACGCACAATGAAATAGCCAATAATAAATATTATTACTGATATTATTCCTATCAGTTCGTTCCAATAAAAAATAGCCCACAATATAAGTGCTGCACAATAAAATTTAGCTACAGCTTTAACAGAGTCTGTAATATTTTCAATATCTTTTTGCAGGTCGTAGAATACAAAATAGAACGAAAAAATAGAATAGCTGAATGTTATCGCACACGATATGAGTCCTATATCAGTGCCTATGAAATTGCATGTAATACGCCATGATATAATCACTGGTAAAAATACTGCAGAGTAATATAAAACTATTTCTTTCCATGTTTTTCCTTGTGATGAAAGCTCTCTAATTGTCATTAATATCGTAAACGTTATCATTAACGCTATTATTAAAGACACGCTATATACAAATCCTAAGTAATAGAGTCCTAAGGCAATAACACCTATACCAGTTAGAGCACTTAAAAGTTCTATTATAGGTTCAATAAATGTAAGCACTAGTAGAATACAAAAGATAATTAATAAGATTTTCATGTTTTTACCGCTCCTTAACTAGTCTTATTGGAACTGTGATTAACAGATTCCCTTTAAAAATATCAATATGTGTTATTTTCTTGTTGACAAAGTGTTGCAAATCGTATTTAATGACGTTGCTGTACTTAGGCGTATTGCGTTTAATTGAGGGAAAGTGCAGTGAGAAAGCCCCGGATTTGCGGGGTTTTTTGTTATCTGGAGGGAGGAATTAATGACATCACAAATTCCAGAACAAACGTCTCAAATAGAACAAACAGTTATCAGAAAAAAGCCACCCAATGCAGGCAAGGGAAGAGGCAAGGGGGCTTTGAATATGAGTACAAGGCTCTTAAGAGACGCGATTATTGAGGCAGGAGAGAGAGCAGGGGGGAAGTATGGCAATGATGGTTTGGTCTCTTATCTTGAGAAACAAGCTGTGAGGTGCCCGCATGCTTTCCTATCCTTATTGGGAAAGGTTTTGCCTATTCAGTTAACGGGGCAAAATGGGGGTGCCATTCATATCGTGCAGAATGTCAAAATATCGTATTTAGATGACGACAGAGAGAGAAATTAAGATCATACGCAAGCTTGTGCCTATCTTTGCAGGCGAGGCTTTTGTAAGAGCAGCATGGGGAGGAAGAGGATCAGGCAAAACAAGGTCCTTTGCTTTAATGACGGCTTTAAAGGGCTATCAATTGGGTTTAGGAGGGGTCTCTGGTAACATTGTATGCGCGCGTCAGTTTCAAAATTCACTGGCAGAGAGTTCTTTGCAAGAGATTAAACGGGCTATTGAAGATCACGACTTTTTGAGTGCTTATTACAAGATTGGGGAGTCCTCGATTAAGTCCATTGATGGGCGTATAGACTTTCAGTTTATCGGTCTTGATCGCAATATAGCGAGTATTAAATCGATGGGGCGTATTTTGCTTTGTTGGGTTGATGAGGCAGAGCCGGTGACCGAGACAGCATGGCAAACGCTTATTCCTACATTGCGTGAGGAAGGTGAGGGGTGGCGTACAGAATTATGGGTGACTTGGAATCCCTTGCGTGAGAATGCTCCGGTTGAGAAACGGTTTCGCTTTACAGACAACAAAGCCATTAAGGGCGTTGAGATAAACTGGTCTGATAATCCAAAATTTCCAAAGATTTTGGATGAGGCAAGATTGGATGATCTTAAAAACCGTCCTGAGATCTATAAGCATATATGGGAAGGGGATTATCTCAAAGCCGTCCAAGGTGCTTACTATCAAAAGGAAATGTTAGATGCCGAGCAAGAAGGGCGGATAGGACGTGTTGCACGTGATCCTCTCATGCAGATACGCGCCTTTTGGGATATTGGGGGTACGGGTGCCAAGGCAGACGCCACGGCAATCTGGATAGCACAGTTCATAGGGAAAGAGATAAGAGTGCTTGATTATTATGAGGCACAGGGACAGCCGTTATCCGAGCATATCGGTTGGTTGCGTCAAAACGGTTATGAGAAAGCCTTGATGGTTTTACCCCATGATGGTGCCACAAGAGATAGAGTCCACAATGTGAGTTTTGAAAGCTCTCTGAGTGACGCGGGTTTTGAAACGCAAGTCGTCCCTAATCAAGGTTCTGGTGCTGTGAAGATGCGCATAGAGGCAGTGAGACGTATTTTGCCGTCAATCTGGTTTAATGAAGAAACAACGGCGGCAGGTCGCAAGGCACTGAATTGGTATCATGAGAAATGGGATGAGAAACGGGGTATTGGCTTGGGAGCCGAGCATGATTGGTCCAGCCATGCTGCAGACGCTTTTGGTCTCATGTGCGTCTCATATGAAGAGCCTGAGATAAGACAAAAGAGAAAAGCCTATAGCGGTTGGAAAGATTATAACAATAACACCTCATGGATGGCACAATAATGCAAGACAATGAGACACTGGATGAAAAAGAGACTTCAGATCTGTCAAAGGATGATCTGTTTTGTAAGCTGATCAATTGGTACAAAGAAGATATAGCGCATGTGAATAAATGGCGAGAGCAAGCGCGTGAAGATTTTGGCTTTTATAACGGTGATCAGTGGGATGAGAAGGATTTAGCGGCTTTAAAAGAGCAAAACCGCCCCGTGATGACTTTTAACCGCATTGCGCCTCTTGTGAATGCGGTTGTGGGGTCTGAGAGAAATAACAAGCGTGAAGTGCAGTTTATTCCACGGCAGGTAGGAAAAGCCTTTCCGAATGAGTTGCTTACCGGTGCAGCAGAATGGTTTAGAGACAGAGCCCATGCAGAATATGCAGATTCTGATGCCTTCCAAGACGCGGTTATCTGTGGCATGGGGTGGACAGACACGCGGTTGAATTATGAGGATAATCTTGAGGGAGAGCCGGTTGTCACGCATTTAGATCCTTTAAAAATGGTACAAGATATTGATTTATAATGATAATTTAGCGTTATTCATATTGAGTTAAAACTCCGAATAACGTAGGATTCTTTCATTTCAAATCTGTTTATCTTGAATCAATCGAAACCATTTCCTTGCACGTCACAAGCGGGGCTGGTGTGTGGGTAAAAACTGTATAAGAAAGGACTAAAAATGGCTCTTATGAATCGTCTTAATGCAAGGGCTGTCGCAACATTGGGAGCTGGTAAATATAATGATGGTGCAGGCTTGTTACTTCATAAGCGTAAAGATGGAGGTGCTCAATGGCTTTATCGCTATACCATTCACGGGCGTCGTCGTGAAATGGGCTTGGGTGCCTTGAGAGATGTCTCTTTAAAACAAGCTCGTGAAACTGCAACAAAATGGCGTTCTGTTTTACGAGAGGGTCGTGACCCCATTAAAGAACGTGAGAAACAAAAGCGTGAAGCAATGCGCAATCTCCATTATTTAAAAGACATTGCTTTAGATGCTTTTGAAAGTCGTAAAGCTGAATTAAAAGGAGATGGGAAAAATGGTAACTGGTTTCTACCCTTAAAACTTCATGTACTCCCCAAATTAGGTTGTCTACCCGTTTCAGAGATTACACAAACAGAGATACGCAATGTTCTTGCCCCTATTTGGCATACAAAAGCTGGGGCTGCTCAGACTGCACTGATACGTATCAAACTTTGTCTCAAGCATGCTGCTGCATTAGGTTTGAATGTTGATTTACAAGCAGTAGAAAAAGCACGCGCGCTTTTAGGGAAACAACGCCATAAAACTGTTAATAGACCTGCAATGGATTGGAAAGATGTGCCGGCTTTTTATCAAACACTTTGCCAAACAACAACCATGACGCAATTGGCTTTACGTTTGCTTATCCTTACAGGGGTTCGTACACGTCCTTTACGTTATATCCATAAAGATCAGGTTGAGGGTGATATCTGGACAATCCCTGCCGAAAATATGAAAGGAAGGCGTGATGCTACAACAGAGTTTCGTGTGCCTCTATCAACAGAGGCATTAGAAATTTTGAAACAAGCGCGCTTACTTTCTCGCAATGATTTCTTTTTCTCTGCAACCGGTCGAGGTCCTCTTGCTGAAAAATGTATGTCAAAGTATATGCAACAGACTGGACTAAACGCCTGCCCGCATGGTTTTCGCTCTAGTTTACGCAATTGGCTCGCTGAAACAACCGATGCCCCCTATGAGGTCGCTGAAACAATTCTAAGTCATACGGTAGGTGGTAAAGTAGAGCGTGCCTATCGTCGTACAGACTATCTAGAACAGCGCCGTGTTTATATGGATAAATGGGCGGCTTTTGTCACCGGTCAAACTTAAGAGATGGGGTGCAATACCCCATAACCTGTGGATAACTTTAGCTCTCTTTTCTCTCATTCTTTCTCAATAAGATTCATCAAGATTCAATTTTAAAAAAAACATGATAACAGACTGTTTTTTATAGATAATATTACTTTTCAATATGACAAAAATATGGTTAATAAGTGGTTATGATTTGTTTATAATTTGTGTTTTGAAAGGATTTTAGAAATGACCGAAAATGATACTCTTCTTACAGACCGTGAAAGTGCAAAATTGCTCCATATGAGTGTTTCAACATTCCGACGTCATGTGACAAACGGTGTTTTACCAAAGCCCTTAAAGTTTGGTTTTTTGTCGCGTTGGTTACAATCTGATCTTCACGGTGTGATAGAGAAAGCAAAAAACAACCGTAGCAATAATGCTGCATAAAAGAAAACCTTGTCACGTAAGGACGGACAAGGCTCTTCATTACTCATCAGATTATGAATAGCAAAATCCGTCCTGTGATGCAAGATCATAGGATAAAAAATGTATTCTTATAGACATGCTGCGGGCATAACACGTGCTGTGCCAGGTGTTTGGCATGGGCATTATGGACTTGCCCATTGCCCTGCCCATGATGATGGCACTCCTAGTTTAGCTCTTACTTATGGTTATAATGGTCAATTATTATTTCATTGTCATGCTGGCTGCTCTTTTAAACAGATCATCAAAGCTCTCTTAAAAACATTGGTCTTTTCAATACACAAGCATATTTTGAGAATGCTTATGGTCATACGCTTTCTTTCTCAAAACAGTTTTATGCTGATTTCAAACGAGCAAAACAGAATGCAGAGAGAGCAAGAGAGCTTTGGAAACAAAGCCAAACTATAAAAGATAGCCTAGCAGAAACTTATTTACGCAAGCGTGGTATCACTTGTGCCTTGTCACCCAATTTACGCTTTCATGATCAATGCCCTCATCCTTCGGGAATTACACTGCCCGCGTTGCTTGCTCTTGTTAAGGGCGCTGGCTCCTTTGCAATCCATAGAACCTTTTTAAAAGGCAATGGCTGCAAAACAGATCAGAAACCAGCAAAAGCTATGTTGGGTTCTGTTATGGGCGGTGCTGTGCATTTAAGCCAAGATAATGAACGCCACCTAGTGATTTGTGAGGGAATAGAAACGGGGCTTTCTTTACTGTCTGGTTTGTTACCAGAGCCTGTAAGTTTGTGGGCTGCCCTTTCAACCCATGGCATGATGCATGTGAATTTACCCAAAACCAAAGCCCGTCTGACCATTGCAATGGACGGTGATGAGGCGGGTCATAAAGCAGGTTATGCCTTGGCTAGCCATGCGCATAAACAAGGCTTTGAGGTCTTTATGATGCAAGCCCCTAAAGGTGCTGATTTTAACGATTTTCTCTCTTCTCAAAAGGGACGCTCTCATGTCACAAGATAATAAGATTTTAGATAATCAAGATAATAAAACTCTAGGTAATAATACTCTCGTGAATGATAACGATAATACCTCTTTACACAACAATGCTTGTTTAAAAGCCATTCCTTATAAGCAAGCATTGCAACAAAGTGGTTGGGGGGAATTACAGCCAATCAAGGCTACTCTTTTACCCGTAGAGCCTTTTGACCCTACACAAGTTCCTTTAAGCTTAGGACGCTCTATTTATGACATTTCAGACCGTCAACAATCCCCTATCGATTTTGTTGCCGTTGCTACTCTCTGTGCTTTAGCTGCTGTGATTGGCAATGGCGTTCGTATTGCTCCAAAACAATATGATGATTGGAAAATTGTGCCTAATCTGTGGGGGGCTCTTGTTGGGAAACCTTCAACAATGAAATCACCAGCCATGCAAGCGGCTTTGGACCCTGTCTATACCCTTCAAGAGGAATGGTACAAAGAATGGAAGGAAAAGAAAAAACAACAAAA
>NZ_CALW02000095.1 GCF_000312565.1 Bartonella rattaustraliani AUST/NH4
CAAATGCCTCCATTATCAAAATATTTAAACACATTTTGAAAAAAACGCCTTGACATAGGTTTTTTTTTCAGGGTATGGTGTTTGTATATACACATAATGCATATTAGTCAAATAAAAAATACACATAATGCATATTTTTTTAGAGGGGTTTAAAATAATCCTTTTGATAGGATTTTTATAAATTAACATTTGTGAGGAAAGGAAAAGTTATATGCAGTTACAAAATGAAATAACGCAGGTAATCTCAAATTTTAGTTATGAGGGCAAAAAAGCATTTATTTCTTTTTTTCAGAATTTAGGCTGTTTAAAATATGAAAAATTGCTTCTTTATCAGCGTGATTTGTTATTTGTAATAGATCAATGATTTTTTGATCAACGGTTTGTGCCAAGTCAGTAGCTAGCGTAGAAGGACCATCCCCCTCTCCAGTTAGTAACCAAGCTTCACTAACTTTAAAAGCAGTTGCGTATTTTTTAGATGCGCGTGATATGCCTCTAATACCTTGTTCATGTTGTATGTAGCTAGAATAATTCCATCCAAAGTATTTAGTGGCTGCTTTCGCGCTTTTGAAACCACGTATTAAACGAGCTTTCATTAGTCTAGAAGATTGATCTGTTATTTTATTAAGCATTTTAAAAGTTCCTATACATACTCATATTGCATAAAATGAGTATGCATTTCGACTTGACATTAAAATACTCATAATGCATATTATTATTATGAATAAAATAGACCCAAAACAATTAAGAAAACGCCTTAATCTTACGCAACATGAAATGGCAGCGTTGTTAGGTGTTCACAAAGCAACGGTATGGCGTTGGGAAAAATACGGCATTCCTCCAAGAGGAACGGTCGCTTATCTTTTAAAATCTTTATGCGATCAAGAGCAACGCCCCCCAATTATTAAAACTTGCAAGAGCAGCGGTGTTGATCACACCGGCAAGACTTTGCAGCCTTAAGGAGATGATGATGAAACCATTCGCATTTCATCATGAGCTTATAATGGAAGCGTATAAACAAGCGCATAAAAATGATGATGGCAAGCCTCGTGTTGATCTTATACCTCCGTCACAATTGATGGAAATAGGTCGCGTTCTCGAATTTGGAGCAAAGAAGTATGGAGCAAACAACTGGCGTAAAGGCACGCACTGGAGTCGTTTTCACGGTGCTGCCTTGCGTCACTTGTTATCATGGTTTGAAGGGGAAGATAAAGACAGCGAAAGTGGTCGCTCACACCTAGCACATGCCGCCTGCTGTATTCTTTTCCTCATGGAATTTGAAACAAAACGAATTGGTCATGATGACCGTCCTCATAAGAGAGCATATCAAGAAGAAAAGTAAGTAAGGAGAGAGATATGAGTACAGCAGCAGCCATTCTTTCCATAACGAGTAATTTGTATTTGCTCTATGAGGTTTATCACTATTTTAAACAGTCATTAGAGCTTAGAGATGAGGTAAGTAAACAAAAAAGAATAATATGGGATCTATAAGAAATATGTCCAAAAGTGAGCTTTAATTGTTTTTTGAGGATTATTTGAGGAAGTTTGTTCCATAATGAAAAGTGGAGTATCGGATTTGTTTAATTCTTTGGAACGAATGATTAGTCGTAAACTAATTATCTGACCACCGACTATATATTAAAAGCATTAAGCTCAGTTTGTAAGCTTTCTTCTTACCTCCTTCTTTTCTTCATTTTCGGAAAAAAACAACCTTATAAAATACGTTTTGTATGGAGTGGTGCAGTGATTAATACGATTCTTTGTTTGGACTTAGGAACAAAGACGGGGTGGGCGATACGCGGTGGGGATGGGCATATCATCAGTGGCACCATTCATTTCCAACCCCGTCGTTTTGAAGGCGGTGGCATGCGTTTTTTACGCTTTAAGCAATGGCTTTCAGAAATGAAGGCTACAGCAGGGGGCATTGATGAAGTTTATTTTGAAGAAGTGAGGCGTCATTTAGGTACAGACGCTGCTCATATTTATGGTGGTTTGCTAGCGACATTAACGTCGTGGTGTGAACACCACCAAATTCCTTATGAAGGTATTCCGGTTTGTACAATAAAAAAAGCCACAACGGGAAAGGGGAATGCCTCGAAAGAAGAGATGATGAGTGCAATGCGTTCCAAAGGCTATGCACCGAAAGATGATAACGAAGCAGACGCTTTATCAATTTTACATTTAATAATTAAGGGAAAGGGAAAAGATAATGGTAAATAAGTTACCATGGACGAGACTTTTTGCTGAACAGTGGGCGATTAAGATCTCTCAGTTACCTTCAGTTGAAGGTAATGTTTATATGCGATTGCGGTTGCACATGTTACTTACTCGTGAGCCTCTTTTAAACAATCTTAAAATTTTATCCCATTGCGCTGGCTGTTCAGTAAAAAGATTTGAGAAAGCTTTAGACGTTTTAATAAAAACTGGTCATATCATACGTTTGGAGGACGGACGTTTATGGAATTCAGACGTTGAGGCAGAGCTCAACAGTATTGAAGAAGATCTCGACTGCTTTGATGAAGATTTAGACAATCTTACCTTGCATGAAAACATGGGGGGTAAAGATTATGTCAACTAAGTTGGTTTGGGTTCGCAGCTTTCCGTCAGATTGTCTTGCAGAAACTAATGGTATGAAAGCATTTCAAATAGCGACATACGTTACATTGAAATGGCACATGCGTAAAAATGGAGAACCCATTTTTTATGATCAAGACAAATTAGCGCATAGCGCAGGCTGCTCAAAAAAGTTATTTAATAAAGCATTAGAGTTTTTATTACGTGATAAGAAGATCATTTGTTTGGAAGATGGACGTTTGTGGAGTTTACAAGTTGAAGAGGAACTCAATAACTCAAATGAAAATTTAAACAAGTTTTCAGAAAGAGCGCAGAAGGCAGCAAAGGCAAGATGGGACAAGTCTCAAGATAACAATGAGTATGATGCTAAGCATGATGCTAAAAGCTCTAAGCATGATGCTAAAGCAATGCTAAATGATGCCAATCACAACCACAACCACAACCACATAAATAAAAAAACTAATACTATCGTATTAGCAAAAAAAGAAATTGATGAGAGCTTTGATCAAAACACTGATCAGGTTTTGGAGCTTGTGTCAGAGCAAAGTGAATTATCATCAGAAAGCCCCCCACCCATTCACGAGCAAAAAAACGTTTTGAAAAAAACAAAACATTCCAAAGCTCATCGCGGCGGTCGATTGCCTAAAGACTTCGAACCCGATTTTGATTTTGCGATTCAAGAGGGTTTGCCTCCAGAGCGTGTGAAAGTCGAGATTGCAAAGTTTAGAGATTACTGGAGTTCCAAATCAGGAGCAAACGCTACCAAGTTGGATTGGCAAGCAACGTGGCGCAATTGGGTGAGAAACTCAAAAGATTTTAACAAACCTTCTCAAGGAGTAAATTATGGAAAGCAAGGATCCAACCAAGGAAACGAAAAAATCAGCCTCAGTCGTCAGGTTGCGCACGCAATGTCCGATATCAGAAATTCAGGTAGTGCATTCGAATTTTTGTTTAAGAATGACAAAAGAATATCCGCACCATTGGCTGCCCAATCAGAAACCTTCGACTTCAGAAGCGGAGCTCATTACCTCACTAGCCAATGATACGCTCAATACGCTTGAGAAGAAAGCGACTGAAGAGGAAATTCAAACAGCGTTTATGTTGATTTCAAACGGTCTTAAAATGCAAACTACAGCAGATCCAACGTCGACAGCGCTTGCTTACACATACGTTCTTAGAAACGTGAGTAGCTGGGCATTGGAGCAAGCTGTGCAGGACGTTTTGCTAGGAAAAGCACAAGGTTTAAACGCAACATTTATGCCGTCGGCATCTGAATTTTATAGCTACTGTGAAAAGCTTGAAAACAACATTCGTGTAAAAGCAGAATCTATCATCCGTAGCCTTAATAAACCAGAAATGAAACCACAGGGAAAGCTTATGTCTGATGAAAAGTTTGAAGAGCTCATGAGACAGATGAAAGAAATGTTTGGCAGTTCGAAAACCGATTCAGAATCTGAAGAGAACGTTTAAACGTTAAAAATCGAAAAGAGGAAATGATTTTGTGATTAGATATGCGTTTAAATCGACAAAAAGGGACCGTACAAAGCGGTTTGAAACTTTTTTGATGCATTACACCAGAAAACAACAAAACGCTCTCTACGGTCAAATTTAAGGTAAATAAACCTATGGTAAAAATATGAGGTCTATTATGGGTATCTTAACAGACATATTGTTAACATTCACTAAAAAACCAGCAAAAAAAACTTTTATTGCAACTGCAATTGGTCACATACCATGGGGGACCGGGGCACAAGAATGTTTTTACAATCTTTATGAGTATCAAGACACCAATCAAAGCGACCAAGGCTATAGAGACTATGATGAGAGCTGTGAGCAAGAGATTTTACGTGAATATGAGATTTTTGAAGGCGGGCAGTATTTTGACATGCCTGAAAACGTTGATTTCAGTACAAAAGCACAAGTAGAGGCATGGCTGTATGGGGGACCGTTTCCTACAAGCGTTTTGAGTTATGAACCCTTAACAGACGAATACAACAAAACGATAAAATCAAAAGGGCAGGGAACGGTCGTTTCAGATCACAAGCGCGAGGTTAAAAAAAATTATGCACACACTAAAAATAGTTATCAACACCCTGTGGATAATTCCTTTTCACAAGCAAACAATACCAATCTGGACCCACTTGATATTATGGACGAAGAAATAAAAAATGCTGTTAATAATCAAATCATTAAACACAAAGTGAGAAAAAAATGAAAAAAAATTGTAAAATGCTATTGACGCAAAAAAACAATTCGTATATAAAGGCGACAAGTGCTTGAAAAACACTATACAGATGGCGGTAAAGGTTACGAAAAGACCTCCTCCCATGCTCTAAAATACTGGCTTTCTTTTATGCTCTTATTAGCATATAACGATTATGCCGGGTGTGGTTACACTATACAATACCCTTTATAGGGGAAAGTGTAACGACGGACTATCTGCCGTGTTTTTCAGCGCCCGGCGCCCTTAAGGGTGTCAATGAAAAACTTATAAACAGATAGGATTTATTATGAAAAATTCTGAAAAAAATGATATCAAAATAACCACCGACTTCCTATGCGATTTGTGGATGGTAGCGTGTAAAGAAACTAATAGTGAAAATATTGATATTAATACTGAAGATGAATATCATGTTTCTTTAGTAGAGCTTATGGCAGCTCTTGAGAAAGTCTTGTTTTTTAAATTACAAAACGAAATCCCAAATTTTACAAAAATCTTAGCAATCATGACAGAGTTTGGTCAATCCGAGCCAATTCAGTCAATAGCATCTCTTTTGAAAGCTCATAACCCCGTTTTCGATAATGTACATAGCATTAACGAGGCTGCTTAATTAACACCACGGCGCGGCGGGGGCGCCTGCTTTTTAACTTTAGATTCAAAGAGATAAACATCAAAATGAAAAAAAGTTAAAAAAGTGTAAAATACATATTGACATCAATCGAATCACTCTGTTAAATTAAACAGTAAGTGCTAGAAACACTAAAGTTCTCAGCGGATGGGGTTATAATCAATCTCTCTTCCGCGATATAAAGTTTTGACTCAATTATGCTTTATAGCATATAAGAGGGGATTGTCGGGTGTGGTTACGCCATACAATACTCTTTAATGAGAAAAGCGTAACAACAGGCTGTGAACTGTGTTTCTAGCGCCCGGCATTCCTCTTATTGTGTGTCAATAGAAACCTTATTATTTTTCACAGGAGACAGTATCATGACACAATCTTTAATTAACATAAATCAAACTCAAATCGATGGTAAATTAGTTCAAACTGTAAATGCTCGTGATTTGCATGCGTTTTTGGAAATAGGCAAAGACTTTTCTAACTGGATTAAAGACCGCATTCGCAAATACGAATTTACAGAGGGAAGTGATTATCTTTTAACGTCCGCCAAAATTGGCGAACGTCAAAATGTTGTATTAAAAGAATATCACCTCACATTAGACATGGCAAAAGAGCTTGCCATGGTAGAGCGCAATGAAAAGGGCAAGCAAGCTCGTCAATATTTTATCGAATGCGAGCGGCGTGCAAAGCAAGTAACAAATCAACAATTCGACCTCGCAAATGCTTTAGAAGATCCTCTCTTCGTTAAAAAACTACTTTTAGAAAGTGTCAACAAAATAGAAATTTTAAAAAACGAAGTAAATACTCTTAAACCAAAAGCTATCGCTCTCGACGGGTTAAAACGATCCGATGGACTCTTCTGTATAACTGAAGCGGCAAAAATACTGGAAATAAGACCAAAAGATTTAAGCCATTATTTACAAGCTTATGGTTGGGTATACAGAAGAGCTCCGGGTTCGCCTCTATTGCCATATCAAGAGAAAATACAAAAAGGTCTCATGGATTGCCCTGTTATAACTGTTTATAGACCGGACGGTACTGAAAAAACCGTACCGTCCGCGAAGATAACTTCTAAAGGTATCACATATTTACGAGAGCAAATTTACGGAAATACGCAATAATACACATAACTTTAAACCATATCCTCATTTAAGAGTGATATGATAGTTATCACAGTTGTGTGTAAGATTCAAGTCAATAAACAGCGTTATTTTGCTGATTTCCACAAAAAAATTGTAATTAACCAAGGCGCGGCGGGGGCGTCATTACCGTCATTTTCAATTTACAATCTAACGAATTTATAGAACGGGGTTTCTCATGGCTATTAAAGGTCTACCCAAAATGCGTAAATGCAAAAAATATGAGCTCACTAATGAAACTATAGAAGTTAAAGATGAATTTGGCAGGATGACAACACTTCATCGCATTAAAGCATTAATAAGTTTTGGAGATGTTAAAAAAGGTGATTTAGGTGGTTTTATTGAAAGTGAACACAACCTTTCTCATCATGGTGGTTGCTGGGTTGGTGATGATGCCAAGGTTTATAATGCTGCCGTTGTTTGGGTGCATGCGAAGGTTTTTGAAAATGCAGTAATTTGTGATGAGGTGCATGTTAATGGGTTTGCGAAGGTTCATGGCAATGTACGAGCTTATGGTCGTGCGATTATTGGTGGCAGGGCACGTATTTTTGGAGATACGCAGCTTTTTTCAGGTGCATGGGTTACAGGAAAAAAAGAGATTTCTACGGGGTTAATGTATTCTGGAGATAGAGTAGAAACTATAGATGAATTGAGAGAAAGGTACGCAGCGCTTTCTAAAAGGTAGCATTCAAAAAAAGAGCCGTGTCAATTAACGACGCGGCTTTAATTTTAAAGGAGATACACAAATAATAAAAACCGTGCAAATCACTAGGCAACTTAACACGGCTTTTATCAAAATGATTCGTCGGTTTAGGCACTTTTATCTAAAGAAAACGAAAAAAGTACGAATTCATAACTAAGAGACAAGAGAAATGTTCAGAGCAATAAATTCAACACTATTTTGACACATAATGTGCATAATTGCAAGTGCAAAATAAAAAACGCGCCATTAAATGACGCGGTTTTTAACTTGCGTAGATCTTTTGAACTAAGAGGAAACTTCGATTTATATACCAAATAGCCTCTAAAATTGCAAGCAAAAAATGTAGATTCATTGTTTAGATTCAACATGTTATGGTATATTTGTTTGTGTAATATATC
>NZ_CALW02000094.1 GCF_000312565.1 Bartonella rattaustraliani AUST/NH4
TTGGTATGAGAGTAAAATTACAGAAGAAAGGAGAAAAAATCCTTTCATGAACTGCCTTCATGCAAGGGCTGTCGCAATACTATGATTTAGTAAAGAGAATGATAGGGTCGGTTTGTCCTTTTATAAGGTGGTGCGCAATGGAGTTTATTCGTATACAAGACTTATTGTGATACAATTCAAGCAACAGCGCCATGAAATGGGCTTAGGGGCTCTAAGACATGTCTCTTAAAAAAAAGCCCGTGAACATTCAATACGGTAGCGTTTTGTTTTACGTGAAGGTCATGACTCCATTATCTAGACTTAATAATAAATGCTCGCTTATCATATTTTTTTAATTAAACTGGATTTATTTTAGTTTATAGACTTCCTCATCCGTTGGGAAAGCACGAGAGGTGACGTCTTCTGCATAATTCTTGATCGCAGTCTCCATCGCCTGTTCAAGAGCACCATAACGGCGCACAAATTTTGGTACATAAGCACCATAACCTAACATATCTTCCATAACCAATACCTGTCCATCACACTGATTGGAAGCACCAATACCAATGGTTGGAATAGAAAGTTTTTCTGTCAGCTTCACCGCTAAAGGTTCTACAACTCCTTCCACAACAACAGAAAAAGCACCCGCCTCTTCAATTGCCGCTCCATCGGCTTCAATTCTTTGCCAATCACCCTCCTTGCGCCCTTGTGTTTTAAAACCACCTAAATGATTCACCGCTTGTGGCGTAAGACCAATATGCGCCATAACTGGAATACCGCGCTTACACAAGAAGTTAATCGTCTCTGCCATAGAAACACCACCTTCAAGCTTCACTGCACCACATCCTGTTTGTGCAAGAATACGCGACGCATTAGCAAAAGCTTGTTCTGGACTTTTTTCATAAGATCCAAAAGGCATATCAACAACCACAAGAGCCCTCTTAGACCCACGAACGACCGCCTGCCCGTGCAAAATCATCATATCTAAACTTACAGGAAGCGTTGTCTCAAATCCATACACAACCATACCAAGGCTATCACCTACCAAAAGAAAATCACAATAAGGATCAGCAATTCGTGCAGTATAAGCCTGATAAGCTGTTAAAGAAACAATCGGCTTTTGTCCTTTTCTTGATCGTATTTCAGAAGTGGTTATACGCTTTATCGTTTTATGTACACTCATTTTCAATTTTCTCTTTTCTCTTGTAATATATATTGATCAATAAGCTTCACCTCACCAAAACGAACAGTGAGAAGTAAAACTGCAGGTTTTTCTAATTTTCCTTTCGCCACACATAAAGTTTCCATATCCCGTAAATCAATTGATTCAATGCGTGCACGTGACTCTTTTCGTAAAATATCGCGAACAATTTTGCATAATTTACCAACCGAACGTTCACCTTCATGATAAAGCTTTTCAGCAGCCCAACCACTTTCAGGAATTATTTTGGCAGCTTTACGATCTTCTAATGTCAAAAGTTGATTACGTGAAGAACGTGCAACACCATCTTCTTCACGAGAAATAGGGACTCCAATAATTTCAATGGGAAAAGCCAAATCTTTTACCATACGCCGAATAATCGAAATTTGTTGAAAATCCTTTTCCCCAAAAAAAGCCTTATCTGGCTGAACAATATTAAAAAGCTTAGCAACGACACTGGTCACACCACAAAAATGCCCTGGACGCAATCTCCCCATCAAAATACGTGATAATTTTTCTACCTTTACAATGGTCTCATTTCCTGGTGGCCACATTTCTTCTACAGAAGGTGCAAAAACATATTCAACGTCCGCTTTTTTTAATAATGCACAATCGCCCATTAAATCTCTTGGATATTTATCAAAATCTTCATGGGGACCAAATTGCTTTGGATTAACAAAAATAGAAACCACACTTCGATCACACATTACTCTTGATTTTTGTACCAATGCAAGATGACCATCATGTAATGCCCCCATGGTGGGAACAAAACCAATTGAAAGACCTAAACGTTTTTCTTCTGTAATATATTGGCGTACTTCCGCAATCGTTTTTAAGATTTGCATCTTCACATTCTCATCATGATTGATCAAATTAACGCTTGTATACGAAACTGCCGTTCAAACAATTGTATCAAATTTATGCGCACCGAGGGCTGTTTGATATCTCGTGGTTCCCAAACATGGCGCATTAAAAAAAAGCCTGTTAAAATAAAACCATTTATTATGTCACTAAAATCTCCAGGACGAATCGTTCGTTGCACAAGAAACTGTGGTAAGGTTAAAAGCTTTTCTTTCCAAGGACGCCCTGCTTCCTCACATATAGCCCGCCCCGATTTTGGTGAAACATAACAAAGCCCTTCTTGACGCCCTGTTACAGCACAATGAGATAAATCAAGCCCAAAACCAAGCTCTTCAAGAAGCCGCATTTCAAAACGTACAAGCAATTCTGCAATGACAGAGCATTCATCAAAATTCTGCATAAAAAGATATAACATATCATATAAAAGAGGATGTGGATCACGCTCAGGAAGAAGACGCAAATGAAACGCCATCACCTGCAAAGCATAAAGTGCTTCTGGTAAAACAATTAATCGCGCTGCATGTAAATCAAGTGCTTCAAGCCGAAAAAGCCCTAAATGTTCATCTAGACGGGCCCACCATTCAGCTTCAACAAAATTTCCAGGTTGAAGAAGAGCAGCCATGCGACGCGAACGCCCCCCTTTTACGACCCCCATATGACGGCCATGCTGACGTGTCATAATTTCAAGAATAACATTCGTTTCGCCATGTTGGCGCGTACCAAGGATAATGGCTTGTTCCTTCCATTTCATCTAATTTAAAAAATCCAATCCCATTTCACGATAACGTTCTGGATCACTATCCCAATTGTCACGCACCTTTACAAAAAGAAAAAGATGAACCTTCTGGTTCATAATTTCCATTAATTCTTTCCGTGCTGTTCGACCAATCACTTTGATTGTCTCACCTTTTGCTCCTAAAACAATTTTTTTCTGACTCTCACGCTCTACATAAATCACTTGATTAATTTTCACTGAACCATCTGAACGCTCTTCCCAGTTTTCTGTTTCAACGGTTGAGGAATAAGGGAGTTCATCATGAAGGCGAAGAAAAAGCTTTTCGCGCGTAACTTCAGCAGCAAGATGACGCATGGGCATATCCGAAATTTGGTCTTCTGGATAGTACCATGGCCCCTCCTGCATCATGGAACTCAACGCATGAAGCAAATCTTGACAGCCAGAACCGTTTAGAGCAGAAATCATAAATGTCTGCACAAACTTTACACGTTCATTAATCTTTGCGGTTAAAGCTAAAAGAGACTCTTTCGCAACTGTATCAATTTTATTAAGGACAAGAATTTTATCTTGTTTAACATTTTTTACAATGTCTAACATGGCATAAACATCATCCGAAAGCCCATTTTGAACATCAATCAAAACAAGCAAGACATCAGCACTCTTAGCGCTTCCCCACGCAGCCGACACCATCGCACGTTCTAATCGTTTGTGAGGATGAAAAACACCTGGAGTATCAATCAACACAATTTGCGTATTATCATGCATGACAATACCACGGATCAAAGTTCGTGTTGTTTGTACCTTATGGGTTACAATTGAAACCTTCTCTCCAACTAACCGATTCACCAATGTGGATTTACCAGCATTAGGCATTCCAATCAGCACAACAAAACCAGAACGCGTTTTTATAACGTCATCCATGACTACTCTTTCTCATTGCTTCCCATACACCTTCTCGTCGTAAAATTTTTTCAGCCGCCATTCTTTCAGCATATCTTTTAGAACTGCCCTGCCCAGTTTCTGGTGCAAAACCAGAAACGCTTACTTCTACCATAAAAATAGGATCATGATCTGGACCAGAACGCTTTATAACCCGATAATGCGGTTGTACATTGCCCTGTATATGCGCCCATTCCTGTAACTCTGTCTTAGCATCACGTCGATCAGCATCCATTTGTTTTGCCCGACTTTGCCAATATTTTTGAATAAAAGGCCGAACACTTTCCAAGCCTCCATCAAGATATATGACAGCAATCAAAGCCTCTACCACATCTGCATGCATATTGATAAGACGGCGCCCCTCAAAGTTTCTCATCTCAAAACCAACATGGATCATTTCAGCCAAACCCATTTCTCGCGCGATTTCGGCACATGTGTGTGCATTTACCAGACCGTTTAGGCGCACAGATAACTCACCTTCACTTGCCTGTGGAAAAAATTGATACAGCATTTCTGCAATCAAAAGCCCTAGAACGCGATCACCTAGAAATTCTAGTCGCTCGTAGTTCCCCTGCTCTGAATCTTGTACACTAGAATGCGTTAATGCTCTTTTTAATCTTTCTTCATTTTTAAAACGATGCCCCGTCAACTTCTCAAGTTGATCAATCATTGGACGCTTCATCGTCGTTTCCTTGCTTGATAAGAGGCAAATCATGAACAGTATTGATAAAAGAAAATAAACGCCCCCAACGTACATCAAATGGCCAGCGCCAAATCTGCCAAGCACTTGAACCATTCCGAATAGAGAAAAAAATCATACTTGCCCGCCCAACCAGATTTTCCTCTGGCACATAACCTACACCCAAACGGCTATCATCTGAATTATCACGGTTATCGCCCATCATAAAATAATGCTCGGCCGGAACTTCAAAAACTTCTGTGTCATCAACTTGCGGAATAAAAGCTAAATCAAGCGTATCGTAGCTGACACCATTCAGCATCGTCTCGCGATAAACATTCACCGGATAATTGACTTCCGTTATATCATAATTATCAATCTTTCCCATAAAGCGACGTGGAACCGCCTCATCATTAATATAAAGAACACTTTGACGAACCTGTATACGATCTCCCGGTAGCCCAACAACACGTTTGATATAATCAACTTTTGGATTACTCGGTAAACGAAAAACAACAACATCTCCACGACGAGGTTGAGATGCCCAAATACGGCCCGAAAAAAGAGGCGGTGAAAAAGGCATAGAAAAACGAGAATACCCATATGAATACTTAGAAACAAAAAGATAATCGCCCACCAACAAAGTAGGACGCATGGAACCAGAAGGTATACTAAAAGGCTGAAAAAAAAGTGTTCGAATAACTGCTGCTAAGCACAAAGCTTGTATCAAAACAACAATGAATTCAAAAATTCCACCTTTTTCTTCCTTTTTACGTACTTTCTCTCTCATTATAAACTACCTTCTCATTACGAATATTATTCACTTTTTTATCATAATGTTTCAAAAACAAAAACACAATTTCCCACACTATCCACGCGGCAACGCTTCAATAATGACAAATGCCTGCGCCCACGGGAAATCATCCGTTATGCTTAGATGAATGACATCTTCATAATGAGGAGGCAATAATTTTTGTAATTGTTGTTGCGCACGATCTGTCAGTTTCATGATTGGTTTCCCGGATGGTAAATTGACCACTCCCATGTCTTTCCACCCTACACCATAAGCAATTCCTGTTCCCAAAGCTTTAGCACATGCCTCTTTGGCAGCAAATCTTTTAGCATAAAAAGAAGATCTTTTTTGAAGATTTTCAGATTTTATCTGCTCAATATCGGTAAAAATACGTTGAATAAAATGATCCCCATAACGAACCAAAATTCTCTCAATGCGCCTTATATCGATAAGATCATTTCCAAGACCAACAATCATAAAATATTATCCGATTTTTTTCGCCGCAAATGCTTTTTTTTTATAATCTTTTGATAGCGCTTTTGTTGAAAACGAGCAATTGCTCTATAAACACCTATATAAGATAAACCGCCCAAAACAAAGCCCAAAAGGGTACTACCTAAGATCATTGGTCTCATGATCGAATCCCATGCGCCTTTAAAAAGTAGAGATATATTTGACAATTCTAATCCACTGAACAGAGCGCGAATCTGTGAAAGAGAGATCTCATTGACATTGCTAAAAAGCGATAACAAAAGATAACCTACCTTATAGTCAGCCATAACAATCAATAAAAATGTCAACGGATTAGAAAAAACAGTACCAATAATCGCCGCTGCAAAATTTGCACGCAAGAGCCAAGAAAAAAATATTGCTAAAACGATATGTAGCCCAAAAAGAGGCGAACAAGCTAAAAAAATACCGATAGCAAACCCTAACGCCACTTTATGCGGTGTCGCTGATATACGCAAAATACGCTTATGTATATAAGAAAATGAGCGAGAAAATGAACGACGCGGCCATAAAAGCAACCGAATACGCTTAACAAAATCTGTTGATTCTCTACGACGAAAAAGCATATAACTCTCAATTATGTAGCTTGTGACAATAAAATCCCATAGGATGCAAATTAGTTGCTGAACGTTTTACATAAAAACAAAAAATATAAAAATACCTAAATGTTTCGACTTCCTGGTTTAACAGCTGGAAGCATTGCAAGTTCCGCAGGGAGTGCATCGCTCGCATAAGATGCTACCTCGTATTCGGCAAGAGCAATTAATGGGACACCAACATCAACTTGCCCTCCAGAACGGTCAAGAATACATGCACTTGCTACCACTTCCGCTCCTGCTGCAACAAGAGCCTCAATAGTTTCACGGATAGAAAGACCCGTTGTCACAATATCCTCAACAATCACAACCCGTACGCCCTTCTTAATTTCGAAACGACGCAACTCAAATACACCATTGACACGTTCTACCCACAGAGAAGGAATACCAAGGTGACGTGAAATTTCATACGAAGGAATAAGACCACCAATCGCAGGACCAACCACATAATCAATTTTTCCTTCAACAGATTTTTTGATTTTTTCAGCTAATTCACGGCATAGTTTTTCGGTCAAATCAGCATGCATAAACACTTTTGCCTTCTGCATATAGATAGCGCTATGACGGCCTGATGTTAAAATGAAATGTCCTTCCAAAATAGCATCTGCTTGCTTAAAAATATCAATCACATCTTGTGTATTCATCGAAAAATCTCTCTTTTTCATCCATGAACCCGTTTTACTGTACTCACCGAACCAACCTCTTTTAGCTGAGAAAAAATACGATTTAAATGTTTTAAATCCCAAACCTCCAGATCAATCATAATTTCTGTGAAGTCTGATGCTGTTCGGACAAAAGATAAATTTTGGATATTGGCATCATTGCTAGAAATCACTTGCGTAATTTCTGCCAAAGAACCAGGACTATTGACAACCAAAAGATGGATCCTAGCAGGAAAACGTTCACTCATTTGAGCATCAATATCCCAACGAACATCAATCCATCGCTCTGGCTGATCATCATACGCCATCAAAGCAGAAGACTGTATCGGATAAATCACAATCCCCGCCCCTGGTTGCATAATACCAACGATCCGATCTCCCGGCACTGCTCCTTCTGGAGAAAACCGTACAGGAATATCTCCACCGGTTCCTCGAATAGGTAACGCTTTAGATTGACGTTTTTTCTCTATAGTTGCATCCTTTTCATTTTCCGGAACTTTAAAAATCATTCCTTGAGCATTTTCAATGTTAAACCAACCTTCTTCCCCGGATTTAAAAGAAGACTTTTGGACCACCCGATGATCTTGATAATCAGGATACACTGCTTTCATCACATCAGCTGAAGGTAATTCACCACGCCCAACAGCAGCTAAAACATCTTCCACATCTTTGCGTGCTAAACGTGGCAAAACTTGCTTAAGGATATCTTTTGAAAATTGCTTTCCCATATATTCAAACGAACGCTCAAGTATACGGTACCCCAAACCCGAATATTGCTTACGTACTGCTGCGCGGGTTGCTCTACGAATGGCTGAACGTGCTTTTCCCGTTACAACAAGAAGTTCCCACGCTGCTGGGGGAATTTGCGCTTGTGAACGTATAATATCAACTTCATCACCGTTTTTTAATTTGGTCATAAGAGGCATAATACGCCCATTAATTTTTACCCCCACACAAGAATTACCAATATCGGTATGAACTGCATAAGCAAAATCGATAGGAGTCGCACCTTTTGGAAAGGCAATCAACTGCCCCTTTGGCGTAAAACAAAAAACTTGATCTTGAAAAAGCTCAAGTTTTGTATGTTCTAAAAACTCTTCCGGATTGTCTCCATCAGATAAGGATTGTATGGTTTGACGCAACCATGCATAAGCGTTGGTTTCACTTGATAATTTCGTAGGCGAATAACGAGAGCCGTAGTCTTTATAAATAGAATGTGCAGCGACACCATATTCAGCAACTTCATCCATAACTTCTGTTCTAATTTGTAATTCAACCCGTTGTCTTGAAGGTCCTACAATCGTCGTATGTATAGAACGATAATCATTCTGCTTTGGTATAGAAATATAATCTTTAAAACGACCAGGAACCATTGGCCACGTCGTATGAATAATTCCAAGAGCACGATAACAGTCATTCACTGTTTCAACAATAACACGAAATCCAAAAATATCGGATAACTGTTCAAAAGACAGTGCTTTGTTTTCCATTTTACGAAAGACTGAATAGGACTTTTTCTGACGGCTTTTAACATCCGCTTTAATGCCATTCTTCAAAAAAAGCTTTGTCAATTCATTTTCAATCCTAAAAAGCACATCACGATTGTGCTTCGATAATTCGGAAAGTCGATTCGTAATCGTACGATAACCTTCTGGATTTAAATAAAAGAAAGAGAGATCCTCTAATTCCTCACGCATATCTTGCATACCCATACGACCTGCAAGTGGCGCATAAATATCCATGGTTTCCTCTGCAATTCGCCGCCGCTTGTCATCACGCATAACACCAAGAGTGCGCATATTATGAAGACGATCGGCAAGCTTAACTAATAAAACACGGACATCATCAGAAATAGCAATAAGAAGTTTACGAAGATTCTCTGCTTGCACTGCCTTTTTTGAGACAAGATCAAGCTTATTGAGCTTTGTAAGTCCTTCAACCAACTTACCAATTTCAGATCCAAAAAGCTGATCAATTTCTGCTCGTGTAGCGCTCGTATCTTCAATCGTATCATGCAAAAGAGCAACAGCGATTGTCGCCTCATCCAACCGCATATCTGTCAAAATAGTGGCAACTTCTAAGGGATGAGAAAAATAAAGATCACCCGAAGCACGCTTCTGATGACCATGCTTTCGTAATGCGTAATCATAGGCTCTATTTAATAGTTCCTCATCTACGTCAGACTTGTAACGTTGAACACGCTCAACAAGCTCACACTGACGCATCATTCGAGCATATCCTTATCTTCTCACAAACTAACCTTTAATTGAATAGGAATACTTCATCAATCAAAAACAAGAAAAAACATTCTCACGAACATATCACTCATTCATACACCCATTACCGCAACATCAATCACCGCAATCAATAATCGTCACTTTTCTCTGGAACAACCAAACCTTCTATACCTGCTAAAAGATCTTCTTCCGACATATTGTCAAATGAACTGCCTTCTTCTAATGACGTACCAAAAATACTTTCTGCTTCACCTGAATGTGATATAAATTCTCTTGCCATTTCTGGCTCATCAACTTCCACATGTTTTTGCAACGAATGAATAAGATCTTCTTTCAAATCAGCCGGAGATAATGTCTCTTCTGCTATTTCACGCAGAGCAACGACTGGATTTTTATCATTATCACGATCAACCGTAATCTGTGCACCCTGTGAAATCTGACGTGCCCGATGCCCTGCTAAAAGCACCAACTCAAAGCGGTTATCGACTTTATCAATGCAATCTTCTACCGTTACACGAGCCATTTATGCCTCTTTCTTAAAGGTTTAAAAAAACTTCCTTAGAATATATACAAAAACCACAATAAAACACAAGAAAAACAATACAAGCTCTTCTCTTTTTTTACTCTAAAGAGCTTATTAAAAAAAATCTTGGACTTTTATCCAAAACACATAATATTAAAATCGCTGACCGATACGGCCATAAATAAAAGATTCTCAAAGAAGCAGATTACAACAAACAGAACACATTGTTTATAACGACGAATAAGCATTATAAACCTTCAATCATAGCCTTGAATATTGTAAGATTCTCTTATTTCAAATCTCTTGATGTTAAATCAATTTTTTTCACTTGGCTTTACACACTCAGCGGATTGACATATGAATAAAAACTATAAAAGAAAGGAGGAAAATGCCTCTCATGAACCGCTTTCATGCAAGGGTTATCGCAATCTCATAAGGCGAGTAAATATACTATAAGTTGGTAAAGAGAGAGTGTGTGCCGGCTTGTACTTTTATAAACATGAAGATGGTTGTGTTCAATGGATTTATCGTTATACAATTCACAAACGCTTCCGCGAAATGAGCTTAGAAAAACTCTAAGAGATGTCTCTTTAAAACAAGCCTGTGAACAATGCAACGTAGGTGGCATTCTATTTTGCGCAAGAGTCGTGCCCCATTAAGAAGATACATTTTTCTGATAAAACGTTCCTCTCCTTGAGAGCAACCACTTTCAAAATTTCTCTCAACCATTCCAATTGATTCACAGTCTTTTGCGATACAATAGCCTCACATTCATTGTTGACCATATGCCTATTCATTATCAATGAAAGACCTTATTCCATTAAACAATATACTTCTTAACTTCCCTATTCCTCAAATCAAATACCGTGTGATTTTATTCTTTGCAAAAGAGTTTGCAATCATTTTATGTTAAATGATATTATGAAATCGCTTATTTATGTTCATTATGATTGTTTATAAAGATATAATCCGCCATACACTTCATAGAAAGTAATCCTAAAATTTTTACAACAAAGTGATTAATGCCTCCTCATGAATAGCCAATTAACCTCACTGTGCCCAGAACCACCAAAAAATTGCAATTTATGTCCTCGCTTACACAATTTCATCTCCGACTGGCGTATGAAAGAACCAAGCTGGTATAATGCACCAGTGCGCCCTTTTTTTCCTTATAAAGGTGCTGCGACAACCCGACTTCTTATTGTTGGTCTTGCGCCTGGATTACGCGGAGCAAATCGCACGGGACGCCCGTTTACTGGTGATTATGCTGGACACTTACTTTATTCTACTTTAAAAAAATTTGGCTTTGCCCAAGGTACCTTTGCAGAAAGAGCAGATGATAACCTTGAATTGATTGATGCAGCAATTGTTAACTCAGTGCGTTGTGTTCCGCCGGAAAATAAGCCCACTGGTATAGAAATCAACACTTGTCGATCTTTCTTTTCACCCCTTTTAACAAACCTTCCAAAACTTAAAGCTGTGATCACCCTGGGCACTATTGCACATAATTCAACACTACGCGCCCTCAATGCAAAAATTTTAGCCCACCCTTTTGGACATGGAGAAATCAATAACGTTGGAAGACTACGTATCTTTTCAAGCTATCACTGTTCACGTTATAATACCAATACTGGACGCTTAACAGATGCCATGTTTCATCAGATTTTCGAAGCGGCAAAAGCATATCTGGACCAATGCTAAAGTTTCTTGAGCACCTCAACAATACATTGATTTATAAGAATAATTTGTCGTTATTCACCTTGAATCATAGCCTCGAATACCCATAAGCTTCTCCCCTTTCAAATTTCTTTAATGTTAAAGCAATTTTATTCGCTTGCTTGTACGTCATCAATAGAATTGGTATGTGGATAAAAACGAGTGAGGAAAGAAGGAGAGATACCTCTCATGAACCGCCTTCACGCAAGAGTTGTTGCAATACCCATGTGCTGGTAAAGTGAGTGGTGGTGCCGGCTTTTCACCTTTATAAACATGAAGATGGTGGTGCACAATGGATTTATCATTATACAATTCACGGACGATACCGCGATGGGCTTTGAGGCTTCTCAGAGCTATCTCTTTAAAACAAGCTCGTGAACATGCAACACGGTAGTGCTGTGTTTTGCGTGAAGGTCATAACCCTATATAAAGAACGTGAGAAACAAAAGTGTGGGATAATGCATAACCTTCATTCTCCTAAAGATATTGCTTTAGAGACTTTTGAAAGCCGTAAAGCCGAATTAAAGGATGATGATAAGGATGGGTATTGATTTTTACCTTTACAACTTTATGTACTCCCCAGATGAGGCTGTCTTCCCATTTCAGAAATTACACAAACAGAGATACGCGATACGCTTGCCCCCATATGGCATACAAAAGCTGCAACCGCAGAGAAAGCGCTCATTCGCCTGAATCTTTGTTTTAAATATGCTGCTCCATTGGAATTGGATGTTGATTTACAAGCAACAGCGAAAACACACGCCCTCTTAGATTCCTCAAAAACATATATTCATCCTGTTATCCTTATCTTAAGCCTTGCTTTTTCATGCCCCTAATCACATTTCTTTTCTGTTTTACATTTATCATGAAGCTTTTTCCTACGTGCAAAGACAATTTCCAACTTTTCACCCTCTTTTCATCTTCATAATACGCGCAATCTACAATATTCTGCATCATAATAAACGACAGCAAATACCTGAAAAGATCATGAAGACTTATACACGCAAATGACATGGATATGCAGCATGCGTGCAAGGAATGAGAAGAGCTTCTTTTTTATTAAAAGCAAAAAGGCCGCTAAGATATATTGAAATCTATGTACAACCCCTCCTTTCTTTGCTTTTAAAAATAGACAGATCAACCTTGTTATCCATATCTTTTTAAAAGTCTTGCTTTTTCACGCCCCCAATCACGTTTCTTTTCTGTTTCACGTTTATCATGAAGCTTTTTTCCACGTGCAAGAGCAATTTCTAACTTAGCACGCCCTTTTTCATTAAAGTAAAGTTTAAGGGGGACCAGTGTCATTCCTTCACGAGACGTTGCGTTAAAAAAACGTTTCATCTCACGTTTTGAAATTAATAATTTACGTAAACGACGCGGCTCATGATTAAAACGATTAGCTTGCGTATATTCAGGAATATAGCTGTTTACTAACCATAATTCCCCATTTTCAAAGCTTGCATAACTTTCAGCAATATTTGCATGATTGGAACGCAAAGACTTCACCTCTGCTCCCTGAAGCACAAGACCAGCCTCAAGATTATCGAGAATTTCATAATTAAAACGTGCTTTACGATTGTCGGCAATTATTTTTCGTACTGGCGCGTTCTTTTTCTTGTTCATGGCTTTATTCAATATTATGTTATTCTTTAAAGAAGACCCGCATGGCGTAGTGCCGCATCAATCGTTTTCTTTGTCGTCTCTGCTAATGGAACAATCGGGGAACGAACCTTCTCACCACAAAGCCCTAATTTTGCAGCAGCATATTTAATACCTGCAGGACTTGGTTCAATAAATACGGCGCGATTGAGAGGCATCAAACGATCATTTAATTCTAGCGCCGTCTTATAATCACCACGCAAACAAGCAGCATGAAGCTCTGCACAGAGTTTTGGAGCAACATTGGATGAAACAGAAATACATCCCACACCTCCATGCGCATTAAAACCTAATGCTGTAGAATCATCACCCGAAAGCTGCATAAACTCCTTCCCACATTTTTCTCGCTGTTCACTAGCACGCTCAATTTTGCTTGTTGCATCCTTCACACCAACGATATTTTTAAAATCCCGGCAAAGATCTTTCATTGTACCCACAGTCATATCAATGACAGAACGACCGGGAATATTATAAATTATAATGGGTATAGAAATAGATTTCGCAATGGAAGAATAATGCGTATATAAGCCACGCTGACTAGGTTTGTTATAATAAGGGGTCACCACCAAAACCGCATCTGCACCAGCTTTTTGTGCATGTTGCGCAAGCTCTACAGCCTCACTTGTACTATTTGATCCAGCCCCAGCAATAACAGGAACACGCTTAGCAACCTTCTCAACACATAATTCTACAACCCTCTTATGTTCTTCATGACTTAAAGTTGGTGACTCTCCCGTTGTCCCAACAGGACTTACACCATGAATACCTTGTGCAATTTGCCACTCAATAAAATTGCAGAACGTTGTCTCATCAACAGCACCCTTATCATTAAATGGTGTGATGAGTGCTGTCACAGCTCCCTTGAGCATAGTAAACTCCCTATATATTTTCTTTTTTAAATAGCCTTTATAAATTGCCAAGAATGGAGCATAATCTTGCTCTATCCTTGAAGCAAGATGAATTTCTAGCTCTTATAAAATTTAGCATATGTCTCCTTCATTTCTAAAGATTTCTATAAAGAATCCGCCTCTATTAACCAGTTTTTCATGCTTCTGTTCTAGAAATTTTGCGTGTTTCTGAAAAATAAAGTCTCAAGGCTTTTTCTCTATGCGTGCATTATTTCTCTACTCTTTTTTACAAATCTCTACTGCACTTATAGTGGCAACCACAATTTCATTTTCAAGAGCAGATGCACAAAGCTCGCTTTTGCACAAAACAATCCCCATCCCCTTGGCGCGTCCTGCCCCCCTTGTGATAAAAAAAGAAACCGAACAACCTCTACAAGAGTTCCACACAACATCTCATAGCACACCTACCTCCAAACAACTTAAGGCTGGGCTAGATGCCCTTTCAAACAATGATATTGTAACCACAATAAACCTTCGTAATTCAATGGAAAAGAATAGCCTTGATCGCCATATTTTGACATGGGCTATCGGTATGTCTAACCAAACGAATATACCAAGTTCTGAAATATTTTACGCAATTAATGTGCTAAAAGGATGGCCCGGCATAATCACTATGCAACACAATGCCGAACGTGCTTTTATTAATGAAACCAATTTAGCACAGAAAATTATTCAAAGATTTTCTCATCATCACCCTCTCACTGCAGAAGGTATGGCTCTATTTGCTCAAGCACTTATCGCAACCGGGCAAACAGCCCGTGCTCGACAAATCATCGCACCGTGGTGGTATAAAACGAAGCTCAATGCAAAAGAAGAAGAGCTTGTTCTTAAAAGCGCAGGTGCTGCATTAAAGCCTATCGACCACCTCCAACGCATGCAATTTATGCTTTATGCGTCTCGTTTTGATTCAGCTAAGCGTGTTGCAAAATTAGCACATGCTCAGTCTCTCTGTCATGCTTTTATCGCTGTCGAGAAAAATGATCCTAAAGCGACACAAAAATTACGCGCTGTGAAACAAGCATGGCAAACAAATCCTCTTTTACAATTTGCTCAAATTCGCCATCTTCGGCGAACTGGGCAATATAGTGCAGCCGCAATACTCATGCTGAAAACACCCCGAAAAACGTTACATCTTATGGATCCTCATATATTGTGGATAGAAAGGCGTGCCCTTTCTCGTGAAATGCTTGATTTAAACAAACCTAAAATTGCTTATCAACTCGTTGCAACATACACTGATATGACCTCCTCATTGGCTGTTGATGCTGAATTCCATGCGGGGTGGTATGCATTACGATTTCTTCATAACCCGAAATTGGCAATGCAGCATTTTTCGCGTATTCCCCACTTATCTTCGACACCTCTTTCGGTATCTCGCGGATATTATTGGATGGGAAGAGCTGCAGAAAATCTCGGTGAACATAAAAATGCTCAAAATTATTTTCATCACGCAGCGCATTTTGGTGCAACCTATTATGGCCAATTAGCAGCTTCACGACTTCATCAAAACAAGCTTAAGGTTTTCTTGCCAAAACCAACCCCGACTGAGAGACAACGTTTTAGCGCACGAGAAACTATTAGAGTTATTAAACGCCTTGAGACCGCTGGCTATGCTGATTTTGCTAAATTTTTTTATAGAGAACTGGGAAAAAAAATGAAAAGCCCTGGTGAATTAGCTCTTCTTGCTGTTATGGCAGAAAAAAATGGGGACTATTATACCAGTCTTAAAATCGGAAAAACTGCTGCTTTTCAGGGTAAAAATGTTGGTGCACTGTCCTATCCACTCGGTGCTATACCATCCTCTGCTAAAATTCCTGTAGCAAAAAAAGCACTCATCTATGCAATTGCACGCCAAGAAAGTGAATTTAATCCAACAGCCATATCAAGAGCAGGCGCACAAGGAATACTCCAATTGCTCCCTACAACAGCAAAAACGCTTGCACAAAAATATTCAATCACATGGTCACCCAAAAAACTGGGCAGTGATGCTGGTTATAATGCAACATTAGGTGCCTATTTTCTAAGCGAGCAACTGGAACGTTTTAACGGGTCCTATATCTTAACCCTTATTGGTTACAATGCAGGACCTCGTCGTGTCGATGAATGGATCAAACGTTATGGTGACCCTCGAGGACAATCTCTTGATAAGGTTATCGACTGGATTGAACGTATTCCCTATACAGAAACGCGTAATTATGTGATGCGTGTTATGGAAAATTATGAGGTTTACAAAGCCAGACTTACTGGAAAAGCAGATATAAAAGCTGATCTTCTTTCCGGGGAATAGCAAACTATTGATTTATAAAGATAAATTTTCAGAATTTAATGTACAAACTCCCAATATTGGAAGATTCTCTTAATCACAAACCCTCGCACCTTGAATCAAGAAATATCTCCTGCTTGTCTCGCATAAATGGAATAAGCGTACGGGTAAACAAGCCTGCACCATCGTAATGTTTACCAGCTCAGAGTCTATTTCCCAACTCATTGTGTTACGACAGCTCTTGCATGAAGGCGGTTCATGAGAAACACTTTTCCTCCTTTCTTCTTATAATTTTACCCTCATGCCAATCCCGCTTATGACGTACAAGCAAGCAAAATTGTTTCAACATTCAAAGAGATTGATAAGTATATTTTTGCGAAACATAACTTTTTGTTTTCTTTATATATATTAGAAGTTTGAGATTTCTAAGTTTACGTTTGGGAATAGGATTTTGAATACTATACTCCGTAACCACATTTTGGCTACTCGTTTTAGAGGAAAAGAATCATAGACCCTAGCCC
>NZ_CALW02000093.1 GCF_000312565.1 Bartonella rattaustraliani AUST/NH4
CTTATTGGAAAAGCTTTTTGTATGGTAGCTAACACACTGCTTTACAAATACCAGACAAAGTTTTTCGAAGCTCAAACATGAAAACAGAACACTCAAATGATGAGCTTAATATGTTCATCTCCCCTAAAAATCAAAAAGTCTCGAAGAGAACAGCCTATCTTTTAATAAAAATGTATAGAGTTCTTCATGAGACAACGTATTCCTTCAAAGGGCATAGCAAAGAATTAGGCCCCTCTGTGTGGTTAAGAAAAAAGCGAATACCATGATATGGCTAAAAAACTTTTAAAAACAACAATGATATAACCTCAAAAAAACAACAAATATTTTCAATCAACATAGCATTTGACAAAAAATAAATCCATGCTAGGTGTTAAAATGTAGTAATTCTTAATTTAAATATCATATGTTTTTATGAACTATAAGGGGAGGAATATATGAGTATTTCACTTAATGAAGTAAAAGATGTTATTGAATTGGCTATTGAAGAGATTGAGCCAATAAGAGGGGGAAGTAAATATGCTCAGCGATGTTCAAGTTCCTCAAAATGAACTTGATGTGAATGGTTCGCTGGGCGTTTAATAATGTATTGTTAATACAGATCTGCTTATCCATCAAACTTCAAAAAGTTAAGCATATTTAATAGCATGTTTGAGTTATTTTCAGAGGGCTTTTCTCAAAAAGTTTGGGCTGAGCAACCAGTTGAGTTGTCAATTTCACACATCCCTTTCACTGAAAGAGATGTGTTGGATGCTCTAAGGCAATACGCTCTACATCCTCGTAAACTCTTAATCCTAAATCCGAAGTCATAACAGTGGTTAATGGCGTGCGGAGTCCACATCCTCTTCCAAACTTTCTTACTTTAAACACGGATAGAACTATATTTAGCAGAAACTATGCAACATGATTTGAATGAAAACATCCACGCCCTTGCCTTACAAAAACCCACACCACCCATAGCAATCAATTCTTTTGCCGTTTACCCACGCAAATTAGACTCCCTAGCACAGGTTCAATGGGCAAAGGATGTACAGATAATAAAAAATAAACCGGCACTCATTGGCAAACGTCAAATACAACCTATCACCGTTGTTTCCACAAAAAGCTCTGCCTTTGGTGGATTTGATTTTCTAACATTTACAGCACTTCATGAGAGCTGTTCTGTCCAATCCTTGAAGGAAATCAAACTTAATGGCTGCCTTTTTGACGCAGACAATCTTTTGATATCACGGCTACGACACGGTCTCATTCAAACAGATCAACAAGCCTTTTCACAAGATCATGCAACGGCTCTTTTACGAGAGCCAACGTGTCGTATTGTCAATTCTCCTCTTGGATCCCTTGCTATTAATCAACTTAATGGACGCACAATCAGACTGAATGACAAAACCAAACCTCTCTTTCTACAAGCTGAAACAGCGATGCATCTTCAACACCCGATAGAAGAAACAACAATATTTTTTATCAAAGCAGGAATGCTGCGACTGATAAAATGATAAGGATCAAAAGATGTCCCTAATAAGACCTAGTATGGGAACAGAAAACAGTATTGAGCTTCTTTACACGCTCATTCAAATGGCAAGACCACGCACAGTCATTGAAATCGGTGCGGGAGATAGCACGCGCTTGATTGCTAAAGCACTGCAAAAAGCAAAACAAGCATGGCAACAAGATAAAAAACTTTTAGAATCCTCTCCTTGGGAAGAACGTACAGCTTTGCTTGACCCTTCAGGTGTCCTTGAGAATTATCAACCACACTTAATCACCATTGATGATTTTTCAGCGGAAGGTCAGTCGGCCGAAGAAGCATGGCAAAAACTGCTGCAAGACGACGGCATCGAAAAAGACACTGTAACATTTATTAATGAGAATTTTTTCTCTCTCGATGAAAGCACTCTCAAATCTTGGGGACCAATAAATTTTGCTTGGATTGATGCTGGAATGCCCGCAGATGATGTGCGATTTGTTAGCACACTGTGGAAACATATCACCGCTAATGGTTATCTCTGTCTCCATGAACCAACCATGACAACAACCGTTGCTCTCGATGGCACTCAACGAGTTAGACGCGTCAGAACTCCTTTGTGGGAAGAAATTCTCTACCCCCTTGATGGCTCCTATGAGGCTTTAACGCTTCCCGAAAACCATAAATATCGCCAAAGTGGTCTGGGTATTATTCGCAAACGCCCCCCTGCCGAACAAATTGTACGCACATAATCGTTACAATCAGAACTCATAGAGATCAATGAACTGCCCCTTCGCAATGATCTTTTGCCTATGGGACAAGAAACACTTCACAAACGCTATACACGCAATTCACTGATTTCTGCTAACCTCACCAACATTGCGCGCTGTTTACGCTGCCATTATCCTTGGTGCAAAAAATCTTACTGATATCCTCAAACATGTCGATTGTGATGCCAAAACCATTCATAAATTGATCAATCGTCTTTTGGATCTTGGTCTTATTCAAAACACAACAGCAGGATTTCAAGCCGAAGAGACACTGTGGAAAATGCTAAAAAGTAAAAATGAGCGGAAGAGGGAAAGTTTAAACGACCGCCATTTAGAAACAGAAGAGATGCTCACAAAAATTGCTCAAGCCTTTCAAAGAGGAAAAATCTATAGCAAAACGGAAGTTTCCAAGATATGCAGCCTTTTTACGGTAGATTTTGCTAAATTACGACGCACTCTCGTTGAGAGAGGATTTTTACAACGCCATGGGGGCAAATATCAGCGCATGCGCTAAAAGAGAATTGAACGATGGTTAATTAACGCAATCGTTTTTCTTCTATACTTCAAGAGAATGGATAACCTTCCACTAAAAAATATAATTTCATTAAAAGGCTATAAAATCATTCGCTTACACATCACAAGCGGGATGAGTGTTTGGATCAAATTTGTATAAGAAAGAACTAAAAATGGCTCTTATGAACCGTCTTAAGTGCCAAGGGCTGTCGCAACATTAGGGGCTGGAAAATAGTATGATGGTACCGACTTGTTACTTCAT
>NZ_CALW02000092.1 GCF_000312565.1 Bartonella rattaustraliani AUST/NH4
TTACGGCGCTTGCCGATTTGCTTATCGGAACACACCGCAAAGCAATGCAAGGGCACTTGTGCATCTGCCGTCCATTCACGGATGCTTTGTGACATCAAGGCAAGAGAAGGCACCAAAAACAATACACGCTTGCCTGTTCCTGCTATGTGTTCTGCTATCTTCAAACTCGTGAAAGTCTTCCCCGTCCCACATGCCATAATCAGCTTGCCACGGTCTGCTTCTTTTAAACCTTCACAAACCGCTTTGAGCGCTGCTTTCTGATGATCTAAAAGCTTTTTCTTCCTTTGCTCGTAAAGAACAATGTTGCCTGTCTTGTCAAAGATACCCCAATCAATTGGACTATGGTCCATATCAAAGAGATTAATCCGATAAACCGGAACCGCTTGCCCTTCAATCATGGTATTGGCATTGTCGCTTAAATCTTTTTCCGTGCTATCAATCAGAAGACGGTATTTAAACCTCTTTTTACTCGAAATGGCGATAAAGCTTTCAATATCCTCTTGGGTAATCTGATGATTGGTCTCATAAAACTTACAGCGAATAGCAACGTAATCATCCTGATCACGAATTTTAGCGACCAAATCAATATCGGTGTCTGTATCGCTTCCTTTCCAACCCTTTTCGTCTGCGACCTCTCTATAAGTTTGAATCTTTTCGTATTCTTGCTTTTGGAGCGGGTCCCACGTCAAATAGGCAATGACAAACTTTTCAAAAGCAGCTTGCTTTTCTTGCTCTGATATCGCTTGATCACGGTAGGATTGTAAGAGAGAGCGTAAAGAAACATGTTTGTTATCAGAATAAAGAGGGTGAGACATAAAGAACAGACTCCATAACAATATATTTTATTGATTAATTCTCTTCAAAAGAATCAAAATGAAGTCTATTAAATCCATTTTGAGCAAATTGTGAAAAAAATGCAGAAAACGGCTAAAAAAGCCGATATTTTTTCAAAAGGGGTTTTAAAAGGTTTTTTATCCACAGCCCATGACATGGGATAAGATCAGCAAAATAGTGAAATTTACTGATCGTTTCACGGGTTATCAAGACAAATGTACTATGGGCTTTTAAAATATCAGAATGAGTATTTTGATGTATTTTATAGAGAGGTTTTGATGGTTTCTAAAACCCCCAAAACCCCCAAAACTAATGATGGGGAGGTCCTTTGAGAGTTCACTGTTATATTGTTTAATGTTTTTAAGATTTCCCAATTGCCTCAGTGTGATGTCTTATGACGTTTCACTAAGGGATGCCATTCATAACGTATGGTAGGTCGACCACCTTGTGAGCACTTGTCTCCAGAGATTTCACGAATATAGTTACAACGGCATAAAAGCTCTAAAGTTTGTTGAATGGTTTCTTTATTTTTTAAAAGCTTCCAATCACGTTTATAAACATCTCTTGCCGTAAAAACATCAGGGAAACAATCACAGCGTTTGACAAGAAAGTTTGCACCCTCTGTTGCTAAGCTATCCGCCGCCGCATAAAGACGTTTGGCATGACTTAATAAATATTTTTCCCATCGCAAAGCTGTTGTAATGGCATATGATCCAATTTCAGAATGACCCGTGTCAAGATGTTCAAAAATCAACGCAAGGCTTGCTATGGTCTTAGGCATTTTCAAAAGATGCGCTTGTAAACTTTCCGAGAAATGACCTCCTTTGACCTCTTTATGAATATGCTCCAGCCATTCATAAAATGTCACTTGGGCTTTGGGAGTAAAACGCATGATCAGCGGATGTTCTGGAGATCCTAATCGTTTATCACGAAACGAGCGAAACACCCCTTCATACTTTTGCCATGCCTCTTGATTGGGAGCTCGATCAACCAATTGCCATTCTTTATTATCATCGGGCCAGACAATCATTTGAAAGCGTTGCAACAAACCATCATCGTTTGTTCCACGGTGCATGGCTTGAAGAATGGGAATTATGCGAGAGGGTTGAATGCCTCCAATCATCGATAAAGTGACATGGGGGATAAAAATGGTTCCACGCCCTATGCGGTCATAGGTAAATTGATCATCTCCATTAAAAGCGGTTAGATAAAAGGCACGGTCTGTTTGATATTCCTTTCTTTCCATATTGGCTAAAAAACCAGAAAATTCATCACGCACCATTAAGAGTCCACGGGGGTTTTCTTTCAACAATTCCCCTAGCTTCTCTACCGTGACATCATTGACGATAAGACGTCGTTTTATAGAACTGTCATTTTCCTCACTTTCTTTGTGCTCAAGAGCTTGTGAAAGAAGAGCAAGGGCTTGTTCTTCGTCTTGATCTTTGAGTGCTTTATAGGCTTGTTTTTTCTTTTCTCGTTTATCTAATTCACTAAGAATATCTTTTGTTTCTTGCTGTTTTTTCTTCTTTACCCACTCTTGATACCATTCCTCTTGAAAGACATAAGAGAGGTTCTAAAGCGGCTTGCATGGTCTCTGTTTTCATGGTCGAAGGTTCCCCCACAATAACACCCCAGAGATTAGGAACAATTTTCCAATTATTATCATGTTGTTTTGGAGCAATCCGCACGCCATTACCAATCACAGCAGCTAAAGCGCAGAGAGTAGCAACGGCAACAAAATCGACAGGGGATTGTTGACGATCTGAAACATCAGAAATATAGCGTCCTAATCTTAAAGGAACTTGCATCATCTTGTGTAGGGGCAAAAGGCTCTACGGGTAAAAGAGTAACCTTGATTGACTGTAATTCCCCCCAACCATTTTGTTGCAATGCTTTTTCATAGGGAATGGCTTTTAAACAAGCATTGTTGTGTAAAGAGGTATTATCGTTTTCATTCACGAGAGTTTTATTATTGAGAGTTTTATTCTCTTGATTATCTAAAATCTTATTATCGTATAACATACTAATAGACCTTTTAAAAAAGAGAAAAATGGTAAAAGTCAGCCCTTTAGGGGTTTGCTTCATTAAAGACATCAAAACCTTATTCATGCGCACGGGCAGCCATGGCGTAACCTGCTTTACGACCAGCCTCATCAACGTCCATTGCGATTGTCAGACGGGCTTTTCATTGGCTTGGCATAAATGCACAGCACCGCCATCAAACCATGGGTAAAAGATAAACGAGGAAATCTATCATCATGGGAAGGGCATGTGATATGCCCGCAGCATGTGTATAAGAATACATTTTTTTATCCGTGCTATTGCGTCACAGGACGGATTTTGCTATTCATAATTCGGTAAGTAATGAAGAGCCTTGTCCGTCCTTACGTGACAAGGTTTTCTTTTATGCAGCGTTGTTGCTACGGTTGTTTTTTGCTTTCTCTATCACACCGTGAAGATCCGATTGTAACCAACGCGACAAAAAACCAAACTTTAAGGGTTTTGGTAAAACACCGTTTGTTACATGACGGCGGAATGTTGAAACGCTCATATGGAGCAATTTTGCACTTTCACGGTCTGTGAGAAGAGTATCATTTTCGGTTATTTAAAAATCCTTTCAGAACATAAATTGTAAACAAATCATAACCACTTATTAACCATATTCTTGAATCATTGAAAAGGTATTTAATCTATAAAAAACAGTCTTTTATCATGTGTTTTTAATATTGAATCTTGATGATTCTTAATGACACAATATGAGAAAAGAGAGAGAAAAAGTTATCCACAGATTATGGGGTAAAATACCCCATATCTTAAGTTTGACCGGTGACATAAGCAGTCCATTTATCCATATAGACACGGCGCTGTTCTAAATAGTCTGTACGACGATAGGCGCGTTCTACTTGTCCTCCTACTGTATGGCTTAGAATGGTTTCAGCGACCTCATAGGGGGCATCGGTTGTTTCAGCGAGCCAATTGCGTAAACTAGAGCGAAAACCATGGGGGCAGGCATCAAGACCAGTTTTTTTTCATATATTGTGACATGGAACACTCGTTAAGAGGACCACGACCTCTAGCAGAAAAAAGGAACTCATTGCGTGTGAGAGAGCGCGCTTGTTTTAAAATGTCTAATGCTTCTGTTGATAGAGGCACGCGAAATTCTGTTGTGGCATCACGTTTTCCTTTCATATTCTCAGCAGGAATAGTCCATATATCCCCTTCAATCTGATCTTCACGAATATGACGCAAAGGATTGGTGCGAACGCCGGTAAGGATAAGCAAACGCAAAGCCAGTTGTGTGAGGGTTGTTGTTTGGCAAAGTGTTTGATAAAAAGCCGGCACATCTTTCCAATCCATTGCAGGTCTATTTTGCGTTTTATGACGTTGTTTACCTAAGAGAGCCCGTGCTTTTTCTGCTGCTTGTAAATCAACATCCAATCCCAAGGCAGCCGCATGTTTGAGACAAAGATTAAGACGGTTCAGTGCTTTCTCTGCTGTTCCTGCTTTTGTATGCCAGATAGGGGCAAGGGTATTACGTATCTCTGTTTGTGTAATCTCTGAAACGGGTAGACAACCTAATTTGGGGAGAATATGCATTTTTAAAGGTGAAAACCAATTCCCATTTTTACCATCGCCTTTGAGTTCAGCTTTACGGCTTTCAAAAGTCTCTAAAGCAATGTCTTTAAGATAATGAAGATTACGCATTGCTTCACGCTTTTGTTTCTCACGTTCTTTAATGGGGTCACGTCCCTCATGTAAAACAGAACGCCATTGATTTGCTAGTTCACGTGCTTTTTTTAAAGAAACATGTCTTAGAGCCCCTAATCCCATTTCACGGCGTCGTCCGTGAATGGTATAGCGATAAAGCCATTGAGCACCTCCATCTTTACGCTTATGAAGTAACAAGCCGGCACCATCATTATATTTGCCAGCCCCCAATGTCGCGACAGCCCTTGCATTAAGACGGTTCATAAGAGCCATTTTTAGTCCTTTCTTCTCTAGTTTTTACCCATACGCCAGCCCCGCTTTTGACGTGCAAGCAAGTGATTTTGATTGATTCAACATAGAGAGATTTGAAATGAGAGAATCTTACGTTATTCGGGGTTCTAATTCAATATGAATAACGCTAGATTATCATTATAAATCAATATGTTGTTGCAGCAAAACCCAGAGAACAAAAATGTAAAAAGGCTCATCTCTGCTTTAAACCAAGTCGTGGATAATATCATGGCTTTAAGAAATAAAGAAAGTGCTGCACATGGAAAATCAAAGCAACAACTTCAAGAGTCCTATGTCCTCCCTCGCCATGCGCGTTTAGCACTTCATGCCGCACACACCCTTTCAGTTTATATCCTAGAGCGCCTGGAAACTTCATAATAAAAATCCTCTCAAGAAAACATAGTCTTCCCGCTCTGAGAAATATCAACATAGATGATCTGTGAGAGAACAGATTTATGATGAAAATTTCTCCTCTTAAATGAGAGCCCCGAAGATTATTAAGTCTTTCATTTTATATCTCAACACCAACTGAGAAACAGCGACACCTTCAAAAGCACCAAGAGTCGCAGTCAGTTTTGAATAATCCAAAACCACTTCCCCCAAGAAACCGCTTCTTGAGCTGCTTTTCAGAAAGAATATAAACAAAAATCCTCAAGGCATAAGAGTGCTTTGCACCTGTTCTGCAAAGTTCTTTATCACTGTTTTTAAGGCAACAATATCTGGTCCTGCATCCGTAACCGACATGGAAATAGAAGGAATAATATTCTGCCACAGACTTTGAAGAGTTTACTTCCTCAAAATTAAAGTGACAAACAGCGACATCTTCAAAAACAAAAATCTTCAAAAGCATTAAGAATCGTTGTTTATTTTTGATAAGCACATTGATTCATAAGGATTATTTTTCGCCTTCCATTTCGAATCACAACCGCAAATACCCGTAAGATTCTCTCATTTCAAACTTACTTATTCTTGAATCCATTTTTTCACTTACCTGTCAGCCATAAGCGGGATTGGCATAAAGGTAAAATGAGCGAGGAAAGGAGGAAAAAACCTCTCATGAACTGCCTTCATGTAAGGGCTATCACAACATTAGAGATCATCCCTTCCCTCCTAAACCGCTTCTTGAGCAGCTTTTCAGAAAGAGTATAGACAAAAATCCTCAAGGCATAAGAGTGCTTTGAGCCTGCTCTGCAAAGCTCTTTATCACTGTTTTTAAGGCAACAATATCTGGCCCTGCATCCGTAACTGACCTAGAAATGGAAGGAATAATATTCTGCCACAAACTTTGAGGAAACTGCTGTGTCAGTTGTGTGATTGTTCCCCCTTGCGCACCAATCCCTGGAACAAGAAACAAACTGTTTTTTAATTGTTCGATGGTGTGTTTTGCTTGCTCGCCCAATGTTACTCCAACAACAGCCCCAATGGGACCAACAGAATGCTGTGTGCCTAAAGATTGGCGATTATAGTTATCAATATGCTGTGCCAAATAAACAGAAAGAGTTTGATCACCAATGCGCGCATTTTGAATGTCTTTTCCCTCTGGATTCGAGGATTGCACCACCACAAAAACTGCCGTTTCTGTATCTTCCGCAGTTTTTATCAAAGGCAAAAGCGCTTCAAAACCAAGAAAAGCATTCACGGTTATAGCATCTGCTTTAAACGCACTGTTTGACCCCAACCAAGCTTGTCCATAAGCTTCAACCGTGGAACCAATATCACCCCTTTTTGCATCTGCAATAACCAATAAACCTTGTTTTTGTGCATTTTCGATAAGTTCTTTGAGAACCTGTAAACCTTCTACACCATAGAGTTCAAAAAATGCGACTTGCGGCTTGATAATCCCCACGTTGCCTACAGCCGCAGTCAAAAGAATATCACAAAAATCCCTAAGCCCCTTATCATCACAGCTTAAATTCCATGATTGCAAAACCTTATGGCTAGGGTCAAAACCGAGACAAAGCGGCCCATAGATTTCACGATTTTTAAAAAAAGTTGAACAAAACATGCGACACTCTCATACAGGCTCTTTTCAAATTTTTCGAGATGATCAAAAAGGGCAGAAACTGAAATTTTGAATAAAAGGCATTAAGTGACCGATAACATGCTTTCACAAAAAAGACAATCTTTTCAATTTTTACAGCAGATTGTAAACAAACCTCATAGATCATTTCATCAAACAGCCCTCGCCCACCCAACATCTTTATTGTCCTACACTTTCCCAATTTTTTTAACAGCTTTCCCGACATTTTTGTTGCACAAAAAATGACCGCACGGTGCAAATGCCCCTTCCATTCATTTTTCTACAAGAGATAATTTATTGATTCATAATGATTATTTTCGCTCCTCACCTTGAATGACACCACCCCGAATACCCGTAAGATTTCCCCTTTCAAACCACTTTATATGAAATCAATTTTATTCACTTGGCTTGTACACTATCAGCGGGATTGGCATGTGGATAAAATGCGTGAGAAAAGGAGGAAAAATGCCTTTTATGAACTGCCTTCACACAAGGGCTGTTGCAATCTCATGAGGCGCATAAATATACACTACGCATCGGTAAATATACCACAAGCTGGTAAAGAAAATGATAATGCTGAATTGTCCCTTTAACAACGTGAAGATAGTAGTGTATACAATGGCTTTATCATTATACAATTCATCCACACCACCCTGAAATGGGCTTAGGAACTTCTCAGACATGTCTCTTTAAAACAAGCATGGTAAACATGCAACGTGGGTGGCATTCCGTTTTACATGAGTACCCTTTCCTCAAAAGCAAAATTTTGAAACCAAATCTTCCCCATATTAAGCCTCACAAGAAAGACTCTACTTTTCTCACCTTAAGAAGCAATACTGAGGAGAAAGTATCGCTTTTATTGCTTTCATATAAATTCTTTATCTTTCCCCAAAGCAACATTTTCAACAAACTGTACCTAGACGATAGTTTGATAAGCCGCTATTCCTGCATGTGAATGTTGCAAATCAGTAGTGCTCACCTACACCGACGCGCTATACCATTCCCACATTGCTCTGCTTATCCCATCACAATACTCTGATTATAATTGTTTTTTC
>NZ_CALW02000091.1 GCF_000312565.1 Bartonella rattaustraliani AUST/NH4
TATGAAAAGCATGTGATCTTTTAAAGCCTTTCAAAAGATAGCTTGTAACTCATAAGAGATGCTATCAAGACCATTATGGTTATGAGTTTTGAGGTTTTGAAGATTTTGAGGGTTCCTTTTACCCCCCTTATATATTTTTTTTCAATCAAAAAAATAAAAGTCATTATATTTCAAGTGGTTAATGTTTTAAATAAACAGCTTATATTACACACAACACGTAAATACAATCTATGATATATATACAAGGGGGTTTTGAAGGTATTTTGAGGGTGTTAGGAACTTTCAAAACCTATAAAGTCATATAAGAAAATGAATATACATAACTCTCTTAAACAACGCTTTTGAAAAGGATAAAGCTATCATTTCAGATTACGGTATAATCTTTTAAAGGCAATCCAAAAAAATCTGATCTTATAGAGGAAGGGGTTTCTGAAAAGCCTTAAAGCAATCCAAAGTAGAGTGTTTAAAAGTGCAAATCATTTCTTTTTAGAATAACGCATATAAACTATCCTTTTAAAGATTGTATGTAAGCAACTTAACAAGAGAGGTATAGACTATAGTTATAAGACTCTTACCCCTTATGAGTTTATCATACCCATTATGTGAGCATACCTTATAAGTTATTCAGTTTCTCTTATTTCTAATGTTGGTAAGTTTCTCACAATTTTCATGGTTTCTAAACTTACTGTGATAACCCGTTGAAACAATTCTAAGGGGTAAGCAGGGTTGCCAATGGTCTCAACGGCATAACGATTAGCATCATTAACAATACCACTTTTTTTATCGGTCTTTACACATTGACGCCCCATAACCCATTCAAGAGCAGGTTTGCCATTGACGATATACTCATAAGTTTCAAGAGGGATATCTGTCATGATGATATTGCTGTTATAAATAACAGTGGTTTTATCTTTTGCCTTACTATCCTTAATTTTTGCGAATTTCATTTCAGTCACATAATAGAATTTTTCGGGATTAGGGATATCAGTTAATTTTGGATGACCCTTTTTAAAGGTCACTGGATAAGGGGCTACAGTTTCATAATTCATGTGCAAGTCACCCAGTTCACGTCCTGCTGTCACAAACTTCCAAAAATCATCAGCAGTTTTCACACAAGGGATACGAGGCAATTCTTTGCATAAATTATGCGCATAATGAGTGCGATAATCTTCCGAATGCAAAATACCGTAAACATAATAGAATAGATCATCTTTAGTGATAGTTTCATGAGGATAAGCTGCTTTAAAATGTGCTAATCCTTCATCAGTGAGTGCATCACGCCTCTGTATACCAGCTGTTTTGTTTTCCTCTATAGAGTTTGTAAATAAATGGGATTGTTTCTTGTTTTTATCTTTTAAGACCGTAATATCTTCGTAAATATATCTTGGAAAGCATTGACCTTTATCCACTACATCAAGGTTAGGTAAACTTTTTGCCATAAGTACAGAAAAACCCGATTGGGTTCCGGTACCTGTCACTTGTATTATTCTATTTTCAACCACCTTCCCCATAGGGAATATACGCGGCATTTGGTAAACCATTTCATTAAAGGCACGACTATAATAGAGCCACTGTCGTGTAAATGGACGATACAAACTTTGCGTAAGGCATGTAGTCTCAAATTCAAAAATCTTTTCTTTTGCCAATTCTTGTTTAAGAGCACGACTCCAGCTAATTTTACTCTCATCCGTATTGATAAAGTCATTCACAACCTTTTCACGCGCTTTATGATCAGCGTGTAAATAAGCATCATTAAATCGTTCCACTTCATTGTTATAGAAGGCAATCATATTACTCATGTTATTCTTTAAAGTTTCATGGCTTGAGTTATACGTCCAAGCATCACGATTGGTTACAATCCCAAGAGAAAACGTTTCAAAAAGCTTTTTACCATGACCTTTTTTATAACCTATAGCTAAAAATGTTTTGAAATTGTTATCACGTTGATGAATCCAATCCCCATGTTCATCCGGTGTAATTATTTTCCAACCCGATTTATTTGTGATGCCACCAACACTATCAAAGTATTGAAGCATCTCAAGTTTTTTTGGGGTAGAAAGATTATCACCAATGTCGTGATAGTAAATTTCACATGGTTGTTTTTTATTTGGATTGCGCACAAAAATCGTTACGGCTATTCCATTTTGGCTTCCAGAACCAAAGACATTGCCTCCTTCCTTTGATAGCTCTTTTGATTTTATATTTTTTCGGATATCACCACGAAGATTAATAATATAAATAGAAGAATATTCATTCTGTAAACATTTTCGCATGCCATCAGCAAATGTTTTATCTATCCATCCATTTCCAGAAATATAAGCTACAACACCACCTTGGGAACTTAAGCGATTACTTGCCCACCTAATCGCTCGAATATAGCTATCATAGAGATTTCTTTTTAATGTTGCTTGAGATTTAAGTGCATACGTATTTTGGATACTTCTATCAAGTATTTCATATTCTACATTTGCATTATTATCATTCTCACTTTTTTGTCCTACTGAATAAGGAGGATTACCAAGGATAACTTTGATATCGAGTTTTTTCTGAAGTTCTAAATAGTCACTGTTTGCTTTGAATATACCTCGCAGCAAATCTTTCTCTTCAAGCATCTGAAAGGTATCAGCCAAACCAATATGCTTAAAGGGTATATAATTCCCTTTCATAAGACTATGATAGGTTGTTTCAATGTTAATCGCTGCTATGTAATAGGCAAGTAAAACAATCTCATTGGCATGAATATCATGACGGAATTTGTATTCCATATCCTCTGGTTTGATGAGATTGGATTGTAAAAGTCTTGTGATAAAGGTTCCCGTTCCAGTGAAAGGGTCAAGAATAGAAACATCACGAGACCCAAGGCTTGTTTCAAACTCATTGCGCAACACATCATCAACGGAATGAATGATAAAATCAACAACCTCAACGGGGGTATAAACAATTCCAAGCCTATCCGTGGTTTTCTTAAATGCCTTGGAAAAGAAATCCTCATAGAGTTTGATAATAAGGTTCTGCCTTGCATGGGGTTCGGTAATCCCTGAGGCACGGAATTTCACACTGTTATAAAACCCTTGTAATTCCTTAGACTCTTGCTTGATATCGGTTTTATCTAACTCAGCTAAAATCCTTTCCATCGCTTGAGAGATGCTATTGTTCTGTATAAATTCATTGCCATCAAACAAGGCTTCAAACACGGGACGCGTGACAAGATGTTGTCCTAACATCTCAAGCGCTTCTTCTTGCGTAAGACTGTCGTTTAAATTGCTCTTTAATTCCTTATGAAACGCATCAAAAGCACACCGCGCTTTGCCTTTCTCATCAGAAAGAATATCTTTAAGATGATTGATATGGTTTTGAGCAATTTCAGCAACATTATTCGCCCAAATGCCCCAATAATCAGAAAGGGTCGATCTTTTAATCAGAACCGTTTTAAGGGCACGAGGGAATGCCGCCATAAAGTTGAAGCTTGTTTG
>NZ_CALW02000090.1 GCF_000312565.1 Bartonella rattaustraliani AUST/NH4
TTCGTTAGATTTTAAGAAGAAAAATGAGGGTAAAGGGCGCCCCCGCCGCGCCAGAGGCATTATTTACGCAGCGTCTTTTATGGTTTGATCACAAATTTTAATATGACCATTCAATTTTTTTGTATCTATATATGAATTGCCAAAAACACTCACTTGATCACGAATGTGTGTATAGCCTGTAATTTTTGCATTCTCATAAATACAAGCATCATCCCCAACTACAGCAAAAAACCAAACTTGAGCATTGCCAAAAATTTTTGCATTGCCATAAGCTTGCGCATAGCCAGTCAATAAAGCATTATCATAGATTTTAGCATGACCTTTTATAATAGCCCTGTCGGATACCTCAGCATGATTTAAAACGCAGGCATAATCGTAAACATAAATTTTTCCAAAAACCAAGGCATGATCAGCAACCCTTGCATTGTCATAAATTTTTGCCCAATCAAAAACCTTGGCATTGCCTTCAATTTTTGCATTATCGAAGACATAAGCATTATTATAAACACAGGCATCATCATAAACCCAGCAATTGCCTTTATGAGAGAGATTGCTTTCCTCTTCAACAAAGCCACCTAGGTCGCCAGCCTTGACATCACCAAAGTCTTTTAATGCTTTAATGCGATAAAGAGTATGATTATCAAATACACGCGTTTCATTTGTGAGTGCAAACTTTTTTTGCATAGCACAATTCCTTTATAAAGAGATTTAAATTTTAGAATGAAATGTTTTAAGAGGGGCGCCCCCGCCGCGCCCGAGACATTATTTACATTGCCTCATCATAATACTCATGGCGGTAATAATCATCTTCACTTCCAAATCTTGGAATTGCCTCATCATGAATTTGATCATCTTCTGTTAAAGAGGCGGCGCTATGAATACAAGAATCGCCAGATACATAAGCACCACAAACCACGGCATCATCAACGACATAGGAATGATCACAGATATAAGCACCATCGCTTATTTTAGCATTGCCTCCAACATGGGCATCATCACAAATAACAGACATATCAGAAATATGAGCATGACCACTTACACGGGCGTTATCATAAATTTTAACATTGCCTTCAATAATCACGGCGTTTTGAATATGAGCATTGCCATAGACCTCACAATAATCATTTATTGCCATGCCTTCAAAAATAGCATTGCCATAAATTTTAGCATCGCCATAAACGTCAACAAAAAAGCCTTTAACTTTAGCATTGTCATAAACCCTAGCATTTTGAAAGACGCGCGCTTTATCGTAAATCCAGCAATTGCCATTATGAGATAGGTTATCTTCCTTTTCAATATAGCCCCCCAGATCGCCAGCCTTGACATCATCAAAATCTCTTAAAGCACGAATGCGATATAAGAAATGACCATCGATATATTCACAATCATCGGTAAATTCGTATTTTTTTGCAGGCTCTTGTTTATTAACAGACGCAGTTTCATTTGAAATGTTAGAGAGATCGGGAGTATTTTTTGATATATTTTTCATATTTAAAACCTTACGGGTTAATAACGTTTTCAATTGACACCCCTAAGGGCGCCGGGCGTTGAAAACACGGCCGTAAGTCCGTTGTTATGCTTTTCCCATAAATGGGTATTGTATGGCATAACCACACCCGACAAAATTCTCATATACTAACAAAAGCATAAAAGATAGCCAGTATTTTAAAGACATGGGAGAGGCTGTTTCGTAACCTATCCGCTTACGGTTTAAGTGTTTTCATCACTTGAGTATTTATATAACAAAATACGTATTTATTGTCAACAATGGTTTTATCTTTTTTGATATTTTTTGTATTTTTTAAATAACGTTGTGTATAAACATTGTCATATTCTTAAAAACAGTCTCTTTTTTATTATGTGTTTTGGATTCTATATTAATGGCGTGGTTAAGCGTTTCCGTTATTTGCCTCTCTATACTGCATAAAAGTTACAAACGCTCTCATCATGCGTATTTTTAAGTTTATAACCTATTAATTTTTTACTAAATGAATTTTAATTTTTTTGTGAATTTTGTTTATAAGGGCTCTAATGTAAACAACCTTAATAGGCATCGCGCTCTTATAACCAATGCTGTCATTTGCATTATGATTATAAAACCTTGCTGTTTTATGCATTCTCTCTAGCTGTTATGTTCTTTATAGCAATGGCGTCATTTTTCATTTTCATAGAGAAACGATAAATAGGATAATTATGATTTATAGACTGTTATGAAAACATCTCAATAGAAACTGATAATTATAGAGATTAGCAAAGTTCTTTTTAATAGACCGTGTCAGTGTTGTCAGTTCTTTTTAGACCTTCTATTATTTTTTTAAATGAGAAAAAATAAAACCAATATATTTCAATTGGTTAATATCTTTAAAACATAATTCATATCAATCGTACAATCTTTAAAGATAACTAATGATATGAGTTGATTAAAACGTGTCAGTTATGTGTCAGTAAATTGAACTGACACAATAGACTATTTTAGTGAGTGATTAAAAC
>NZ_CALW02000089.1 GCF_000312565.1 Bartonella rattaustraliani AUST/NH4
ATCCTAAGAGCGTTTGTAACTTTTATGAAGTATAGAGAGCTAAATAACGAAAATACTTAAGCAAGCCATTAATATAGAATCCAAAACACACAATAAAATAGAGATTGTTTATAAGAATATAACAATGTTTATACACAACGTGTTAAAAAAATACAAAAAATATCAAAAAAGATAAAATGTTAATTGACAATAAATACGTATTTTGTTATATAGATACTCAAGTGATTAACAACCACTGATAACTAGCGGGTAGGTTACGAAACAACCCTCCCCATGTCTTTAAAATATACTGACTATCTTTTATGCTTTTATTAGCATATAAGTGATTTTGTCGGGTGTGATCACGCCATACAATACCCTCACGGGGAAAGTGTGATCAACGGACTAGTTACCGTGTTTGTTAGCACCCGGCGCTTTTTAGAGGCGTCAATAACAAACTTTTGAAATAACTAGGAGTTCATTATGAACAATACAGTACAAAGCACCCCCGTTTCCTCTTCACAAAATCAAAAAATTGAAAAAAAATACGAATTTTCTAATGACTGTGCATTGATAAATGATCACTTCGTATATCGAATTAGAGCTTTAAGGGATTTTGGGGATGTAAAGGCTGGCGACCTTGGTGGCTATGTTGAAAGTGAAGAAAACCTTTCTCACAAAGGCGACTGCTGGATTTACGATAAAGCTATGGTTTTCGAAAATGCACGCGTTTTTGGAAATGCCAAGGTAAAAAGCTTTTTTGTTTATATTTATGGCAATGCCAAAATTTATGGCAACGCTATTTTTGAAGGAAGCACCTTAAAAGACAATGCAAGGCTTTATGGCAATGCCCATGTGAGTGGTGCTGCTAATATTGAAGGCAATGCCAAAATTTATGATAATGCTTGTGTGGATGGGCATGCTCATATTTCTGATGAGGCCGTTATTTGTGATAATGCCCATGTTGGAGCAAATGCAAAAATAAGCGGGTCTGCTTATATTTGTGATGAATCTCGTGTATTCGATGATGCCGTTGTTTGTGATGCTCTTATATCAGGAAATTCTTATATTCATAGCAATGCCCATTTAACTCGTGATGATGATATCGAGGATGATGCATATCCCGAATTTGGAAGTGAAGATGATTATTATCGTGATGAATATTATGATGAATATGATCATGATGATGAAGATGATTATGAAGCTGCTTAATTAAGACGGCGCGCGGGGGCGCCTCTCTTTCAAATTTATCTAACAATCCAATTAATTTTATAGAATGGGTTTTCTCATGACCAATACAACTATATCTAAAATTCAAGACACAAAAAAATATGAACTCACTCAGGAAATAATCGAATTTGATGGTCATAAGCTTTATCGCATACGCGCTTTAAGAGATTTTGCTGATGTTAAGGCTGGTCAACTTGGTGGTTTTATTGAAGAGGAAAGCAATCTCTCTCATAAAGGCAATTGCTGGGTTTATGATGATGCCTGTGTTTATGAGAATGCTTATGTCTTCGATAATGCAAAAATTGAAGGCAATGCCAAGGTTTTTGATTGGGCAAAAATTTATGACAATGCAAGGGTTGCTGATCATGCCTTGGTTTTTGGAAAAATTTATGTTTACGATTATGCCTGCGTTTTAAATCATGCTGAGGTATCCGACAGGGCTGTTATAAAAGGTCATGCCAAAATCTATGATAATGCTTTATTGACTGGCTACGCGCAAGCTTATGGCAATGCAAAGATTTTTGGCAATGCTCAGGTTTGGTTTTTTGCTGTAGTTGCGGATGATGCTTGTATTTATGAGAATGCAAAAATTACAGGCTATACACACATTCGTGATCAAGTGAGTGTTTTTGGCAATTCCTATATAGATACAAAAAAATTGAATGGTCATATTAAAATTTGTGATCAAACCATAAAAGACGCTGCGTAAATAATGCCTCTGGCGCGGCGGGGGCGCCCATTACCCTCATTTTCAACTGATAATCTAACGAATGATAGAATGGGTTTTCTCATGACTAATACACTTATGTTTAAAAAATATGAACTCACTGATGAAACTAAAGTTGTTAATGGTATCACTTTACACCGCATTAAAGCTTTAAGGGACTTTTATAATGTCAAAGCTGGCGACCTAGGTGGCTTTATTCAAAAGGAAGAAAATCTCTCTCATGAAGGCAATGCATGGGTTGGTGATGAGGCATGTGTTTATCAAGATGCCCAGATTTGCGATCATGCTCGGGTTTATGAACATGCCAAGGTTTTTGGTAAGGCATGGGTTTTTGGATATGCACAAATTTATGGGCATGCCAAGGTTTGTGGGGATGCTCTCATTTTTGGAACGGCGTGGTTTTCTGGTGATCTAGAACTTCTTTATGATACGGCATGGTCATAACATAACTTGGGAATAATGACCGCGGGCGTGGGGGAGCGCCTTCTCTCTCAAATAAATTTTCATAACAAATTTTTAAACACATTAATTGTGAAGGGACTTGCTATGTTTAAAAAATATAC
>NZ_CALW02000088.1 GCF_000312565.1 Bartonella rattaustraliani AUST/NH4
AAGAGATTTTGATGATGTTAAGGCTGGTCAATTGGGTGGCTTTATTAAAGATGAAAGCGACCTCTCTCATGATGGCAATTGCTGGGTTTATGATGAGGCTATGATTATCCAAGCAAGCGTTTCTGAAAATGCAAAAATACGCAATAATGCCTGTGTTGTGAATTATGCTAGGGTTTATGGGAATGCCGTGATTAGTGATAAGGCATGGGTTTTGAATGATAAAGCGCATGTTTATGAAAATGCAGTCATTAATGGCAATGCAAAAATTGGGGGCTATGTTTTTGGCAATGCCGTTGTGAGTGATAACGCCGTGATTACACAGGGGGCTCTTATTCATGATAACGCCCGTGTCTATGAAAATGCGTATGTGAGTGGGCTGGTGTTTAATGATGCCCATGTCTATGGTAAATCACGACTTGCTGCATGGTCAAAAGCTTATGGCAATGCTCATGTTTTTGATAAAGCTATAATTTATGACGGCAGCAATATTTATGACAATGCCAAGGTTTTTGGCTCGGCGCGCGTTGGTCCCTTTGCAAAAGTTCACGATAATGCTCGTGTGAGTGGCAAGGCACAAATTTGCCAATTTACAACAATTTATGGCAATGCCGTTCTTACAGAAAATAAGAAATTTTCTGAAGATGTCTGTGCTGTTGATCAGGACGTCAATAAAGCCGTGTAATGAATACGGGCGCGGCGGGGGCGCCCTTTACCCTCATTTTCAACTGATAATCTAACGAATGATAGAATGGGTTTTCTCATGACTAATACACTTATGTTTAAAAAATATGAACTCACTGATGAAACTAAAGTTGTTAACCGTGTCACTTTACACCGCATTAAAGCTTTAAGGGACTTTTATAATGTCAAAGCTGGCGACCTAGGAGGCTTTATTCAAAAGGAAGAAAACCTCTCTCATGAAGGCAATGCATGGGTTGGTGATGAGGCATGTGTTTATCAAGATTCCCAGATTTGCGACCATGCTCGGGTTTATGAGAATGCCAAGGTTTTTGGTAAGGCATGGGTTTTTGGATATGCACAAATTTATGGGCATGCCAAGGTTTGTGGGGATGCTCTCATTTTTGGAACGGCATGGTTTTCTGGTGATCTAGAACTTCTTTATGATACGGCATGGTCATAACATAACTTGGGAATAATGACCGCGGGCACGGTGGGGCGCCCTCTCTCTCTCATGAGCACCTCCATCTTTACGCTTATGAAGTAACAAGCCGGCACCATCATTATATTTACCAGCCCCCAATGTTGCGACAGCCCTTGCATTAAGACGGTTCATAAGAGCCATTTTTAGTCCTTTCTTCTCTAGTTTTTATCCACACACTCATCCCACTTGTAATGTGCAAGTGAGTGGTTTTGATTGATTCAACATAAACAGGTTTGAAATGAGAGAATCCTACGATATTAGGGTCTCTCATTCAATATGAATAACGCTAGATTATCATTATAAATCAATACCTTATCAAAGGCAGCAAGGTCTATATTGAAGGGCAGTTACAAACCCGTAAATGGCAGGATAAAAACGGTGTTGAGAGATATACAACAGAAGTTGTCTTGCCAAAATACAAAGGCGAGCTGCAACTGTTAGATGGCAATAAAAGTGATGATAACAATGCTCATGCGACAGTGGTAAATGACTATAGCAAAAGCTTTCAAAGACCTCTTGACGCCTCTGATTATCTCTGACAGGGGTTCGTACACGCCCTTTACGTCATATCCATAAGGATCAAGTTAATGGGGATATATGGACTATTCCTGCTGAAAATATGAAAGGAAAACGTGATACTACAACAGAATTTCGTGTGCCCTTATCAACAGAGGCATTAGAAGTTTTAAAACAAGCACGCCTTTTATCTCGCAATGATTTCTTTTTTTCTGCTAGAGGTCGCGGTCCCCTCGCTGAGAAGTGTATGTATATTTACATGAGACGTAATAAACTTGAAGCCTGCCCCCATGGATTTCGTTCTAGTTTACGTGATTGGCTTGCTGAAACAACCGATTCTCCCTATGAGGTCGCTGAAACCATTCTAGCACATACGGTCGGGGGGCAAGTAGAACGTGCCTATCGTCGTACAGACTATCTAGAACAGCGGCGTGTTTATATGGATAAATGGGCTGCTTTTGTCACCGGTCAAACTTAAGAGATGGGGTGCAATACCCCATAACCTGTGGATAACTTTCTCTCTCTCTTTTCTCATATTGTGTTATTAAGATTCATCAAGATTCAATTTTAAAAACACATGATAAAAGACTGTTTTTTATAGATAATATTACTTTCCAATCCTGCAAAAATATGGTTAATAAGTGGTCATGATTTGTTTACAATTTGTGTTCTGAAAGGATTTTTAAATGACCGAAAATGATACTCTTCTCACAGACCGTGAAAGTGCAAAATTGCTCCATATGAGTGTTTCAACATTCCGCCGTCATGTGACAAACGGTGTTTTACCAAAGCCCTTAAAGTTTGGTTTTTTGTCGCGTTGGTTACAATCTGATCTTCACGGTGTGATAGAGAAAGCAAAAAACAACCGTAGCAATAATGCTGCATAAAAGAAAACCTTGTCACGTAAGGACGGACAAGGCTCTTCATTACTTATCGAGTTGTGAATAGCAAAATCCGTCCTGTGACGCAAGATCATAGGATAAAAAAATGTATTCTTATACACATGCTGCGGGCATATCACATGCCCTACCCATGATGATAGATTTCCTCGTTTATCTTTTACCCATGGTTTGATGGCGGTGCTGTGCATTTATGCCAAGCCAATGATTGGCTCCTGATTTACGCAAAACCAAAGCCCGTCTGACAATCGCAATGGACGCTGATGAGGCTGGTCGTAAAGCAGGTTATGCCTTGGCTGCCCGTGCGCATGAATAAAGCTTTGATCTCTCTATGAAGCAAGCCCCTCAAGGGCTGACTTTTACCATTTCTCTCTTTTTTAAAAGGTCTATTACTATGTTATACGATAAAACTTTCAATCATAATGCGCTCGTGAATGAGAACGATAATGCCTCTTTACACAACAATGCTTGTTTAGAAGCCATTCCCTATGAAAAGCATTGCAACAAAATGGTTGGGGGGAATTACAGCCAATCAAGGCTACTCTTTTACCAGTAGAGCCTTTTAGTCTTACACAAGTCCCTTTAAGCTTAGGAAGCTATATTTCTGATGTTTCAGATCGTCAACAATCCCCTGTCGATTTTGTTGCCGTTGCTACTCTCTGTGCTTTAGCTGCTGTGATTGGTAATGGCGTGCGGATTGCTCCAAAACAACATGATAATAATTGGAAAATTGTTCCTAATCTCTGGGGTGTTATTGTGGGGGAACCTTCGACCATGAAAACAGATGCCATGCAAGCCGCTTTAGAACCTCTCTATGTCTTCAAGAGGAATGGTATCAAGAGTGGGTAAAGAAGAAAAAACAGCAAGAAACAAAAGATATTCTTAATGAATTAGATAAACGAGAAAAGAAAAAACAAGCCTATAAAGCACTCAAAGATCAAGACGAAGAACAAGCCCTTGCTCTTCTTTCACAAGCTCTTGAACGCAAAGAAAGTGAGGAAGATGACAGTTCTATAAAACGACGTCTTATCGTCAATGATGTCACGGTAGAAAAGCTTGGGGAACTCTTAAAAGAAAACCCCCGTGGTCTCTTAATGGTGCGTGATGAATTGGCTGGTTTTTTTGCCAATTTGGAAAGAACGGAGTTTCAATCAGAACGAGCGTTTTATTTAGAAGCCTTTAATGGAGATGGGCAATTTACCTATGATCGTATAGGGCGTGGAACAATTTACATTCCCAATGTCACTCTCTCAATGATTGGAGGCATTCAACCTTCACGAATTACCCCTATCATTCAGGCAATGCACTGTGGAAAAAACAATGATGGTCTCATTCAACGTTTTCAAATGTTGGTGTGGCCAGATGTCAATCAAGATTGGAAATTAGTTGATAGAGCTCCCAATCAGAAAGCACGGCAAGACTATGAAGCAATGTTTCGTTCTTTTCTGGATAAACCCTTGGGGGCACCTGATAACCCGCTTATCATGCGTTTTGCTCCTAATGCTCAAGAGTATTTTTATGAATGGTTGGAAAGCCTTTATAAGATGATCAAAGAAGAGCAGTTCTCAGAATCTTACCAATCACATATTTTAAAAATGCCAAAAACCATAACAACCCTTGCTTTGATTTTTGAACTTGTTGAAGGAGGTCGTTTTGAAATCGGTTTACCTTCACTCTCTATGGCATTGCGTTGGTCACCCTATCTCTTAAGCCATGCGAAACGACTTTATGCAGCGGGGAATATAGCTTTAGAAAACCATGCAAATTTGCTTGTAGAGCGTTGTGATCATTTAGCAGATGGTTTTACAGTACGAGATGTTTATAAGCGTCATTGGAAGCTTTTAAAGGACACTGAAACCATTAAACAAACTTTAGAGCTTTTATGCCGTTGCAACTATCTTCGTGAAATTTATGAAGAGAAAAGCCCAAAAGGTGGTCGTCCTACAAAACACTATGAATGGCACCCCTTGGTAAAAAATCATAGGACCACACAATAGAAAAATCTCTTTTGAGAGTTTTTTTAAGACAATCGCACAAAGCTCTTTTTTAATGATATTCTGTTCACTGCCCCTTTTTTCAAAGAAAATGATCAGAATTCTTCTTAAAAAGAGTTTTGTGGCTTTTGGAGGTGGGGGCTACGTTTATATTATTTTTTTAAAAGAGTAAGAAAAATAAAAAACATTATATTTCAATTGGTTAGTATTTTGAAGATAGAACCAATAAAGACAATATAACCTATAAACACAACTCATAATATATATATAGCAAGGGGTTTTGTACTGGTTTTGGTGTTTTTTTAGCATACGAAACCTATCGTTTTGAATGCATCGTAAAATACTTCAAAATATTCTTTTTGATACTTAACCCCCTCCATTGATACTCTCATAAAACGATCAGTAAATTTCACACTTTTGCTGATCTACTCTGTATCATGGCCTGTGGATAAACAACCTTTAAAAACCCCTTTTGAAAAAATTTACCGATTTTGCAGGAATTTCACCTCATCTGACACTCGATATTTATCCGAAATGTATTTATTAAACTTCATTTTGATTCTTTTGAAGAGAATTAATCAATAGAATATATTGTCATGGAGTCTGGTCTTTATGTCTCACCCTCTTTATTCTGATAACAAACATGTTACTTTACGCTCTCTCTTACAATCCTATCGTGATCAAGCGATCTCAGAGCAAGAAAAGCAAGCCGCTTTTGAAAAGTTTGTCATTGCTTATTTGACGTGGGACCCGCTCCAAAAGCAAGAATACGAAAAGATTCAAACTTATAGAGAGGTCGCAGACGAAAAGGGTTGGAAAGGAAGCGATACAGACACCGATATTGATTTGGTCGCTAAAATTCGTGATCAGGATGATTACGTTGCTATTCGCTGTAAGTTTTATGAGACCAATCATCAGATTACCCAAGACGATATTGAAAGCTTTATCGCCATTTCGAGTAAAAAGAGGTTTAAATACCGTCTTCTCATTGATAGCACGGAAAAAGATTTAAGCGACAATGCCCATACCATGATTGAAGGGCAAGCGGTTCCGGTTTATCGGATTAATCTCTTTGATATGGACCATAGTCCAATTGATTGGGGTATCTTTGACAAGACAGGCAACATTGTTCTTTACGAGCAAAGGAAGAAAAAGCTTTTAGATCATCAGAAAGCAGCGCTCAAAGCGGTTTGTGAGGGTTTAAAAGAAGCAGACCGTGGCAAGCTGATTATGGCATGTGGGACGGGGAAGACTTTTACGAGTTTGAAGATAGCAGAACACATAGCAGGAACAGGCAAGCGTGTATTGTTTTTGGTTCCCTCTCTAGCTCTTATGTCACAAAGCATCCGTGAATGGACAGCCGATGCACAAGTGCCCTTGCATTGCTTTGCGGTGTGTTCCGATAAGCAAATCGGCAAGCGCCGTAAAAAGCAAGGGGATGATGGGGAAATATCGGCATCTGATTTAGCCCTCCCTGCTACAACCGATGCCTCTAAGCTTTTTGAGAAAGTGGGCAACTCTTCTCCCCATGTTATGCGTGTTATTTTTGCTACCTATCAATCGATCCAAGTGATTGTTGATGCGCAAAAGGATCATGGCTTAGCAGCCTTTGATTTCATCATTTGTGATGAGGCGCATAGAACAACGGGGGCGTCATTGGGAACAGAGGACAGTGAATCTGATTTTATCAAGGTTCACGATAACAGTCTTATTCGAGGCAAGAAACGTTTGTACATGACGGCAACGCCTCGGATCTTTAGTGACCATGCCAAAAGGCGTGCCGATGAGGTTGATGCGGTTCTCGCCTCCATGGATAATGAAACCATTTATGGAAAAGTGCTTTATACCTACAGTTTCACCGATGCGGTCAAGAATGAACTGTTAACCCCTTATAAGATTATTGTTTTGGGGGTTGATGAGGGGGAAATCAGTAAAAGCATGGAGATGCCTACCACAAATAACGATTATGAACTTCTTCTCGATGATAGAACAAAAATTGTTGGATGTTATCAAGCTTTAACCAAACTGGATTTGAAAACTGATCTTGGGGATGATACAAGCCCCATGCGCCGTGCCTTGGCTTTTTGTAAAGATATCAAGACCTCTAAACGGATCCGTGATACCTTTCAAGGAAAAGGTGTTAAGAGGATTTTCAACAGACTTTATCAAAACCACCCCGATACGCCCCCTCTGATCTGTGAAGTTGATCATATTGATGGGAAGGATGGCGCCAAGGAGCGGACAAGAAAACTGGATTGGCTTGAAGAAAATGTGGGGGAAAATCACTGTCGTGTGCTGACCAATGTAAGATGTTTGTCTGAGGGGGTGGATGTGCCTACCTTGGATGCGGTGATGTTTTTGCACCCGCGTAAAAGCCAAGTCGATGTGATACAGGCGGTAGGACGTGTGATGCGGCGCGCTCCGGGCAAAAAAAGAGGCTATATCATTTTACCCGTTGGGGTCCCTGCTGGGATTGATCCCGAAAAAGCTTTAAAGAACAATAAGAAATACAGTGTTGTTTGGCAAGTTCTCGATGCTCTGCTTTCTCATGATGAGAATTTTAGTAAAACGCTTAATCAGATGAATTTAGGACAAGATGTAAGCTCTGTTTTAGAGATTATAACGGTTTCTCAAAATATGGATTTACAGAATGTCACCACGGTTGTTGATGACATTCCGCTGCAAGCAAAACCAGCGCATGCAAGCGCAAGCAATGTATCTCCAATCCGTAAATCGCTTTCCATTCATAATGGACAAACAAGCCTCAATTTTATGGCGGCATTCCCTCGTGCCCTTAAAACGGTTCTGATTAAAAGATCGACCCTTTCTGATTATTGGGGCATTTGGGCGAATAATGTTGCTGAGATTGCCCAAAACCATATCAATCATCTTAAAGATATTCTTTCTGATGAGAAAGGCAAAGCTCGGTGTGCTTTTGATGCGTTTCATAAGGAATTAAAGAGCAATTTAAACGACAGTCTTACGCAAGAGGAAGCGCTTGAGATGTTAGGACAACATCTTGTCACGCGTCCCGTGTTTGAAGCCTTGTTTGATGGCAATGAATTTGTACAGAACAATAGCATCTCTCAAGCGATGGAAAGGATTTTAGCTGAGTTAGATAAAACCGATATCAAGCAAGAGTCTTTAGAACTACAAGGGTTTTATAACAGTGTGAAATTCCGTGCCTCAGGGATTACCGAACCCCATGCAAGACAGAACCTTATTATCAAACTCTATGAGGATTTCTTTTCCAAGGCATTTAAGAAAACCACGGATAGGCTTGGGATTGTTTATACCCCCGTTGAGGTTGTTGATTTTATCATTCATTCCGTTGATGATGTGTTGCGCAATGAGTTTGGAAAAAGCTTAGGATCACGTGGGGTTTCTATTCTTGATCCTTTCACTGGAACGGGAACCTTTATCACAAGACTTTTGCAATCCAACCTCATCAAACCAGAGGATATGGAATATAAATTCCGTCATGATATTCATGCCAATGAGATTGTTTTACTTGCCTATTACATAGCGGCGATTAACATTGAAACGACGTATCATAGTGTTATGAAAGGAAAATATATCCCTTTCAAGCATATTGGTTTAACAGATACCTTTCAGATGCTTGAAGAGAAAGATTTGCTGCGAGGTGTATTCAAAGAAAACAGTGACTATTTAGAACTTCAGAAAAAACTCAATATCAAAGTTATCCTTGGCAACCCTCCTTATTCTTCTGGTCAAAGAAGTGAGAATGATAATAATGCGAATATAGCCTATACTGCACTTGATACAAGAATTCGTGATACATATGCATCAAGATCTCAAGCAAAACTAAAAAGAAATTTGTATGATAGCTATATTCGTGCCATTCGCTGGGCTAGTGACCGTATTGATAATGCTGGAGTAATTGGCTTTGTTTCTGGTTCAGGTTACATAGAAAAATCGACAATGGACGGTTTACGAAAATCTTTAGCCAAAGAATTTAGCAGTATTTACGTACTCAATTTACGAGGAGATATGCGTAAAAACATGTTAAGTAATGGGGCTGCTCAAGAAGGGGAAAATGTTTTTGGCAATGGTAGTATGACCGGTATCGCTATAACGCTCTTTATCAAAAAGCCCAATGTGACTGAATCATGTAAAATTTACTATCACGACATTGGTAGTAATCTTACAACTAAAAGGAAACTTGAGATCCTTGACGAATTTTGCAGTATTGATGGTATTACCCATGAACAAGGCTGGCAACTCATTACACCAGACAAGCATGGTGATTGGATCAATCAACGTGATGAGAGTTTCAAAGCATTTTTAGCTTTAGGTTATAAAAAAGGTCATGGTAAAAAGCTTTTTGAAAATTTTTCTCTTGGGATTGTAACTAGTCGTGACGCTTGGGCATATAACTCAAGCTGTGAGGCTTTAGCAAAAAACATGAGTAATATGATTGGCTTTTATAATAGCGAAGTGAAACGTTTTAATGATACTTATGTACATGCTGACCGTCAAATACGTACAAAGGTTGTAAATAATTTCGTCAATGCGGATGAGAGAAAAATCAGTTGGAGTTATAGTGTTAAACAAAATTTGATAAAAGGAAATACTTTTCTATTTGAAGAAATATGCCTTATTCAAAGCCTTTATCGTCCTTTTACAAAACAATGGCTCTATTATAATCGCACCTTTAATGAAGCAATTTATCAAATGCCGTGTATATTTTCGATGGGAAAAAACGTTGAAAATAAAGTAATACAACTTACAGGCATTGGGGCAAGAAGCGGTTTTTCTGTATTGATGAGTAAAAATTTACCTAATCTAGATGCAATGGAAAAAGGTCAATGCTTTCCACGTTATATTTACGAAGACGCTCCAGTTTCAAAAAGTAAAAGTGAGAAACAAACCCTTTTATTTACAAACTCTATAGAGGAAAACAAAACAGCTGGTTTACAAAGGCGTGATGCCATTACGGACGAAGGTCTAGACCATTTTAAAGCTGCTTATCCAAATGAAACTATCACTAAGGATGATCTATTCTATTATGTTTACGGTCTACTCCATTCAGAAGATTACCGCGCTCGTTATGCTGATAACCTCTCTAAAGAATTGCCTCGTATCCCTTGTGTGAAAACTGCTGAAGATTTTTGGAAGTTTGTAACAGCAGGACGTGAACTAGGGCATTTGCACGTGAATTATGAAACTGTAGAGCCTTATCCAGTAACCTTTAAAAAGGGTGATTCTAAACTGGCTGATATCCCTAATCCAGAAAAATTCTATTATGTGACTGAAATGAAATTCGCAAAAGCAGTCACAGATAAAGGCAAATCCGAAAAAGATAAATCAACGGTTATTTACAATAGCAATATCACAATGACAGACATTCCTCTTGAAGCCTATGAGTATATCATCAATGGCAAACCCGCTCTTGAATGGGTTATGGGGCGTCAATGTGTAAAGACTGATAAAAAAAGTGGTATTGTGAATGATGCCAATCGTTATG
>NZ_CALW02000087.1 GCF_000312565.1 Bartonella rattaustraliani AUST/NH4
TAGTACGGAAACCGATTGGAGTGAGAATGTTGATTTAACCTGCCAAGGGCAAAAAGTCCCCATTCAACGCATTAATCTCTTTGATTTAGAAAACAGTCAAATTGATTGGGGCATGTTTGCCAATAAGGGGCAAGCCACCCTTAAGAAAAGAGAGGTAAAGCAACTTCGTGATCATCAAAAGGAAGCATTAAAAGCTGTGTGTGAGGGTTTAAAGACAGCAGACCGTGGCAAGCTAATCATGGCTTGTGGAACGGGAAAGACTTTCACCAGTTTGAAGATAGCAGAACAGATAGCAGGGAAAGGCAAGCGTGTTTTGTTTTTGGTGCCTTCTCTCGCTCTTATGTCGCAAACGATAAGAGAATGGACGATAGACACAGAAGTGCCTTTACGTTCCTTTGCTGTCTGTTCTGATACCCAAGTCGGTAAACGTCGTAAAGCCCAAGATGATGCCGTTGCCATGGATTCATCAGATCTTGTCTTACCAGCGACAACAGATGCTAAAGAGCTTGCTAGCAAAGCCCATAAGACGTCGCTTGATGTTATGACGGTGATCTTTTCTACCTATCATTCCATTCAAGTGATTGCAGATGCACAAAAGGATCATGATTTACCCGAATTTGATCTGATTATTTGTGATGAATCCCATAGGACCACTGGCGTTGTGTTTGGAACAGACAAGAGTGAATCTGAATTTATCAAAGTTCATGATAATAGCATTATTCGAGGGAAAAAACGCCTCTACATGACAGCAACGCCAAAGATCTTTACAAGCAATGCAAAAAGACGTGCTGATGAAGTTAATGCTGTACTGGCGTCTATGGATGATGAAGAGCTCTATGGAAAAGATCTTTACACTTACAGTTTCTCAAAAGCCGTCAAGAATGAACAGTTATCCCCCTATAAGGTGATTGTTTTGGGTGTTGATGAAGAAGAAGTGAGTCAATCTCTTCAACAGCTGATGACTGATGAGAATTATGAACTTGCTCTTGATGATAAGACTAAGATCATAGGCTGTTATCAAGCTTTAAGTAAAATAGATCTCAAAGTTGATCTTGAAGATGACCCAAAACCTATGCGGCGCGCCTTGGCTTTCTGTAGAGACATTAAAACTTCTGAACGCATTCGTGATACCTTCAATTCTCAAGAAATTCAGGATGAATTGTATAAACTTCATAAGATCCATAAAGAGACCCCACCTCTTGATTGTACCTTTGACCATATAGATGGGACTTTTAGTGCTAAGGAACGGACCAAAAGTCTTGATTGGTTAACAGAAGATGCAGGGGGAAATACTTGCCGTGTGTTAACCAATGTGCGCTGCCTTTCTGAAGGGGTTGATGTACCTGCTCTTGATGCCGTGATGTTTTTACACCCGCGTAAAAGCCAAGTAGACGTGATCCAGGCAGTGGGGCGTATTATGCGTCGTGCCAAGGGGAAAAAAAGAGGCTATATCATTTTACCCGTTGGGATCCCCGCAGGAATTTCTGCTGAAAACGCTCTCAGATACAATGAGAGATACAAAGTTGTCTGGCAAGTGATCGACGCCTTGCTTTCCCATGATGATGATTTTGATAACACGATTAATCAGATGATTTTAGGGCAAGACATAAGCCATGTCTTAGAGATTAAAGCTGTCGGGAGAATGACCGCGGTTGAGGAGAATATCTCACGTCATGAGAAATCAGAAAGCGCAGGACTTGAGATTGGGAAACCTGCCAATGAGCCACAGCATAACCCTATAGTGCAATTAAAACTACCTTTTTATAAGGAATTTCCCAATGCTCTTAAAACCCTTATTGCTAAGAAATTCAGTATTGCCGATTATTGGGAAGATTGGGCTGGGAATATTTCTGAAATTGCACAAAATCATATCACACGCCTTCAAGACATGCTTTCTGATGAAACAAGCAAAGCATATCATGCCTTTGAGGTGTTTTATAATGAATTAAAAAACAACTTAAACAGTGATATAAAGCAGGAGGACGCCATTGAGATGCTGGCACAGCACCTTGTGACCCGTCCTGTGTTTGAAGCCTTGTTTGATGGCAATGCGTTTGTACAAAACAATGCTATTTCTCAAGCCATGGAAAAGATCTTAGCTGAATTAGACAAAACAGATATTGAAGAGGAATCCGAAGAACTTCAAGAATTTTATAACAGTGTAAAATGCCGTACCTCTGGTATCACAGATCCGCAAGCAAGACAAAATCTTATTATCACACTGTATGAAAGTTTTTTTTCTAAGGCTTTTAAAAAGACAACAGATAGGCTTGGAATTGTTTATACCCCCGTTGAGGTTGTAGATTTTATTATTCATTCTGTTGATGATATTTTACGAATTGAATTTGGAAAAAGCTTAGGGTCTCGTGATGTTTCTATTCTTGACCCCTTTACTGGAACGGGTACCTTTATCACAAGGCTTTTACAATCTGGACTGATCAAACGCGAGGATATGGAATATAAATTCCGTCATGACATTCATGCCAATGAGATTGTTTTATTAGCCTATTATATAGCAGCGATTAACATTGAAACGACCTATCATAGTCTTATGAAAGGGAATTATATACCCTTTAAGCATATTGGTTTAACGGATACCTTCCAGATGCTTGAAGAAAAAGATTTGCTGCGAGGGTTACTCAAGGAAAACAGTGACTATTTAGAACTTCAGAAAAATCTAAACATTCAAGTTATCTTTGGTAACCCACCTTATTCAACTGGTCAAAAGAGTGCAAATGACAATGCAAAAAACACCTCTTATCCCCTATTAGATAAACGTATTGGTGCGACCTATGCAGCCCAATCGCAAGCAAATCTTATGCGGTCACTTTACGATAGTTATATTCGTGCACTTCGTTGGGCGAGTGATCGTATAAAAGACTGTGGTGTTATTGGTTTTGTCACAAATGCAGGCTTTATCAGCGGTTATTCTCTAGATGGTTTACGCAAGTGTCTTGTTGAAGAGTTTAGCAGCCTTTATATTTTCCATTTACGAGGTAATCAACGGACTTCTGGTGAAGTTTCTCGGAAAGAAGGTGGACAGACTTTTGGTTCCGGCTCTCGAACCCCTATAGCGATTTCTATTCTTGTAAAAAATCCGGAATCTCAACAGCGTGGTAAAATATATTTTCGTGATATTGGTGATTATCTCAAGAGAAAAGAAAAGCTTGCGATAATCGAGTCTTTTAAGAGTATTAGTGGCATTACACAAAAACAAGGCTGGCAACTCATCACACCAGACAAGCATGGTGATTGGGTAAATCAGCGTGCCGAGCATTTTAAAACATTTTCAGCTTTAGGTTCTAAAAACAAGCATGATACAAAACTGTTTGAAACCTTTTCGTGTGGTATTGTAACTAGTCGTGATGCGTGGACGTATAACTCAAGCCATGAATCTTTAGCGAAAAATATGAGTAATATGATTGACTTTTATAACAGCGAAGTAGAACGTTTTAATGAAGCTTATGAGCATGCTAATCGCGAGACACGTAAAAAGGCTGTAGACAGTTTCGTGAATTCAGATGCAAGTAAAATAAGTTGGAGCCGAGATATCAAACAGGAATTGAGAAAAGAAAAACTTTTTACATTTGAAAATAACAGTCTTACGCAAAGTCTTTATCGTCCTTTTACAAAGCAATGGCTTTATTACAATCGCACCTTTAATGAAATGGTTTCTAAAATACCATGTATATTTCCGATAGGGCAAGCTGTCGAAAATAGAGTAATACAAGTTGCAGGTATCGGAGCAAACCGTGGTTTTTCTGTACTGATGACGAATACAGTACCTAACTATCATACAATAGATACTAGTCAATGTTTTCCACGCTATATCTACGAAGAAGCTATGATTTCAAAAGATAAAAATACAAAGCAACCCCATTTATTCGAAAGCTCTATAGAGAATGGTGAAACCGTTGGTTTACAGCGGCGTGATGCACTCACTGATGAAGGATTAGCACATTTTAAAGCCGCTTATCCTAGTGAAACTATAACAAAAGATGATCTGTTTTATTATGTTTATGGCATTTTGCATTCAGAAGATTACCGCACCCGTTATGCTGATAATCTCTCTAAAGAATTGCCTCGTATCCCTTGTGTGAAAACTGCTGAAGATTTTTGGGCTTTTGTTCATGCAGGGCGTGAACTTGGTCACTTGCATGTCAATTATGAAACTGTAGAACCTTATCCCGTCCCTTTAAAAAGGGGTATTCAAAGCTAACAGACATTTCTAATTCTGAAGAATTTTATTATGTTACAAAAATGGAATTCGCAAAAATTAAGAAAAGTAAGGAAAAAGATAAGTCTACTGTCATTTATAATCGTCATATCACAATGATAGATATTCCTCTTGATGCTTATAACTATGTCGTAAATGGTAAGCCCGCTCTTGAATGGGTTATGGAACGTCAATGTGTAAAAACTGATAAAGAAAGCGGCATTGTTAATGATGCCAATCGTTATGCTATTGAAACCATTGGCAACCCTGCTTATCCTTTAGAATTGTTTCAAAGGGTTATTACTGTAAGCTTAGAAACAATGAAAATTGTTAAGAACTTACCAAAATTGGAAATAAGAGAAACTGAAGTGAATTTATAAGACATGCTCATCTTATAGAGGTCTTTTGACACTACAGTTTATAAGCTCATCACTCTTATGAGGTTGATACATAATTAAGGCTTTTCAGAAACCCCTTCATATACATACCAGATTTTTTGGGATTGCCTTTAAAAGATTATATAGAAATCTAAAATTAATTTAAAAATAAGGATAAAAGAGAAACCCAACATATCACAAATATCCAAAATGCAAAAAATCTGATAACTGTATAAAGTCTTTATAACATTTCTTATAATCACAAGCTGTCTCTTGAAAAGGTTTCTATGCCATTTCATAAGTTATATTGAAACCACTCTCTAAAGACATGGGTTTTGTCGGTAAAAAACTTGACAAAACCCCGACAAAACCCCTTGCAATGTATCTTATTGGTTGTATCATCTTTATTAGCTGTATCTTCAAAATACTAACACATTGAAATATAACGTTTTTTATTTTTTCTTATTTTAAAAAAATAATATGATCACTAAAATGCCCCGACAAAACCGACAAAACTCTTAAAAGAGATTATGATAATGTGTGAATAAATTTGATAGGTCTCTTTAGAGGCTCTCATATGACAAAAGCGCATTATCATATTTGTTGTTTGCTTTTGTGAAAGTGCGATGCCTTATAAATGATAAATCTCTTATAAAGACAATTCACAAAAATTATTCAATAATAAATGGTTTCTAAGAGCGTTTGTAAATTTTATGAAGTATAGAGAGGAAAATAACGAAACCTATTAACCATTCTGTTAATATAGAATCCAAAACACGCAATAAAATAGAGATTGTTTATAATAATATGACAATGTTTATACACAATGTGTTTAAAAAAAATACAAAAAATATAAAAATATTGTTGACAATAAATGAGTATTTTGATAAATGAATACTTAAGTGATCAAAACACTAAAACTACTAGCGAATAGGTTACGAAACAACCTCCTCCAAACCTTAAAAATTGGCTTTCCTTTATGCTTTTGTTAGCATATAAGTGATTTGTCGGGTGTGTTACACCATACAAGACCCTCACGGGGAAAGTGTAACAACGGACCTATGGCCGTGTTTTGAGCGCCCGACGCCCTATAAGGGTGTCAATTCAAAACTCAAACCTTAGGATTCTATTATGAACAATACAGTTATATCTTCCATTACAAATGAAGCCGCGTCTGTTAATCAACAAGAGCCTGCAAAAAAATATGAATTCACTAATGAAACGATTGAAGTTGGATATAGAACACTTCGTAGAATTAAAGCTTTAAGAGATTTTGGTGATATCAAAGCAGGTCAATTGGGGGGCTTTATTG
>NZ_CALW02000086.1 GCF_000312565.1 Bartonella rattaustraliani AUST/NH4
AATAAAGTCAATAGCTTGTATGCAATTATTTTATATGAATCCACTTAAGAATCCACACTTTTATATGTGATTCAATTGACCATTTTTTATCAACAATTGCTATTTATAAACAAAACGTGAAAAGCAAATCATGATGTCAATATTATAACGCATGTGAGCATTCAAAAGCAGTAATCGTTCATAACAATTCATAATACGTTTTAATTATAAAATCGATAGTTACTATTAGACGCAATCGTTTGAATTATCCAATCAACATAATTGCATGTGTTTAAATCACATCTTAACAATTGAATTGCTTATGGCAGTAAACGCTCTTAAAAGAGATTGCACGTTTGAAACTGTTATAACGTTTAAAATTGTTAGCTCTAAAATAACAACGCCTTTAAAATTGGGAGCGGTTAATTTTGCTAGCTAAAATATAAAGCGACTTTTGATAGATATCCCCAAAATTGGGATTATCTACTTTAGAAGTATAATTTTTCAAGCATTTTCTTAATATCACGCATAAGTGCCACTGAAACCACTAAGCCCAATTTTGGTCTCAGTAAATCAACGGCACCAAATTTGGATTCGTTAAGTTCTCAAATATTCTCTGGATATCACGATTAGGCATAGTTGAAACAAGCCGTTGTTTATTGTCTTATGAGGGATTGCTTTCAAAATCAACATTTACAAGCATAAAATCAAAAGAGCGGGTTTTATTGCTAATTTACACTTACCAACGCATTTATTCTTGATTGGATTGATAGAGGCCTCACAAAACGTTTTAATCTACTCAATAGGTTTTATCGTAAATGCTGTATTCACAGTTTCTCTCTTCATATCAAATATAACAAGAACGTTTTATGCTTTTTTTGGATAACGTTTCATAATGACAATAGAGAGCTTGCAATATGATAGGTTTTGTATATAGAGGCATTTATTATTAATTTGTATTTTTTATGCATTTCAATCTATAAAGCCGCGCTTTTAATCGACGCGGCTTTTTTAATTAGGTTTAAAAATAAGGGGCCCCCCCATGCCTCGTTATTTATTGTTTTTAATATCAACAATTTTACGACCTTTATAAACCTCCTGATGATTTTTAATAGAGCTTATTTTGCTTTTTTTATCGAGAATGGCAGTGCCATAGACTTTCCCCAAAACCTTAATATTGTGGGAAATCTTTGCTCTATCATAAACAGAACCATAAATTTCAGCAGTGCCACTCACTCGAGCATGCCCATAGACCTCATCATAAATTTTGGCACGCTTAAAAACCATGGCATGCCCATAAACTTTCCCATAGTTACAAATATATGCAAAACCTGAAACCTGCGCATCACCATAAATCCTTGCATAACTACAAACCCAAGCGTTATAAAAAACGTGAGCATTGTCATAAACATGCGCCTCAACATCAATATGTGCATTGCCATAGACCTGGGCATTGTTATAAACATAGCCCATGACATAAGCATTGTCATAAACGCGTGCATTGTCATAAATTTTTGCGAATTGAGAAATTAACACCTTGCCATAAACAAAAGCATTGCCATAGACTTGACCGCGCACGTGCGCATTATTGCGTACCCTTGCATGGCTATAAGCACAGGCATCATCATAAAGCCAGCAATTGCCTTCGTGAGAGAGATTGCTTTCCTTTTCAACAAAGCCCCCTAGATCACCAGCCTTGACATCACCAAAGTCTCTTAAAGCTTGAATACGATAAACGATTGTCACTTCTTTAGTCATTTTCTTTTTAATGTGTTTGATTTCATTCGTGAGTGTATATTTTTTAAACATAGCAAGTCCCTTCACAATTAATGTGTTTAAAAATTTGTTATGAAAATTCGTTTGAGAGAGAGGGCGCCCCACCGTGCCCGCGGTCATTATTCCCAAGTTATGTTATGACCATGCCGTATCATAAAGAAGTTCTAGATCACCAGAAAACCATGCCGTTCCAAAAATGAGAGCATCACCACAAACCTTGGCATGCCCATAAATTTGTGCATATCCAAAAACCCACGCCTTACCAAAAACCTTGGCATGTTCATAAACCCGCGCATGATCACAAACCCGCGCATCTTGATAAACACATGCCTCATCACCAACCCATGCATTTCCCTCATGAGAGAGATTTTCTTCCTTTTGAATAAAGCCTCCTAGATCGCCAGCCTTGACATTATAAAAGTCCCTTAAAGCTTTAATGCGGTGTAAAGTGATACCGTTAACAATTTTAGTTTCATCAGTGAGTTCATATTTTTTAGACATAACTATATTGGTCATGAGAATACCCATTCTATAATTCGTTAGATTTTAAGAAGAAAAATGAGGGTAAAGGGCGCCCCCGCCGCGCCCGTATTCATTACACCGCTTTATTGACGTCCTGATCAACACCACAGACATCTTCAGAAAATTTCTTATTTTCTGTAAGCACGGCATTGCCATAAATTGTTGTAAATTGGCAAATTTGTGCCTTGCCACTCACATGAGCATTATCGTGAATTTTTGCAAAGGGACCAACGCGCGCCGAGCCAAAAACCTTGGCATTGTCATAAATATTGCTACCATCATAAACTATAGCTTTATCAAAAACATGAGCATTGCCATAAGCTTTTGACCATGCAGCAAGGCGTGATTTCCCATAGACATGGGCATCATTAAACACCAGCCCACTCACACAGGCATTTTCATAAACACGGGCGTTATCGTGAATAAGAGCCCCCTGTGTAATCACGGCGTTATCACTCACAACGGCATTGCCAAAAACATAGCCCCCAATTTTTGCATTGCCATTAACGACTGCATTTTCATAAACATGTGCTTTATCACCAAAAACCCATGCCTTATCACTAATCACGGCATTACCATAAACCCTAGCATAATTCATAACACCGGCATGATTGCGTATTTTTGCATTTTCAGAAACGCGTGCTTGGATAATCATAGCCTCATCATAAACCCAGCAATTGCCATCATGAGAGAGGTCGCTTTCCTCTTTAATAAAGCCCCCTAGGTCGCCAGCTTTAACCTCATCAAAATCTCTTAAAGCTTTAATTCTACGAAGTGTTCTATATCCAACTTCGATTGTCTCGCCAGTAAATTCGTATTTTTTTTCAATTTTTTGATTTTGAGAAGAGGAAACGGGGGTGCTTTGTACTGTATTGTTCATAATGAACTCCTTGTTATTAATTGTTCCTTATTGACGCCTCTTAAAGGCGTCGGGTGCTAAGAAACACGGTAACAAGTCCGTTGATCACACTTTCCCCTAAAAGGGTATTGTATGGCGTGATCACACCCGACAAAATCACTTATATGCTAACAAGAGCATAAAAGATAGTCAGTACATTTTAAAGACATGGGAAAGGTCGTTACGTAACCTAACCGCTTGTTATCAGTGGTTCTTAA
>NZ_CALW02000085.1 GCF_000312565.1 Bartonella rattaustraliani AUST/NH4
GTTGTGACAGCCCTTGGCACTTAAGACGGTTCATAAGAGCCATTTTTAGTCCTTTCTTATATAAATTTTATCCACACATTCATCCCACTTGTGAGGTGCAAGTGAGTAGTTTTGATTGATTCAACATAAACAGGTTTGGAATGAGAGAATCTTACAATATTCGGGGGTATGATTCAAGGTGAGAAACGATAAAAAACACTTATGAATCAATGTGTTGTCAGCCAATCCAGTTTGGTAGCGTTTGCTCCTGATTTGGAACTCCAGTAATCTCTAAACTTTGCAATCTCGACTTTCACACGTTCTGGAGGCAAACCCTCTTTAATCGCAAAATCAAAATCGGGTTCAAAGTCAGCAGGCAATCGACCGCCGCGATGAGCTTTGGACTGTTTTGTTTTTTTCAAAACATTTTTTTGCTCGTGAATGGGAGGGAGGTTTTCTGATGATATTTCGCTTTGCTCTGATACAAGCTCCAAAACCTGATCAGTGTTTTGATAAAAATCCTCATCAATTTCTTTTTTGTCTAAAACGATAGTTTTAGATTTTTTATTATATATGTGGTTGTGGTTAGCATCATTTCGCATCGAATCCGCATATGCGTCATTTTTATCTTTAGAATTTTCCCATCTAACTTTTGCTGATTGTGACGCTTTTGCCGATTTTTCTAAAGATTTATCTAGTTTCTCTTGACAGTCAGCAAGCTCTTCCTCAACGTCTAAACTCCACAAACGCCCATCTTCTAAACAAATAATCTTCTTATCGCGTATTAAAAACTCTAATGCTTTATTAAATATCTTTTTTGAACAACCCGCGCTATGTGCTAATTTGTCTTGATCATAAAAAATAGGCGCTCCATTTTTATGCATGTGCCATTTCAATGTAACGTATGTCGCTATTTGAAATGCTTTCATACCATTAGTTTCTGCAAGACAATCTGACGGAAAGCTGTGAACCCAAACCAACTTATTTGACATAATCTTTACCCTCCATGTCTTCATGCAAGGTAAGATTGTCTAAATCTTCATTAAAGCAGTCGAGGTCTTCTTCAATACTGTTGAGCTCTTTCGCAACCTCTGGATCCCATAAGCTCCCATCTTCTAAAACTATGATATATCCCGTATCTGTTAAAAGCTCCAACGCTTCCTTAAATTCCTCTACTGAGCAGTTGGATTCAAAAGCTAAAACATGAGAGTTATTTAAAATAGCTCCTCCAGTACGTAACATTTTTAAATGCAAGCGCACGTAAACATTAGTTTCCAGAGGAGGTAAATGAGCTATCTTTAGTAGCAAAATATTTGCAAAAAATCTTAACCGCGACAATTTAGTTTCCATAACGCCACCTTACTTGTTCATTGAGAGAGGTAAAATTGCCCATCTTTGTTTTGAGACTGTTCAGATCGTCTTCAAAGCTCTTGACCTCTTTCTCAACTTCTGAACTCCACAAACCGCCAGCATCTGTTTTAATCAGTCGACCGCTCGTGATTAAATACTCCACAACACCTGAAAACTTTCTCGTCGAGCAATTGCAAAAACGTGAAAGCATTCTAAAATCATCTTTAAGCGGTGCCTTCTTGTCATGCATACGTAAAAGGAGGGGCAAATAAATTCCCCTTTGCTCTGGTGTCATTTCATATGTATCGCTAATCCAATCATGAGGATAAAATCTTATCCAAGGCAATTTAATTGACATGTACCTTTCCCTTCTCTTGAATTATTAAATGTAAAATTGATAAAGCGTCTGCTTCATTATCGTCTTTAGGTGCATGCCCTTTTGCACGCATTGCACTCATCATCTCTTCTTTCGAGGCATTCCCCTTCCCCGTCGTCGCTTTCTTTATTGTGCAAACGGGGATACCTTCATAAGGAATTTGGTGGTGTTCACACCACGACGTTAATGTCGCTAGCAAACCACCATAAATACGAGCAGCGTCGGTACCTAAATGACGCCTCACTTCTTCAAAATAAACTTCATCAATGCCCCCTGCTGTCGACTTCATTTCTGAAAGCCATTGCTTAAAGCGTAAAAAACGCATGCCACCGCCTTCAAAACGACGGGGTTGGAAATGAATGGTACCACTGATGATATGCCCATCCCCACCGCGTATCACCCACCCAGTCTTTGTTCCTAAGTCCAAACAAAGAATCGTATTAATCACTGCACCGCTCCATACAAAATGTGTTTTATTGGGATATTTTTTTTCGAATTTAGGTAATACCGTCAATCCACAATAGTTTTTGAAGGTAAGAAATAGCGCTGCTGTTCTGCAGGACTTTTTTCAGCCAAATCAGCCCATGTCATTGGCTTTTTCCCCAATAAACAACATAATAAATCTTGCTCTCTATACCATTGATTGGATTCTGCAATTGTAACCGGATTTTTTGCCCCAAACCGCCTCATAAAATCCTGACAAATTGCAATTGCTTCCTTCTTTTTCTGTTCATCTCTCATCAATTGTTGCAATATCTCTTGCGATCTCTCATCAACATCTTTTTTTGCAACTGTACGAGCGTCTTTTTTAAAAAACTCTGTTACAAGTGCGCGAATACTTTCACGTTCTTGCAAGTCTTTAATTTTTTTATTATTTCCTGCTAACAGTTCACGCATTAACGTTTGGTGGCGCTCTATTATAGAATCTCGTCTTTTTATCGCTCGTCTAAGCATTATTATGCTTATAAAACTGGCACAAACCGCAAAAAACAAAAACAAATTAGCAATAACAGATCCAATAAGTGCAACTGCAACCATCTCTCTCTCCTCTCTTACTTTTCTTCTTGATATGCTCTCTTATCAGGTCGATCATCATGACCAATTTATTTTGTTTCGAATTCCATAAGGAAAAGAATACAGCAGGCAGCATGGGCTAGGTGTGAGCGACCACTTTCGCTAAACCGCCTCAATGTAACAGATGTTCTCATATAGAAAAGCAGAAGATGGTGCCAACTTGTTTATCAACGCTATGATAAAGACAGAGTTCCCTATACAAATAAAGCTGAAAATCATTTCATTGAAAATATTTTATGGAGTATTTTAAAAATATTTTCGGCAACAAAAATAATATCTGATAGCTGTTTAAATTTGCTTTTTATGTTTAAAAGGATATAAAAATTCGAGAGAAGCCATATTATATAAATTTGTGCTTTACTCAATGTGTATATCCAGACAAAATGATTATCGAAATTCATAAAGTCAAAAAGACATTCAGCATTTGCTTTTCAATGTTGTAAATGGCACATTAGATTTGTGGAGTAAGCTTAACAATTAGAAACGAGGAGACTTTTAAATGGCTTTTGAACTTGCCGCGTTGCCTTATGATTATGATGCCCTTTCGCCTTATATGTCACGTGAAACGCTTGAATATCACCATGATAAGCACCATCTCGCTTATCTTACCAATACCAATAATCTTATGAAAGATTTAGGCTTAGAAAATGAAAGCCTTGAAGGTATTATTAAAAAAAGTTTTGGACAAAATACTGGTTTGTTTAACAATGCAGCGCAATATTATAACCACAATCATTTTTGGCTTTGGATGAAAAAAGGCGGTGGGGGTAAGAAACTCCCTGAAAAATTAGCAAAAGCTATCGAAACTGATTTGGGCGGCTATGATAAATTTCGCGCTGACTTTATTGCTGCTGCCAGTACCCAATTTGGTTCTGGATGGGCATGGCTAGCTGTTAAAGATGGCAAACTCGAAATTATGAAAATGTCTAATGGTGAAAATCCTTTAATTCATAATGCTCAACCTATTCTAGGTGTCGATGTATGGGAACATTCTTATTACATTGATTATCGGAATGCGCGCCAGAAATATCTTGAAGCCTTCGTAGACAATTTAATTAATTGGGACTATGTTTTAGAGCTTTATGAAGAGTGTGGACTTTAAACCCTCTTAATCATTTTTAATCTTGCATAAAAGGCTCTGTAATACAATGGATTGCAAAGCCTTTTCAAAGAAGTGATATTTAAATTAACAAAGATTTTTTCCTACTGTTTTTAAGATGTATGCATAGATAAATGCAATTTCTTCTAACTTCGAAAAACGCCCAGCTGCACCAGCGTGACCTGAATCCATATTAATGCGTAATAAAACCGCATTATCGTCTGTTTTTAAGTCACGCAGTTTTGCTACCCATTTTGCAGGTTCCCAATAAGTGACACGGGGATCTGTTAATCCTGCGATGACAAGTATAGGAGGATAGTTTTGCGCTTTGACATTATCGTAAGGTGAATAGGAGGCAATAAGATTATAATCCTCTTGTGATTCAAGAGGATTTCCCCATTCAGGCCATTCTGGTGGTGTTAGAGGCAATGAAGCATCTAACATCGTTGTTAAAACATCAACAAAAGGTACACTCGCTACAATTCCAGCAAAATCCTGTGGCGCAATATTGGCAATAGCCCCCATCAACATCCCTCCTGCCGATCCACCGTAAGCGATTAGTCTGTCATGAGCTGTAAATTTATTGCTTACAAGATAACGTCCACAAGCAATAAAATCTGTAAATGTATTGTATTTGAAAAGATGTTTTCCTTTCTCATACCATTCAACTCCTTTTTCTTTTCCCCCACGAATATGAGCAATCGCATAAATAAAACCTCTGTTGACCAAAGAAAGGACATCACTATTAAAACGAGCAGGAGTAGAAATTCCATATGCACCATAACCATAAAGCAAACAAGGTGCACTCCCATCAAGAGCCGTGGTTTTGTGATAAAACAGTGAAATAGGAACTATCTCGCCATCATCTGCTATTGCTGTAATACGTCGTGTTATATATTGATCTTTGTTATGCCCTGAAGGAATGATTTTTGTTTTTAAAAGCGTTCGTTTTCGGCTTTTCATCTCATAGTCAAACACTTGATCAGGCGTTGTCATTGATGAATAGGAAAAGCGAATAGTTCGACTGTTATACTCTGCAGCACCTTGTAAGACTAAAGAATAAGCCTCTTCTGTAAAAGCAATAAAATGAACTTTTCCTGTGGCACGCTCCATCACTTTTATACGGGGAAGCCCTTCAACACATTCAAGCCAGATCAGAAAATCTTGATAAGCATCATGGGATAATATCAAATGTCCAGACTGATGTGGCACAAATTCTGACCAATTTTCTGATTGTGGAGATCTGTATGGTGCTACCATAATTTTAAAATCTTTTGCACTATCTAAATTCGTCAGAATATAAAAAACATCGTCACCCTCTGTAAGCGAATATTCGATACCTTTTTCTCGCTTCCGAACACATTGGGGCAATGTGAAAGGGGCGTCAGCAGGAATTAACCAGATTTCTGACGTTTCGTGATCATGAATATTAATATAAATAACGTTATTAAGCTTAGAACCACTGACATATAAGAAAAAACCTGGATCATCTTCACGAAAAATAAGCTTATCTTGCGATTGATCCGTATTTAACCGATGATAATAGAGCTCTGAAGGTCGATGGTTTTCATCCATCTTCGTATAGAAAAAACCTTCAGATTTTGCATCCCACACAATCTGTCCAGATGTATCCGTAATTGTGTCCATACAATCAGACAATGTTTCCAAATTACGAATTTTAATTTTGTAGAATTCTGAACCTTTGTCATCATAGGTCCATACAACATGTGTATGATCTGGAGATTCTTCAACTGAACCAAAATTAAAATATTCTTTACCTTCAGCCAAACTGTCACCATTAAGATAAACGCTTTTTTCTCTTCCATCCCTTAGTGTTCTAAAATAATGTGGCTGTTGACCTCCCATAACATAAGAAAATCCATATGCAAAAGGGCCGTGTTTTATAGGAACAGAACTATCATTTTCTTGGATTCTGCTTTTCATTTCGGTAAAAAGTATATCCTGTAATAATTTTGTATCGGCCATTTGAGCAGACTGATAAGCATTTTCTTTTTCAAGATGATTTCGAATATTTTCATCAAGATAATCGGGATTTTTAAAAACTTCTTGCCAATTAGAGGCACGTAACCAATGATAGGGATCATCACGAGAAATGCCGTGATATGTCTCTTGATGAACAACTTTCAATGCTTTTGGAGGAATGACGGAAGAGCGGGGCATGTACGATCCTATGTTTAAAATGTTAATAGCTTCGTTTATATGTTAGAATCATGCCGCTTATGCAAGTGCATAAATCTGCAAGTGCCATTCACTTTTCAAAATATAACTGCAATAACTCTCACAATGATGCTCTATATTTTCGTTTATTATAGTTATTTTAAAAAATAATTTTTAAACAAATAATTAATTTCATTATATATAATTTATTATTAATAATAAATTATATATAATCTTAACGAAATATAGTATATTTTAATTTAAAACTTAAAAAATTAAGTTTGATTAAATTATTTTACAATAAATTAATATTTATATAAATTCAAAATTATTAATAAATAATTGTAAATTTAGAGCTGTAATTTATCCATATATTTTATTTTTATTTAACCAATTATCATTATATTTTCGATATAAATATATATTTTTAGAATATATTAATACTATAATTATAATTTATTTTATAGAAACAAATCATCCTTTCAATGGGAAAAAAGCGGGGACTTCTTGCCATATATTATGATCAAAAAAAGGTATTTATTTGATTTTTTTGTGTTTTGGCGATTTTATAGAATAATTGAATTGACAAAAAAGATTTTTGTACAATATGAGATTTGTATGCATGAGCTCTCTATTATGAGTATACATGCCAATTATATCTCTATTTTAAGTTAAAGGAAACAAGAATGGAACATCCTCCAGTCTTAGAGACTGAAAGCAATTTAGTTATTACATTGGTTGCTGATATTGTTGCTGCCTACGTGAGTAATAATTCGATTCGGCCGACTGAAGTACCAAGTTTGATTGCTGATGTTCATGCCGCTTTTCGTAAAGCAGGAAATGTAGAACTAACAGAGGTTGAAGTTGAAAAGCAAAGGCCTGCTGTGAACCCAAAGCGCTCAATATTTCCAGATTATCTCATATGCCTTGAAGATGGAAAAAAGTTTAAATCTTTAAAGCGTCATCTTATGACACATTATGGAATGTTGCCTGAAGAATATCGTGAAAAGTGGCAGTTAGACAGTTCTTATCCTATGGTTGCACCGAATTACGCAAAAGCACGCTCAGCTTTGGCGAAAGAAATGGGACTTGGGCGTAAAAGTAAGCAGAAGAAAAGCAAGTAATTGTATTCTTGAAAAAGCGCTCATCTCTCGTATATAAAAATATTTTCTGGTAGATATATTTTGCAAGGGAGTCTTGTATAATTTTTCCTGTAAGAGTTTTTATACATGGCTCTCATTACGAATCCGTTCGATCATCGATTTAAGACCATTTGATCGTTGTGGTGTAAGGTTTTCGTTTAAACCGAGTCTTTCGAAGAGTCCTTCAGCATCAGCATTGCGAATTTCAGAAGCTTTTTTTCCTGAATAGAAAGCAAGAAGGATGTAGATAAGCCCGCGTACAATATGTGCATCAGAATCACCTTGAAATGTTATTGTTGGATTGTCTGCATTACTACGTGATGATAAAAGCCATACTTGGCTTACGCACCCAGGTACTTTGTGAGAATCATTTCGCGCACTCTCCGGAAAAGGTGGTAATTCATGGCCAAGTTCAATTACATAACGATAACGATCTTCCCAATTATCCAGAAAAGAAAAATTTTCTATAATCTCATCAATCGTTTCCGTCATAATCTTAGTCCTGTCTTCTTTTGATAATCACGTTGTATGCATTTGCTCGAAAGATAAATGCTGATGACAACGATGAGCGTTAAAATTTATTTCAAGGTAAGGTTGTATGTTTTTGCACGGGCTCTTGTGTTCCCGTATTAGGTGTTACATTTTGGGATTCTTCCATATTTTTGTTACTGAGTATACGCCCCAAATATTCGTAAGCTACTCTTGCACCATAATATGCACGCTCACTAAGTGAACTTAAAAAGGACCTTCCAATTTTGCAGCTTTCCACATTACGATCACAGAATGTTCCTAAATCATTTAAAGTTTCTTTCAAAGCAATAATCACGTCACTTGTTGTTGTACTCTCTCTTGGTGAAGAAAAATGATTACTACTCGGCCTTTCTACAAAAAGTGAAACAATAACAAAAACAACAAACAAAAAGAATGATAATTTAATCAAAAAACGTATCATGGGCAATTAGTTTACCGCAATTGTAAAAAACAAAAACACTATCCTATATCTTTCTTCTTTATAAGAAATTTATAAAATTTGTATTTTATGAAATTGAGTATCTGTTTATTATACCATTTATGATGTAGCCGCGCAAAAACAAGACGCATTATTTTTCATTTAAAAATTCATATCAAAACTGCACAGTCAAAAAAATATTGAAAATATGTGCGCTTATATTCTCACTGCATATCAATGAGAAAAAATGATAGATCATAAATACAGCAAAATGTAAGGGATACGATATGGTACAATACAGGTAGAAATGCTCTGTTTGATAAAAAAGCACCGATGTAAAATGATAAAAATTAAGCAGCGCTTTCATTCTCTTAGCAGATTTTTTTTAATTACTTCCACTGACCTTTATGAAAGATATTTATTAAATATGAGGAGAGTGAATTTATACAAAAAGAGATATTGTCTTGAAAGACAATGATATTCACCATGATTTTATGGAATATACCCCTCGATACATATGAGATCTTTGAAAGACTGTACATACACTATCAGCTCTGCCATATAATTAAGGAAACGTATTTTCATTTGATTTCGAAGATGCGCGTAAAAAATGAGGAAATGATATAACACTTTCAGTTTGGATGATGATATATGATACGATAACTCGTAAATCTTGAAAAAATGGTATCTAGTGGGAATCTCTTTTATATATATTAAAATTGCATAATATGAAATCAAATAAATTGGATGATTCCCATTGCTCATTTGTTAGCTTATGTATTGCTATAATGATTTTACTTATTTTAATAATTTATAAGAAAAGAGTTGTAATATAAATACATCTCCTCTCTCGCTAAATGAAAAATAATTTGTATTCGTTTTTGTGTAAAAAACAATTGCAATTGGAAATAAAAATTAAATTAATGACAAAAAAACAAAAAAGCAGTAGAACAAAAAACGTAAAAAAGCGTAAATATTATAAGAGTATTGTTATAACCTTACTTCTTATGAGTTGTCATTTTATTTTTTGGATAACGAGAACACTTTATTTTTATACAAAGAAAAATACTTTTTTGTCCATTGGATCCTTTCTTTTTATAATTGGTTTTGGAGTTGTTTCATTTAATGCTTTATTTTTACAAACGGCAATTCATCACAATGTCTTTACTAAAATGAAGTTCACATTTTTTCCCGCAATAAAAGAAAACTCTCCCCTGCTTTCTAGGGAAGAAAAACTTCATGCAGCTTCTCCTGCTGCTGCTATGCCTTCTCAAAGCCATCTACGCAAAAGCTCATCTTCACACTCTCTGTCAGAAAACACACTAAAAATGCAAAAGGAGTTAGCAAAACTAGGATTTTATGATGGTCCTTTAGACGGAATTGAAGGGCCTAAAATGCGTCGTGCTATAGCCTTATGGAAACAACCAACCAATCCTGAAATACAAAAGAATACCTTGCCAAACTCTACAACCGATGAAATTGCAGCATTAATTCAGCAGAGCGAAATGGAAAAAACACATGAAACAAAAAAGATAAAAGATCCATTACTCTCAAAAGAAACCGTTTTAACGCCTCCCATTGTAGATATTACACAAGTGCAAAAGGCTTTACGCATTTTTGGTCATCCAGAGGTCGTTATCACAGGTGTAGAAGACCAAAAAACAATAGAAGCCTTAAAACAGTTTCAAAAAATGTTTGATCTTCCTAGAACAGGTAAGGTTGATCACACAGTTGTGATGAAAATGCGTGAAGTTGGTTTGTTGAACTAAAGGCAACTATCGATTTTATAAAGCAAAAACTGAACACATAGCAATAATCTGTATTCTGCCTTTGACCCGTAAATATATTAATCTTCCCATGCATATCATGCATAGTATATCGTGAAAGCTTTTCTTTTAGCGAAAGAAATAAAAAGCAGACATCATTTACTTTGCATAACAAATTTAAAATAGTAATTTATAAAAAACCATCTATCGTTTTTACAATTCAAGTGAGCCCCCATACAAAAAGCGCTCCTATTTTCATCCTATTATCATGAGTCATACATACTTGTACGCTACAAGAAGAATAAGCCTATGGATAAAATACTTGAGAAAGAAGCATAAACCTTTTGTGAACCATATCAATGCAAAAAGAGCAACGAAAGACATCGCAATTTCTATGTTTTTACTCTATGCTTTTATTTGCAATTGCCGACTGTGCTGCAGCTAAACGTGCAATGGGCACCCGAAAAGGAGAACATGAAACATAATCTAAATCATTTTCTTCACACAAAGCAATAGAAGCAGGATCTCCTCCGTGTTCACCACAAATTCCTAATTTGATTTTTTCACGCTGTAAACGACCACGCTGTGCAGCAATAGAAATAAGCTCTCCTACTCCATCACGGTCAATGGATACAAAAGGATCTTGCTCTAAAAGCCCTTTTTGGAAATATGTTGCCAAAAAGGGAGCAGCGTCATCACGTGAAATTCCAAAAGTGGTTTGCGTCAAATCATTTGTTCCAAATGAAAAAAATTCAGCTGTTTGCGCAATTTCATCAGCCCGAAGAGCTGCTCTTGGAAGTTCAATCATCGTCCCTACCATATACTGAATATTACTTCCTTTTTCCTTCATCACTTCACGCGCGACCTGATCAATACGCACTTTTATAAAATCAAGTTCAGATTTAAGTGCAACAAGCGGCACCATAATTTCAAGCATAACAGGAGATCCAGATTTTTGAGCAGCCTCTGCTGCTGCCTCAAAAATAGCCCGCGCCTGCATTTCTGCGATTTCAGGATAAGTAATCGCTAAACGGCATCCTCGTAATCCAAGCATAGGGTTAAACTCATGCAACTGCTGTGCACGTTCAGAAAGAACATCAGCAGAAACACCCATAACGGTTGCAACCTCAAGAATTTCTGCCTCTGTTTTTGGCAAAAACTCATGCAATGGTGGATCCAACAAACGGATAGTAACAGGTAAACCACTCATAATTTCAAACAATTCACTAAAGTCTGAGCGCTGCATCGGCAGTAGCTTATCCAATGCCTTACGACGACCACTTTCATCATGGCTTAAAATCATTTCACGCATAGCAACAATACGTTCACCGGAAAAAAACATATGCTCGGTACGGCAAAGCCCAATACCTTCAGCTCCAAAGGAACGCCCCATACGGGCATCAGCAGGTGTTTCTGCATTGGCGCGAACTCTTATACGCCGCATTTCATCAGCCCACTCCATCAATGTTGCAAAATCTCCACAAAGCTCCGGTTGCAACATTGCAACCTTCCCTTTTAAAATTTCTCCGCTTCCACCATCAATCGTAATGATATCACCTTGTTGAAAACTCTGCCCTGCAACAAACATTGTGTTGGTGTTATAATCAATACGCACACTACCAGCACCAGAAATACAGGGCTTTCCCATACCACGAGCAACAACAGCAGCATGACTTGTCATACCACCGCGCGTTGTTAAAATTCCTTCTGCAGCGTGCATACCGTGGATATCTTCTGGACTTGTTTCAACACGCGCCAAAATAACTTTACGTCCTTCTGCAGAGGCCGTTTCCGCCTCTTCTGAAGTAAAAACAATTTCACCCGTTGCAGCCCCCGGCGAAGCAGGTAAACCGCGTGCAAGAACAAAACGTGCTGCTTTTGGATCAAGTGTCGGATGTAAAAGCTGGTCAAGCGATTTTGCCTCAATGCGCATTACCGCCTCTTCACGGCTTATTAAGCCCTCTTCAACCATTTCCGTAGCCATCTTTAAAGCCGCACGAGCCGTTCGCTTCCCTGAACGGGTCTGCAACATCCACAATTTCCCTTTTTCAATTGTAAATTCGAGGTCTTGCATATCTCGATAATGCAACTCAAGCTTCTGCGCAATCTGACACAACTTCAAAAAAGCCTCTGGCATAATCTTTTCTAAAGATGGCTTATTTGAACCTGCAACAATACGTGCATTTTCTGTAATATTTTGGGGCGTTCGAATGCCTGCTACCACATCCTCTCCCTGTGCATCCACTAAAAATTCACCGTAAAGCTCTTTTTGCCCGGTCGATGGATTGCGTGTAAAAGCAACACCCGTTGCCGAATCTTCACCCATATTGCCAAAAACCATAGCTTGCACATTCACTGCGGTTCCCCAATTTTCAGGGATATTATGTAAACGGCGATAGGTAATAGCACGTGCCGTCATCCAACTTGAAAAAACAGCACCAATCGCCCCCCACAACTGTTGTTCAGGATCTTGTGGAAATGGCTTTCCTAATTTTTTTTCAACATATGCTTTATAGGAAGTAATAACATCTTTCCAATTATCTGCTGTCATTTCCGTGTCAATAGTATAACCATTGCGTGCTTTTGACTCGTCAAGAATCTCTTCAAAACATGAATGATCTAATCCCAAAACAACATTAGAATACATTTGAATAAAACGACGATAACTGTCATAAGCAAAACGCTCATTATTCGCTTGTAAAGCAATGGCTTTCACAGTTTTATCATTCATGCCAAGATTGAGTACTGTATCCATCATCCCTGGCATAGAAGCCCTTGCACCTGAGCGAACAGAAAGCAAAAGTGGCATTTTTTCATTACCAAACGCACGTCCGGTTTGTTCACCAACACGTCTTAGTGCTTGCTTAACAAGGTTGTGTAGATCTTCTGGATATGATTTGTCATGTGCATAATAAAAGTTACAAACTTCTGTTGTCAGAGTAAACCCCGGAGGAACTGGCAAGCCAAGATTACTCATTTCCGCCAAATTCGCCCCTTTTCCACCGAGAAGATTGCGTTTGCTTACACTTCCTTCTGCACTGCCATCTCCAAAACTATAAACCCATTTTGTCATCGCACAAGTCCTCTCATATCAGCATCAAAATTCGCTCTTCGCTTAATCATCACAGGCAATGATTCGCTTTATAACTGGAATTTGCTTTGTAACTGGTCAAACAGAAAAAATGTTGTTCCAATAATATACAAAACCAATCCTCCCATTCGGGAAATGATCACAAATATCAATACCTATCTTCTGTAAGGAAAATTTAGTTTTTAAGAAAACTATCAATCACCAAAAAGAAAGATTCTACTGACATAGCACCTTCATATTTATTGCCATTGATAAAGAAAGTAGGTGTTGCTGTGACACCAAGTTCTTTACCACGCTCAAAAGAAGCATTTACTTCATCTAAAATAGTCTGATTTTTCAAACAAGCTTTGAAACTTTCATCTGTAAAATTCGCCATTAAACTAATTTTCTTCAACGCTGTTAAAATATCTTGTCCCCAAACCCACTCATGCTGCTTTTGAAATAAAACTTCTATCATAGGGAAATAACGATCTTCTGGTGCACATCGTGCCAACATGAAACCTGCTGTTGCCCTTGGATCAAAAGCATATTCCCGAAAAATAAGTTTCACCTTTCCTGTTTTGATATATTTTTTACGAATTTTGGGAAGCACATCATTATAAAAATGCGCACAATGAATACATGTTAACGAGGCATATTCAACAATCGTTACTGGTGCATTTGCCTCTCCCTCAAACCGATCTTTTACCTTTCCTAGTCGAAGAACCTCAGCCATATCAACAGTTGAAGCTGGTTTTGAACCACTAGCGGCAGTGGCAGTTGCACCCATTTGTACAGTTGCCATTAAAAGAAAAATAATCCCGAAAGACAAAAAAGAACGATATTTCATCATAAATAATACTTTTCTGTTGTTATTAAACGAATAAAAACCTGACACTTTGTTATATATTTAGAGAAAAATGTATAAACTCTCTTGCTATTTATTATTTTTTTCTGCGAAAATGCAACAACCAAGTTGATAAAGTGATTGCCGTAAATTTGTATTTTCAATTCCCTCAAGCATTTTTTCTACATGTTTTTTGTCTTTTTCATTCGGAGAGCACTTCGTTGGCAAATGATTCGTAAGAACCGGTATGCTCCTTTGCTCAATCTTTATACGCTCAATAGCGATATAGCCAAAAAAAGCATTAATTCTATGAAGCAATTCATCTGTTTCGTGCATTAATTTTAAAGCAGTAAACCCTTCACATGCTACAACAAATGTCGCAGGTTGGAAAGTCTCATCTGGACTCGTGTGGCGCTTCCAAATAATTTTAAGCGGTATTGTGTTTTCCCCAATGTCACGACCTGCAATCTCTATCCAATGCTCTATGAGTGCCACATTTAGTCCTGTCCGTTTACATAAAACCGGATCAAGTATTTTGGAGACCACCTCAGAAAGAGAATAAAAATAGCGCTTTTTAAATTGTTTGCCCATTTTTTTTAATTATTATCAAACCATACTTAAATTATAACATTTTTTTTCATATCTAAACTCTTTCTTCAAAAACCAATCAAATATCAACAAAGCTTATTTTTCCCCAATCATAGCCCCTATCATAATAGCAAAAAATATGAATTGCAGAGTAAATGCTTTTTCTTTTGCATTTTATATTTCTCTATGATTGAAAATAAGCATGCATGAATTTTCCTTACACCTTCTTTCTTGGTACGATGAGAAACATCGAAACTTACCATGGCGGATTACCCCTGAAGAGAAAAAACAAGGAATATGTCCTGATCCCTATCGCGTTTGGCTTTCTGAAATCATGCTTCAACAAACAACTGTCGAAGCTGTTAAACCTTATTTTCAAAAATTTCTGCAGCTTTGGCCTGATCTTTCTTCTTTAGCAAAAGCCTCACAAGATGATGTTATGAAAGCATGGGCTGGTCTTGGCTATTATTCACGTGCACGTAATCTTAAAAACTGTGCTAGGCAGCTTATTGAAAACTATGGAGGCCAATTTCCACAATCCGTAAAAGCATTGCGCACCCTATCGGGGATTGGAGACTACACTGCCGCAGCCATTGCCGCAATTGCTTTTAATCATCCCGTAGCCGTTGTTGATAGTAATGTTGAGCGCGTAGTAACCCGCTTATTTGCTATAACTTCAATATTACCAAAAGCAAAAACTGAAATTAAAGAAAAAACACAAGAAATCACCTCTTTAAACCGTCCTGGCGACTTTGCTCAAGCAATGATGGATCTGGGTGCAACCATTTGTACACCACGGAAACCCTCTTGTTCCCTCTGCCCTCTTCAAAGTTTGTGTAGAGCAGCTAAAATGCAAAAAACAGAGGACTTTCCAGTCAAAGCCCCAAAAAAAGAACGCCCTTCAAAAACTGGTACCGCCTTTATTATCCTTAATGAAAAGGAGCAAATTTATTTAGAAAAACGACATGGCAAAAAACTTCTCGGTGGAATGACTCAAATTCCTAACTCTATTGGAAAAAACAGTGAAAACGCTCTCCAACATGCCCCTTTTACCGCTCATTGGCAATTCAAAGGACAAATTACCCATATTTTTACCCACTTTTCTCTGAAACTCGACATTTACTCCACCAACAATGCTCACAAAATGAAATGCGAAAATGGATGGTGGTGCGACATCCAACACCTTTCCCAAGAAGCTCTTCCCACGGTTATGAAAAAAGCCATTTCCGTAGTAATTCCTCATTCTTTTAAAAAATAATGCCCATCATCGATGAAATTCATTTTCTGGTTTCATGTGCACATGTTTCATTTTTCATAAAAGCAGTGCTCACCATAATCCCTCAATCTTGCAACCTGAATAAGTTTCTGATATGATGAGAATTGCTCATTTCTGCTCCTCTTATGATATATTAAACATTCACTTGTACATCATACAAAGTAAGCAAAAAAGTTCTAAGATAAAGCAGCAATTTCTCTTTACCCATCGTTTGGCGGCAAGTTCAGTATAACATTGAAAGCGGACAAATATATAACTTAGGTTATAGAACACCTGTTTTTAACATTTGTGAACGTATTATCGCTCGTAAGTCATCTATGGATTTCAACTTCCCGTTTTCCTCATAATACCAAAAGGTCCAACCATTACAGCTTTGTGAATCTTGAGCTTTTCGCCCCATTGCATGAATAGAACCAGCTTCACCACCATGCATGATCGTGCCATCGGCCCTTACAATAGCGGATACTTGCTTCTTGCGATCATAAAGAACTTCTCCTGGGTTGAGTAAACCAGCTTCAAGCAAACTGTTGAATGCGACGCGCGGCTCTGCTTTTTTTCTATCTAAAATTGCCAATTCTGGTTCGTCTAAAGGTTTAACCGCAGCAATCCTCTCACATGCCGCATCAATATAATTTTGCTCGCGTTCAATACCAACAAAATCACGCCCCAAAAGTTTGGCAACAGCACCTGTGGTTCCCGAACCAAAAAACGGATCAAGAATAACATCACCAGGTTTACTAGAAGCCATAATAATACGGGCTAATAATGCTTGTGGTTTTTGTGTTGGATGCAACTTACGCCCTGTCTCATCTTTTAAACGTTCAACACCAGTGCAGAGAGGGAAAAGCCAATCGGAACGCATTTGTAAATCTTCATTTGCAGCTTTTAGGGCATCATAATTAAATGTGTACTTTTTATCCTTTTGGTCTCGAACAGCCCAAATAAGTGTCTCATGAGCATTTTGGAAACGACGCCCGCGAAAATTAGGCATGGGATTATTTTTGCGCCAAATAATATCATTAAGCATCCAAAAACCTAGATCTTGTAATGCCGTACCAACCCGAAAAATATTATGATAAGATCCAATAACCCAAAGCGTTCCATTGGGTTTTAACACACGACGACAAGCAAGCAACCATGCACGCGTAAAGGCATCATAAGCAGCAAAATTTTCAAACTGATCCCACGCATCATCAACAGCATCAACAAGCGAATAATCGGGGCGATATAAACTACCATCCAATTGCAAGTTATAAGGAGGATCTGCAAAGATCATATCAACAGAATGTTTTGGCAGTTTTTCCAGGACTGCTACACAATCTCCTTTGAAAATTTTATTGCGCCATAGTGTTTGTGAGGAAGTACCAGCAAAATCTTTTTGAATCTTAATAACTGTCATGAAAAACCCAACAAAATGAACTGACTTACCCTATAATCAATATTGTTTATAGGCCCGCATTACCAATTCATCTTTACAAAATAGAGTAAACGTATCGTTAAACTTCTGCAAAATTGATGTTGTTTTTACTCTTTCAAGCAAAGTAAAGAAATTTCATACCAAAAACCTCTTATTGTTCTTCCCTTTACCCTCCTATTCACATATCCTTTTTGCATAAAGCAAATAAGAATCATTTTGGAAATATTTTGTATCTATGAATTTGTATCTATGAAATAGAGTCTTCATTCATGCCAGCTCTTACGCTATAAATAACCCATAAAGGAATATCTAATGCCTCAAATAGATCTCATTATTTTTGATTGTGATGGAGTTTTGGTAGATTCTGAATATCTCGCAGCAAAAATTGGATCTCAATTACTTAAACAAACAGGATATGAAATATCACCCGAAGAATTGAGTGAGCATTATGCAGGTTTAATTTTTACTGATATTCTTAAAAAAATTGAACAAGAAACAGGAAAACCAATTTCTGCTCATCTCATAGATCAAATGTCAAATCTTTTTCGAGCACAAATAAAAACTGAATTACGTGCTATCGATGGCATAAGGGAAGTTTTAGAAACCATTCAAACGCGTTATCCCTACTGCATTTGTTCTAATGCAAAAAGCGTAAATATAGAAGAGATGCTCACTACCGTTGATCTTTATGATTTCTTTGATGGAAAAAATAAAGTATTTTCTGCCTCTGAAGTTGGAACGAAGAAAACGAAACCAGCCCCTGATGTTTTTCTTTTTGCTGCACAAAAATTACATGTAGATCCGAAAAACACTATTGTGATAGAAGATTCACTTCATGGCGTACATGCTGCGTCAGCAGCAGGTATGCGTGTCATCGGCTTTACGGGAGGGGCACATAGTTATCTTGGCCACTCTAATGCACTTGCAGAAGCTGGTGCTGAAACGGTTATCGCCAAACACGCGCATTTAAGAGAAGTTTTAGAAGCAATGGCAGTGTGGCAAGATTTATCATAAAAAGATTTGCACACCTTTTCATTAATAAATTCTTTTAATGTATTTTTACTAAAATACTCTTCCTTCTATAAAAATATATTTATGAGAGGCTAATAATTTGATTATGTAGATTACTTATGGCAAATAATCCATAATGATCTTATCATAATTCACAAAGCTCTTCCCTCTATGCCATTGAAGCTTTGTTTTATATAAAAATGATACATTTCCTGTACCCCTAATATAAACACAATTATAAACTGTGCTCTCATTTCAGAAGCAACCATAATAGATACAATGATAACTAGATTAAAATTGGAATAGCTTTTTTAAAGCTCTCTCACAGAAACTTTGGACATAAATAAAACTTTACCCCCAAATTTAGTCTTTCAATATTGAAATAACTAGGAGTTTCATAACCTCTTTGAATGCTAAGAGAGATGTTAGCATAAA
>NZ_CALW02000084.1 GCF_000312565.1 Bartonella rattaustraliani AUST/NH4
ATCGTATTTAGAATCTTATTCCCTCACTTTATATTCAGGAACCTCGCAACTTAAAAAAATATATAAAAATCAATATTTTATATGCCCATAAAGCACAACGGTGCCCAGACGCGGCAGACAGGGCTTTAGCAACGAGAATCAAGTTGTATCAAGATGTGCAAGAGCATATTGATGTCTATAATTTTTTATGTTCCAATAAAAAAATTAAGAATTAAAGAAAAAATCTCAAATCAAAAATTAAAGGTGGTCTAAAAGGTGGACCCAAAAAGGTGGACGGGCAATGTATGAAAAGGTGGACGAGAAGGGAAATTAAGTGAGGGGGATTCATAGATTATCAACATTACTTGTAAAGTCTGCTCCTCAAGGTAAATATTGTGATGGGGCGGGGTTATGGTTGAATGTGCGAAAAGACAATACGCGTTCTTGGTTTTTTCGTTACACATATCACAATAAACGCCGTGAAATGGGACTCGGCCCAGTCACACAACTTTCCCTGAAGGAAGCGCGCGAGCTTGTCAAACATTATAGTGCTATTCTCAGAGAAGGCAATGACCCTATTGTCTTTCGAGAACAAACCGTCTTAAAACAGCAAAGCAACATATTCAGTGAGATTGCAACGGCGGCTTTTGAAAGTAAAAAAGCAGAGTTAAAAAATGAAGGCAAAAATGGGTGTTGGTTTTCTCCGCTGGAATTGCATGTTATTCCACACATAGGCAGCCTATCTATAGAAAAATTAACGGCTAATATCATTCGCAATGTTCTTGCACCTCTTTGGCATGAAAAAGCAGATACAGCGCGAAAAGCACTTAACCGTATCAATATTTGCTTGAAATATGCAGCGGCTCTTGGTTTGGATGTTGATCTACAAGCTTGTATGAAAGCACGCGCTCTTTTAGGAAAGTCCCGTGCTACATCAACAAATATTCCTGCTATGCCATGGCAAGAAGTTCCGGCATTTTATCAGAGCTTGGATGGTAATATCCTTTCAAATTTAGCACTGAAGCTCTTGATTTTGACAGGAGTACGGTCATATCCATTGCGCTATTTGCGTCTTGAACAAATAGATAAAAATATATGGACGATACCAAAAGAAAATATGAAAGGTATTGTAGGGAAAGTTTCAGATTTTCGCGTGCCATTGAGTAATGAAGCTTTAAAAGTGATTGAAAAATCTCTCCCCTTTGAAAAAAATGGTTTTCTCTTTTCTGGTCTTACAGGCAAGCCAATTTCTGATGCAAGCATGGCAAAATATATGACAGTTTGTGATTTGACTTATCGTCCCCATGGTTTTCGTTCCAGCTTACGGGATTGGATAGCAGAGACAACGTCAACACCCTTTGAGATTGCGGAAACTGTTCTTGCGCATTCAGTTGGGAGTTCAGTGACAAAAGCTTATATGCGAACGGATTTCTTAGAACAACGCCATGCTCTCTTGGAGCAGTGGGCTGCATTTATAACGGGAGATAGTTGACAATATGTCAACAATATGTCTATTGTCGAAACAGGTGCCTAGAAAACACCTTAGACACATAGCGGACAGATTGCCGAAACAGTTTATTTTCCGCATATTAAAGGCTTTGACTCATTGTATGTTACGCACATATAATGGCTTTGCCGGGTGTGGTTATGCTATACAATACCCTTTGGGGGAAGGCATAACGACGGGCTATGTGCCGTGTTTTCTAGCACCCGGCCTCCCCTTTGGTGGTAGTTATTTTAAGATTTTTCAAAAATTAATTGACAGTTTCTGTAAACCGTTATAGCTTAACCAGTAGGCTTAAAACACCTTGTAACTAATCGGTCCAACAGTATCCCGAAAGATCTGTTGCTCATCATAAGAAATTTTGTCCAGGGTCTTCGTGTGTATGTCCAAGGGTAACCTAAAGATACGAAGGGCTGTATTAGTTCGGTTGTTTTAGCCCTGGATACTTTAACTTATAAAACAAAGGACTAATAAGATGAACATTCTAATTAAAATATCAGAACAAACGATTGGACAGGAGGCTGTTCAAACCGTTAATGCACGTGAATTACATGTGTTTTTGGAAGTAAAACGAGACTTTTCCAATTGGATTAAAGACCGTATTAACAAATACAGCTTTCTAAAAAATCAGGATTATATAGTTCTCGCCAATTTTGGCGAAAACCTCCAAGGTGGTCGTCCTTCTAAGGAATATCATCTCACGTTAGACATGGCAAAAGAGCTTTCCATGGTTGAACGCAATGAGAAAGGTAGACAGGCTCGTCGTTACTTTATTGAGTGTGAGAAAAAGTTAAAAAGCCAATCTGTTGATTATGATAATGATACACGTTTTGATTTGCCAAGCTATTGGGAGGGTATGAATGCTGGTGAAAAAGCTCTGTATCTTTTAGGACCAATCCATATGCGTCTTATTGATGCTTTTAGAGTGGATGAAGAGAACAGGAAATATAAAGCCCTCATTAAAGAAGCTAAGCGGGTTTTAGCAAGATCTGTTACGAAAGCTGCTTAATGTAAATGTGATATCCTCTTCTCACCTTAAAAGTGGGGAGGGGATTATTAGATAAATCTCTGTACATAAGCTCTAAATGTAATGCATTGTAGTACAAATCAATAGGAGATTTAAGCGAATGGGTAAAATTTAAGCACGCATACCTGATGAAATTCAGGAAGTTGCAAGTGCAGTTATTAAATCCACGGGCTTAACTGTATCAGATGCGGTGCGTGTTTATGACTCGCATTGCTAGAGATAGCGCATTACCACTTGATCTATTTCAGCTCAATCCGGAAACATTGCAGGCTATCGAGGATGCTGAGATGGGACTTTAGAACTTTTACGGCTTGGTTTACATTCTGAACTGCGTTTATGGTAATTTTTCAAGTTTTTGAAAACCACTGTTTGAGATGTGCAATGACATTATCTATGGCATCCATTAGACGCGCAAAATCAAGGATAAGCAAAAAAAGAAAAAATACTATCCATTTCATGAGACGCGACATCATTTTCACACTTTGTTAGGCAATGATCATTTCTTGAAGCATGGCTTTTTCCGCTTCTGTAAGCTCTGTATCGTCTTTTGTTCTTTTTCTAGCCATGTTTCCACCCACATACACGTTCGCCCTGCTTGTTATGCTTTAAGATCTCTCTTGCTAAATTGGAACTGATGACGTCAACATCTTGCCTCTCTAAATAAATTGGCAACCAACCAACACAAGAGATATACTTATTTGTCCCGCAACCAACGAGAGAGAGCAGCACGCACATCAGTATCACTTTTCTGATTAACTTCATTTTCCACCTCCAGCCGTGTTGTTGCTGCCTTTAAGGTTTTTTCTATTTGCTTTTGCTGTTCTGCCTTTTTCCCAAGGGTAAAAGCTTTTGCCAAAGCCATAAAAAAAGCGGCTAGAGCCGCGCCTGTTAATAGCAGATTTCTTTTCATCCATAAGATCATAGACGGTGTTCCTGAAAACGTTTAGCAACAAAGAAAATGCCAGCACAGGCGGCTAAAACCATAATGGTAGCAAATGCCCATTGCACTGGACCATTGCCTGCTAATAAGCCTCCAAGCCCTGAAAAAGAACCAATGACTGGTGCAAGAGCTTCTGCTTTAAAAAGTCCCGTTGGTCCTTGCGTTTCTACGGTTTGGTAGTTAGAGGAAACAAAAGCACCTTTTGCCCATAATCCTGCTTCTGCCGCACGCCGGTGTACAAGACCTAGCAAGCGCTTACCACTGGCTTTGGTCCATTTTTGTAATTCGGTTGGGATTGCTTCATAATCGCCACTATTAAGTTTCTTTAACCGAGTTGAATTGCAAAAAGCTGTTGTTCCTACATTATAGCAAAAGGAGACCAATGCTGCGAATTGTTCATCGGTTAAAGAAACGTGAACGGCTTGTTCAACGGCATTTTCAAATTGTCTTAAATCTTGGCAAAGAAGTTCTTCTGCTTGTTTTTCAGTGATTGCCATGCCTTTATGGACAAAAGGTTTTCCAGCATTGTTTGTATGTCCATAACCAATGGTCCAAACACCCGCAATATCTTGGTAAGCCTCAAGCCGTAAACCTTCCCATTGTTTAATCAGTGCTAGCCCTTCTTGTGATATTGTTCTCATGTATTGCTCCTATAAAAAAAGCTCTGCAAAAAGCAGAGCTGAGTGATAGATTAAAATTGTAATTATTGCGTTTTATTAAAAGCAGTGTTTCATGTAACTTTTTTCTGTGTTATACGTTACATGAAACATAATGGAGAATTTGTTATGGCTACAATGCACGTCAATGAACGCGTTCAAAAACATCGCAATGCACAAAGAAAAGCCGGATTGCGTTTAATGCAAATTTGGGTACCAGATACTCGCCAACCGAACTTTGCAGAAGAGTGCCGACGTCAATGTCGCTTGGTCGCAAAAATGGATAAAACAGATACATCTATGCAGTTGTTGATGGATCAATCTTTAATGGATGTTGATGGCTGGACAGAATGATGCGTGGATCTCTCGTCACAATAGCTATGCAAGGCGATTTTGGTAAACCAAGACCTGCGTTAATCATTCAAGCTAATCAATTCAGTGAACATACAAGTGTAACGGTTTTACCTATTACTAGCACACTTGTTGATGCGCCATTACTCCGCATTACGATTCAGCCAAACGCTAACAATGGCTTGCAAAAACTTTCGCAAGTCATGATTGATAAGATTATGACGGTAAGATGTGAAAAAGTTAGTCCAGCTTTCGGCTCCATTCATGCAGATAAAATGGTAGAAATTGAACGCTGTTTAGCTGTATTTTTAGGAATAGTAAAATAAAAATAGTATTTCTTTTTATCATCATAAAATAGCTTTGTTTATCTATCTTCCTCATCCATATGGATTGCGCCTTCGCCTTCATCACATGCGTTAAGTGGGGCGTTTGGGTCAAGGGTATCATCTTTGTCTGGTGTGGTGTTTGCAACGTTTCCAGCCGCATCTTCCTGGGTTTCATCAAAAAGCTCGCAATCTATTTTTGTGGTATAACCACCTGTTTTATCAAGCTTGTGTTTAACGCTTTTGATGCGCCATTCTGTTGGAATATAGGGGCGGAAAGGAGGCTCTTGAACAAGCTTTGCTTCTGCTTGTACAAAGGGATCACCGCCAATATCACATGAAAAAGAAGATTTACCACGCGATGATTTATTGCGATAAGCCGCAATGGCCCCAACAGCTTCTGATTGATTGTGGTAGGTATATTTGAGTTCATGAAACGGTGGTTTTCCAACCTTGACTTCCTTTTTTTCACCAGTACGGATATCATGATAGCTTGCAATAACACCGCCTTTTTTCTCTTCTTCTTGCTCTTGATTTTCAAGTGTTTTTGCTTCCGTTTCTGCTTTAGGCAAATTGGGGGCGTCACTTTCATCCATATGGATAACATCTTCGCCATCATCAATTTCCTCTGGCTCTCGTGCATCAGCAGCGGCTTTTTGATCATCTCCTGCCTCTGTTGCTAAGCCATTGGCCGCTCCTGCTTCATCACGCGCACTGTATTTAAAATCCCAAGAGCTGCAGAGTTTTTCATGGATAACAACAACGGGAAGTGTTTCACCAGTGATGGCTTTGCCTTCCCCCCGTTTAGCCAAAACAAGCTTGCCATCAACGGGTTTTGCTACCGCATCGTAGTCTTCTGCAAGGCGTGTGGCAAAAGCCATATCGCTTTCAGAAGTTTGGTCAATGTGACGCACAACAATTTTTGCAAGAGCAGGGTCAACTTTTGGTGTATAGCCATTGCGCTCTGCTATCTCTTGAACAATACTGCCAAGGGTTTGTTGGTGATAGGATTGGCTTTTGGGTGTTCTATAAGACGTGTTCATAGAGGCGGCGCGCCCTGTCACGCTTAAACTTTGTGGGGGACTGCTTACAGAGATTTCATCAATCAGATAGGCTCCCATATCGCGGTTTTTGCCCCCTTCATAGCCAAGTGTTACGGAAATGATTGTTCCGATGAGAGGGATATCAAGAAAGCCATTGTCGCACTCACGAGCACGATCATCAAGCTCTATGGTAATGCGGTCACTTTTGTCTTCTGCTTCATCCGTAATTTCAATCGACAAAACATAGTCCATCAGAGTTCTTGTGATGTCCTCTCCATTTGCCATCACTGTGCAAAAAGGTTTCATGATTGACTGCCCCAAATTCTAATCACCGGTGTGGCTTTAGGATAGGGAAGGGTTGGCAAAACGATTGTGATGCTTGCTTTTAAGATGGGTCCATAGTCTGCAAGACCAAAGTTTGCTGCATAAACGCGTTCAACAGCAAGGGCTTGTTGACCCTTGGCATAGTATCTCCAGCAGATAGCATCAACCATATCGCCTTCTTTTGTCACGTAAAGATCACTCATAGCTCTTCACCATATTCTCTCAACTTTATTGTAAATTCTTGTTTTTTCGGGGACCCGTTTTGGTGAAAAATGCTTTGCTTTTCCTCTACAGAAAGGATGACAAACTTGCCTAAAATTTTCCCCTGACCGGTCACAAGGATATGAGGACCATTATGTGCCATTTGTCGCAAATACTCGATTTGTCCGTGACCGCCTTTAAAATCTGGATAGATCACACCGGTTAAAGAAAATTCCGCATTTGCAACGGCAGGCAATTGAAGCGCTGCTTTGCACCCCAATCGCCCTTGCTCGACCCATGGAATGCCATAAGACATGTCAAGGGTTTGATAAGCAGCCGTTTCAATGGAAAAGATAAAACCACCCAAAGCTAACATCATGATGTTTAATCCGAAAGGCTAGAGGCTATAGCCAAGCGTTGCTGTTTGGCATAGCGTTCAAGAGCTTGATTAACGGCGTTTCTGATTTCATCTTTAAGACCATTGGGGACGGAAATATTTAAATTTGAAATCATCACGCGAGCATCTACTTCTACCGGCTTATGAACGGTAATGGGCTTGGGAGCTTTGAAGGCGCCCACTTTTGCATTTGGAGCTTCCATATGCCTTGTTTCAACGGCTCTTGTATTAAAACCATTCTTGCGTTTTTCAGGGGGGGTATTTGTAACCACAGCTGTATCGAGCATTTTTTTTGCCCGTGTATTGGTTTCATTGGTAAAGGTTTTAATGGTCTTCGTTGAAGTTTTGTTGATTGAAACATTAAACCCTAACTTTTCTTTCATCCAGTTTGGCATCCAACTGGTTAATTGACTCATCATGCCGCTAAACCATTCAGACAGAGCATTCCATTTGTTTTTGATGCCCTCCCAAAGCCCATTAATAAGATTGGAGCCTACTTCCATTAAATCGACACCAAACAGCCATTCAATGAGTTCATTGATTTTTGTCGCAATCCAAGAGAGTGGTGAAAAGTTTTTGAAGAACGTCAAAAGGTTATTGAAAACATTACTACATAAGCTCGCAAAAGAATCCCATAGCTTTCTTATAAAGCTTATGACTGTATCCCAATTTTTGTAAAGCAGATATCCGGCAGCAACAAGAGCTGCAATGCCGCCAATGATCCAACCGATAGGTGTGGTCATCATTGCGATATCGAGCGAAACAAAAGCCTCTCCAACGACAACTAAAGACGCAATGAGTGGACCAAAAATGAAGGCGCCAAGTGCCACAAGACCAAGCTTAAAGACTGTTATTTCACCAATCAGTGGCTTCAACCAACAAAACCAACTTTTCATTCCCTCCGTGATATTGCTCATCCCTTGTCTCAAATCAGAAGTAGGATTAAGCAAATCCTGCATGACTTGTTTTAAAGTTTTTGCCCACTTAGAGACCGTTGTTTGAATGAGATCACGGTTTTCATCAATCAATTTTGTAAAGCCATTAATCATAGCATCGATCACGGGCATAAACCGTGCACCAATGAAGTTCGCGATACCGCCTACTTTTTTCTTAAAATCATCAAGTTTATCGGTCAAATCTGCTGCATAACTGGCAACATCAGCACCTATGAGCCATTTTCCCTTTCGTGCCTGTGCAAACAGTTTTTGGATTGGCTTCATGCCTTGCGAGAGCATCGTAGCCATTTCCTTGCCATCACCACCAAACAGCAGGGCTGCAATATGCTGTCTTTGTGCTTGGCTCTTTATTTTGCTCATCTTGTCGGTTACTTCCTCCAACAAGGCTGAGTTTGATTTAAGCTTTCCTGAGACATCTTTGACAGAAATGCCAAGTGCCTCAAAGCCCATAATGCCCCTTCTTTGTCCGGCAAAAGCTTGTGCAGACCGCCTATTTAAAGTTGCTAAGGACTGTTGAAAGAGTTCGGCAGAATATCCTGAATGATCTGCGGCATAACCCCATAATTGAAGTGATGCAACACTCATACCTAAATGGTGTGATGCATGGTGAAGACTATCGCCCAGATGCATGGTTTTCATAGTGAGGGCGGTCACACTTGCCACAAGCCCCCCACCAGCAAGCCCTAAGACACCGCTAAAGACCGAAGCACGACTTGCCGCTGTGCTAAGAGCACCTTGAACACCATGGAGGCTTTTTGTCATGTTTTTTACAGCAACAGAAAAGCGCGGAATACCCAAACTATGTGATAATTTTTTTGACAATGTATCGAATTGCTTTTGTACACGTTTAAGAGGCGCGGTAAGTTTGTCTTCAAGAGACAATTTCACCTTTGCATCGGCAACTTTTTCACTCATTTTGTCTTATACCTTTCTGCTGCTTGTTTTCGCCAGAATATGAGTTCTTGTGGTTCCATTTCCATCATGTCTGAAAGGGACCAATGGAACACAATGGTAATATCAGCTATGAGTTTTGCGGCGGTTTCCCAGTCGAGGTATCCCGCCGTTTGATAAAAGACTCCAAGATCTCTCCAATGCTTGACAAATCATTGATGTCGAGTTCGCTGATAGCCTCATGCGGCCATCCAGAAAGACGTGCGATCATAGCGATTGTTTGCTCTATACCTTCTTTTTTGTCGATTGCTTGCAAATCTTTTGTTTTGGGGCGCTGTAAGGTAATTGTGGAGTGCTCTTTTCCCTCAAAAGTAACAGGGATCAATAATTTATGTGTAATGCTTGTTTGGATGGTCATTTTTATAATCCTATATTGTTTCTATGCTCTGCGAGTTGATTGACGCCATTGAATTTTCTGATGAGGTTGAGGACGTCTATCTCAACGATTTCAACGTCCTTTTGGACATATTTGAAATAATGCAATGTGAATGTTGCTGTGGATGTTGCTTTCCCTCCCGGTTGCCATTCTGCCATTTCAAAGCCTTTGCAAAGCCCTCTCATGGTAATAATGACGCCTTCTACGGGTGTGCCTTGTGCTTGCATTGAACTGCGCAATGAGATATTGACATCCGTGCGTCCCAACAGAGCCATTAACTCTGGCGAGCAATCAGAAATGGTCATGCTAAGCGTGAGGGTTTCAAGACCAAGATCAACCTCAATGGAGCTATCCATGCCACCGCCGCGATAACTTTCAACGACCAAACTCAAATTCGGTAGGGTGACACTTTCACATTTTGCCTGATAGGGAATACCGTCGACAAAAATGTTAAAATATTTCAAAACTCTTGGTAAAACAGGTACGGTCATTAAAAGATCTCCTCTAGGTAATCATTGATGATGTGTGAACGGAACGTGATATGTTCTGCTGGTGTTGTGGGGGTGAATTCAACATTGAAATAGACTTTTCCGCTTTCAATGGCGCTTGCTGTATTAAGCTCTAGATCAGGCGTACAGCGTCCACCAAGAATGGCGCCTTGCGCTTTTAAATCACGCAAATAGGCATTGACGCTTTCACTGACATCATGCATGTAGTTTTTTTTGATATTGCGGTCGACAGCCCATAGATGCCCGCGCAAAATAGCATCATTGATCATATCTGCGGTGCGTACCACGGATAAGAAAGCAAATTTTGTATCGCTTGAGAGTGTGCGATTACCCCAGAGGCGATAGCCATTTTCGCGAATAATGGTTGTGATATTTTGTTCATTGAGAAGGTTGGCACGGCTAGAGCTATCACCAATAGAAAAATCAATTGGGCGTGCTATACCAACAATCCCATTAATGACTTTATTAGAAGGGGAATGCCAAAAGCCATGGGTAAAATCATTTTTAGCAATGACACCAGCAACCGCTGCACTTGCGGGTTCTTCTAAAATTTTGCCATCACGATTTACCTTTACAAACGGGTCAATGAGAATGGCGCGTTTTGAATCAAAATCCTTTGCTGTGCTAAGAGCTGCTTCATCTGTTGTGTTTGGTGCATCAAGCACCACAATAGCACGCAAACGCTCTGCAATGCCAATCAGTTCTGCTGCGACGGGGTTAGAAGTGATACTGATATCGGCTTTGGCAATCGCATCAGTTTCATCCCCTTCAATACCCACACTGGTAGGGCGCTGATGTGTAAATCCTGGAGCAATCAGAATGCGTGGTGTTTGTCCCACAACAGATTGTGCTCCAATGAAAGCATGAACGCCTTCATAAGCACCATTTGCGTTTACACCACCCAGAATATTGGTGAGTGTCGCGTTTTCATTATCACCTTCTTGTACGCGTACGACAACGACAAGTGCCCCCACTTGCTTGAAAATGAGATCGAGGGCATTGGGTAATGTACCGCGTCGTTTGCCTGTTTTATCAAGCTTGGCGGCTTGTGAAAAAGAGCCCGCTACCAAAACCGGTGTGTTAAGAGGAAATATTTGTTCATCGGCATCGGGTGCTGTGCCAACAATCCCGATAACTGCCGATTGAACCGCACGAAGGGGGCGGGTGCCGTCATCAACTTCAACGACTTCAACACCGTGTAAAAAACCTGTTGCCATTTTAGACTCCTTTAAAATATTGGTGAATGAAATGAATGGGAAAAAATGAGGGGTGGAAGCCGTTCTGACGAGCGACTTGACAAAAACTTTAAAACCGTTAGATTCATATAAAGGTGCTTCAAAAACACTTTAAAACAACAAGCGGATTGGTTGCCGAAACAACTAATCTTCCGCAGACTAAAGGCTTTGACTCATTATATGCGTGTAGCGTATAATAATGTCGTCGGGTGTAGTTATGCTATACAATACTCTTTTGGGGAAGGCATAACGACGGGCTTGTTGCCGTGTTTTTGAGCACCCGGCATTCTTCATTGAGTGTCAATCAAAAACACTAGTCAACAAGGGGTTCATCATGAACAATTTAGTAACAATCAACAATGATGGTATCGCTGTGACAACCTCTTTAAAAATTGCTGAGGGTGTTGGGAACAATCATGCTACAGTTATCAAGCTTGTACGTCAAAATATTGAAGAATTTGGAAGGGTTGGATTTGAAATCTCACCCTTTGGAACCAAAGGTGGAAAACAAAAGAGAGTCATTGCTATCCTCAATGAACCACAAGCAACTCTACTCATGACCTATATGCGCAATAACGATATGATGCGTGCATTTAAAAAGCCCTCGTTAAAGCTTTCTATGATTTAAAAAACAAGTTAATGGATAATGACCGCGATACACGATTTGATTTTCCAAGTAACTGGGATGAAATGGAAGCTACTGAAAAGGCTGTTTATATTTATGGACCTCTCCATATGCATCTTGTTAAAGCTTTTACGTTAGTAGAAGAGAGAAAACATTATAAAACGCTTGTTGAAGAAGCCAAGCAAGTCTTAGAAAAAACTATTGTAAAAGCTGCTTAAGTAAAAAACATGACTCATCTCCCCGTCTTTAGGGCGGGGAGAAGGTTACAAATGGCTATGTTCCATTTGCGCATTCATTTCGCTAGCTATTAGTGTTGGAATAGAAGAGACATCAATATCACGCTCTGCATGCCAAGCATCATAATTGGCTTGCATACGTAACCATATGGCAGCTCCATCACCAAACATTTTTCCAAGGCAAGCAGAAATAGCAGGAGAAACAGGCTTTTTTGCCTTCAGGATATCATAAAGATGTTGGCGTGATATACCGAGCATCTGTGCAATTTCTAATTTTGTTTTGCCTGTCTCAGGAATAATATCTGCTAAAACTTCTCCTGGATGAGTAGGGCAGCGGTTTTTATCTCTTTGTGCAGGAATGTCATTCATAACTGTATCCTTAGTGATATTGTTCAAGATCAACACGGTAAGCATTACATGAGTCAAATTCAAAGGTAATACACCATGGTCCGTTAACGTGGACAGTGTAACGAGTGGGTGAATATCCAATCAAAGAATGAAAGTTAAATCCTGGAAGATTCATATCCTCTGGTCTTTCAGAAAAATCTAAACGATCAAGACGAACCATGATACGTTTTACAAGCCTCTTATCAATCTTGGATGAATTTCCCGTTTTGAATAATTCTGCCAATGTTTTGCTTTTAAACGTTTTAATCATTCCTTTATATAGCGTGAAAGACTATTAATGTCAACAAATAGCTTACATTGTATGTGCTAAAAAAGCCCTTAAAAGGGCTTTGAAAAAGGTTTTAAAGGACTATAAAAGGCTTTTACAAAAAAACTATATAGCGCTTGCTATCCTATAATAACCAATCCTTTGAACCGTGCCAGTCGTTTTTTATACCTGCATAAACCATTCATTCTTTCCACAACCTGATCAAAACAGCCCCATCAGCTCCAGCACCGCTATAGGAACCATCGCCATGAGAACCAGCACCGCCGCCGCCAAAACCACGACCGCCTTTGCCTGAAGCACGAGAACCTTTTCCTGTTCCTCCAGGACCACCTCGTGATGTATCACCTCCAGCATCGCCTCCATTCCCACTTAAACCGCCACGGTTACCATCTGTTCCAGGATTGCCATCCCCACCCCTGAAAAGACCGGGACGATCATCTGTCGCTAAACCAAAATTGCCACCTTTACCTCCAGCTCTACCTCTTCCTGCATCAGAGGATGAATAAGCTCCTCCTCCTCCACATCCTCCTGTGGCAGTAATAAAATTTTCCCCAACAACTGTTGTTCCTCCAGAATTTCCTGCTGCACCGCGCGATGAAATAGATGCTCCTCCTTTACCAATTGTGATAGCTTCATGACCATTTAAATTCGCTTTATAGCCATACCAGACTGAACAACCGCCACCACCACCTCCTCCTCCTAAAGCTAGACTAATAGTTCCACCGCCACTGCCACCACCACCCCATGCTTGGACTTCTACTTTAGTTTGGTCTGTTACCCAATCAGGCCATTGAATTTTTCCATTTTGTGTATACAGTAATTCAGCATCGGCAAGTGCAGGCCAATTCATCGGTTTCTCACTAAAAACTTTTTTAAACCTCTTTATTTCTGCCCATATTTTCTGCTGGAGAGCATCTACTTGCTCTTTCGTATAAACAAGATCGCCATCGACTTTTAAAGGTCCTTTCAATGTGCTGCCGGTTGTGCTTAAACGGGTGACTATTTCGTTGTTATGAATAAGGCTAAACGACGAATTTCCCAACAGTTCCAAACCACCACTCATGGTGACTTTGCTGGTAAATTTATTGTAACTTTGCCATTCATTGGGATGAGATAAGCGTCCATAGCTGGTCCAATCTTCATTGATCTTGGCTCGAAAATCATCCAACCCAACGATATCTTCTATTTTATGTTTGTGAACTCCTAACAAGGAGACAGCACTTCCAAAAGTGAAGTTATTATTGCTTGATTTGTAGAGAACATAATTGTTCGCTGCCTCTTTTGCACCCGCGATATCGCTTAAATCAGCAAAAGTGAAGGTTTTATCCGCTGCCATCTTGCCATTGAGAGCCGTTTCAAGATCTGTGATTTCGCTTATGATATGCGTGTGTTTTGAAGGCGCCTTTTCGTCTATCTTTTCCTCAACAGCCAAAAGTGTTTGGTCAAGTTTATTGAGGTTTTCTCGCAAAATTGGGAATTCGGAACTGATAAAACGCCCTTCTTTAGGCAATTCCATGTTGAGTTTTTTGGTTTTTGTCATGTCTGTCTTTCCCTCATAATATGCCAGCACCAAAATCACGCACCATAGACCTTGCCGCTGGTCCACCGGTAAGGGTGAGTTTCAAGCGTGCTTGTTTGGCGCCTCTGTCACCACTGATAAATTTGCGCTCAACCCAAAGCGGCTCAAGCAATTGTTCTGTCTCATCGAGTTTCAAAGGCAAAAATGCACCATCATCCAATTGCATCTCCAATGAAAAGGTTGCACCGCCCGGCAAAAAGGTTTTGATATAGCTGGTCAGCCTTGCCTTTTCTCCAAAGGCAAAAGCACGCGTGACATAAGTGGCTTCCTTATGGATCTTTCCTGCAATCAATTGAATGGGAGCAAATAACACAGGCGAGAGTTTCTCTGTGCCTTTGAGGACCGCACGCAGCTTTACCTTTTCACTGATATATTCGGTAAGGCTTAGCAATTGGAAGGGCAGAAGTTGGTAAACTGTGCCATTGTTCCTTTCAATTTCAAAAACAACAGAACAATCACTGGAGGGTAATTCAATGGCTGCACGAACCTGTAAATCAGAGCAGTCCACAAGATCAAAGCTGCCTAAATCAACCGTCTTTTCTGTTTGTATGTAGCGGGCAGCCAACACCCGAAAAGCTAAAGCCTCATCTTGATGCGCTGTCCAGCTGCGAGCATTGACCGAGGAAAAACGCGGACCAGTCACATAAGGGTGGCTTGAGACATATCTTTGATTGTTTGCATCAAAATCCCCAAGCTTGGCAAGTGAGACGGAATGGTCAGCATCATCGGTTTTAATCACAAAAGCCGTGAGGCGGTCATCAAGCACGGTTAAGGGAACATCATAGCGTGCCCCAGCCCATCCGGTTTTAGCATCTTTCATAGAATAGGAGGTTTGGGCTTGAATATCGGCGGTGGGATAACCGTTTTCTGTGGAGACCAAATCAATCACCAGATCATGGTTCTGATTACCGATTTTACAAAGATGAAAATCCACCCCCGTTATTTGCCGTGTTTCATCAGGGGTAAAGACTTGGGCTTGCGGATCAAATTGTGTCCAGATACGCACCGTTGTTGTCCGCCGCATGACTTTGACATCAATCACGCCTTGCCCGGTAAAAAGCCCCGTTGCAACGGTGCCCCCTTTGCCTCGTGCGATAACATTTTTTGTACCAGCCGTAATATTCTCAGGAATGGTAAAAGTTCCTTCAATGCTCCCCTTGGCATCTGCACAAATAAGGTGGCTATTTGGTAAGACATTCACACCATCAAAGGTAAGGCTTTCTAAGATTTCTCCTTTGCCAAAACCTTCAATTTTAAAATTTAGCTTGATTTGTCTTAAGAAATCGATTTGCTCCCTTGCAGTATTCACCAAATCATCACGCACTTCTGTGTTACGGATCATTCTCCCACGGTTCCAGCCCATATTGAGTTGATTGGTGACACTTGAGAGCCAATCGGTGCGCTGCTCATGCCAAAAGTCTGTCGCAGGGGTAAGGATAACAGTCCCAGGCAGGGGTGCAAAATTTTGATAAGGATTGATCTTTTCGCAAGCAGTTGTCAATTCTTGTGCCATGATCACTTCATTTGTCCAGTCAAGCGTGACAGGTGCCTTTAAAGGAGCTGTATAGAATGTTGGATCAATGGCAAGTTGCAAAATGCCATTGCCTAGTGCCCCTGTTTGGGGAAATCCTTCATCCCTGTAAGTGTCATCTAGGAAAGGGTCTGCAAACATGCCTTTTTTGGCAACGGGTTCTTTAGAGTCAACATTGCTTTTAATGCGTTCTAATTGCATGAGGCGATCAAGCGAGAGAATACGCTGAAAATAACGCCACATCTCATCATAAGGAGCAACACGCGTCCCATCATTGATCACCTGCGGGGTTTCAAGCCAATTATTGGTCATGGTGGCAAGGGAGAGCACATCATCAGGGACACTGGGCGCCATGGGTTGGTCTGAGGAAACCCCTTTGATATAGACGACATTGCCTTTTGTGTTAAGACCAATACGGTCAATGCGGGGGAGTTTGTAGGTGTAACTGACAATAATATCACCACCCTCCGCACCCCCTGAGACAATGATTTCCTGCGCTGTGACTTTATCAGCCGTGATTTTTGCGCGGTAACGGTAAGTCACTGTATAGCTGCTTCCTGGCAAGGGCTCTTCTCCCACCGGTGCCCAATCAATGGTGTCTCCGGTTTTTTTAAAATCCGTGCCTTCTTTAAATTCTTTTCCACCTTGAACAATTTTGACAAAAGCGGTGATGCTTTTATCGGGAACACCATCACGCCCTGCGGCAATCGCACCGCGGGTTATCGTCACTGTTTTTTCTTTGGTCAGTAAAATGGATTGAACAGCGGCAATGGGAAAATAATAGGGTTTAAAGGTAAAGCTTGTTTTTCCCTTTGAGGGTGTAAAAATATGGGTTTCGCTAGGAACGGCACTTGTCGAAAAGTCTTCTACCTCTTCATGACGCAAAGCGGCTAAACGCTTGCGTTTGAAACCATTGATATTGGCTTCTCCTTCTTGAATGCTAAAGACTTGATTATGTCCATTTTTGCCCAATGCCGTGACGCGACAGCCACTGACAATATAATGCCCATGGGCACGGTCATAAGCGGCAATAGCTTGCATGGCTGGTTCAAGCAGTGAGGGAGATTTTTGATCAATGAGAATACCATCTTGCAAGATGTAGACCGGAAAGAATGTGCCTTGCTGGTCATCCTCTTTAAGTGCCCAGACAAGCTTTGCGACTTCCCGTGCTGCACCTGGTTCTCCTTCTGCCAAGGCCCCTGGAATTTTCCCCAACAGCTCTGGATCATCCTCATAGGTCACCCATTTCTTTTGCAACTTTACACCGATCTCCACGCGCCCAATCATGGAAACATTATTGAGGACAGCATCACAGACGGGAAAAATATCCCCCGCAATATAGATCTTGCCCTCTGTGAGAGTTACAGTTTGGCTGTCTTTGTTCACAAAAGCATCAGCCCGTTCAACGCGGTCTCCTTCTTTTGCCACAAGGCGTCCCAAACGGTCATGACGCCCCCTGATGATGGTTTGCATTTCATTGAGTTCACCACTTTGAAGAAAAGAGCGCTGTCCATAAAACACCACGCTTTGTTGTTCATCTTTGCCGACAGATCTATCAATTGCAAAGGGTAAACCACTTTCATGTTAAAACCTCAATAAAATCTTGAATTGTTCGCGGATCTCAGCCCGCAAAGGAATGTTGACGGGTGTTTTGAGAATTTCTACACCCCCCTCCAGTTCATGAGCTCCAAGCCAAAGCTTGCCAGGGGGTGTCTGTTCTTTTAGGCAGCCATGAACCAAAACCGAAACAAAAGCGGCTTGTTTGTCAGCAACATCCTCAAAATCTGTACGCGCAGCAAGAAACAACATGGTCCCCATTGTGGAGGGATTAAATCTACTGCCGCAATGGCTGTAGACACCATCCAAAGCCTGTTGAACAGGCTGAACAATGTTGCATCTTCGAAACCCGATCACCTCATTCTGGTGATCTCTTAACACAAGATAAAGGACGTGCTTTCGAAACCACTCTGCCATCAACATGGCGCGTTCATGTTTTTTAACTGAGCACCAAGGGAAATTTGCAAAATCCCAAGGGTAATCAATTTGGTTCCAGCTTAATTCCTCATCTCCATCATCAATCCAGTTGCCAATCCGTTTTCCTTCTTCTTCTTCCAGCATGTGGTTGATTTCTGTTGTGCGTCCAAAGGAAAACAGAGTGCCCTCAGCTGTTAAGCGCACGCCGCTCTCAAAGTCCAGCAGGCTATCATCAAGTCGTGACATATTGCCTTCCAAGGCTTCCACATCATAACCATAGGTCCCACGACGAAAATCAGAGCGCAAACTTTTGGAAAGTTCCACAATCGCTTCAATGGCTTCAAGAGAGTTCTGTTCAGGCAATTGGTTAAATTCAAGTTGAAAGGAATTCCACCACGCACGCCCAGACCATGCGGGCTTAAAACGCGCAGAAAGTTCTAACCATTGAAGTCCCAACTCAATGGCAGCGATAGAGCCACGCAGACGCTGCCATGCAAGCCCCTGATCAATCAAATCATAGAGGTTTGGAACATAAGGCGTGAGTTCAGCAAGTCCATATTCTTCAATCAACCACGGCAAAAAACGGGGAGGGCGTGTGATCAATTTTGCACGGGAAATCCCCAAGACAGACCCATCAACGTCTTGATGAAAGTTGCAAGCATCGGCAAGGCGTTTCTCAAATTCTGTTGCATGTGAGGGGAGGAGCGAGCCAACCATTAGCGCGTCCGCCCTTTAAAGTTTAAGGTGATTTTGCCAATCGATAAGATTTCTTCATCACAAACCGCACTGTCCTTTGTTGGTGTAATGGCAATCACTTTCTGGACACCAGCTATCATCAGTTTTGAAACCCACCACGAGAGGCTTAATTCACGGCCAATGGCTTGTTCTTGTTTCCAAGCCGTGCGTAAATTTTCTTCCATTGTTGTGAGAATTTTCAAAGATGTTTCCGGCAACAGCCAAACATCGGCTTCTAAGTCTAGCACTTTTTTGACAGCAGCATGCACAATGATGGTATCATTGGTCATGATGATATTTTTTCTGTGAAGAGCTTGTGAAACTGTTTGCAAGAGATCTTCAGAGGCAGTTCCTTCTTCATTATTGCCAAAAACAGCAACATAGATGGTTGGGTCTTTACCTTTACGATAGATAATGGCATCCTCCACCCGACTATCGGCTGTTAAGGCGATAAGTTTGTAATAGGGTTCTGTTCCACTTCCGTTTCCCCCACGGGCATGAAGCTGTATGCGTTCACGATACCTCTCATCACTCTCTCCCTCTATGCGGACAATACCATGCCAGTTTCCTAAAGCATCAAGGGATTCACCGGTGGCAAAATCAAGAATATTATTGCGTGCTGCCTCGTTAATACGCTGTCTTAAAAGCAGTTCTCGAAAGCTAAAAGCCTCTATGACTTTTACGGCTGGATCACTTTCCAAAAATATATATTCGGGTAAAAGCTCTTTTAAATGGGTAAGAACAGCAGCGCGGATTTCTTCAAAAGAAAGTTCTGTAATAATTTCCGGTTTTGCAAGCGCTCTACTCATTGTATCAATAATCCTTCCATGGTGATGGGCTTTCCTGATGGCAAATACATGCCCTCAAAGGACAGAGAAACTTGTCCGGTTCCAAGCATTTTAAAATCAATCTTTTTCAGCTTAAAACGCGGTTCCCACTTGTCCAAAGCCTCGGCAATGGCGGCATAAAGGGCAACGGCAAAAGCATTATTTACTGGCGCATCAATGAGTTCTGCAATGCGTGAACCATAATCACGTCGCATCACCCGTGTGCCAATGCGTGTTGATAAGATATCAATAATCGACTGCCGCAAATGCTCTATGCCAACCAATGGCTTTCCTGTTATGCGGTCCATTCCCATACTCAATTGGGACCTCCTGTCATCGAGCCACCAGGGTAAACGCCTCCGTGAACATGGGTTGCTCCTATATTGGTGTCGTTATGCTTTAATTCCCTTGAATGAATGAAAACCTCATTGTCTGAATGAAGAGAAACATTTTCTTGCGAATGGAGTGAAATGTTCCCCTCTGCTTTTACAGAAATGTTGCCCTTTGCTTTTAAATTCAGATCACGTTCTGAGGTGATTTTTATCCCCTCCGGTGCACTAAGCTCTAGCTTACCAGCATTCCCTTTGAGTGACACGCCATCAGAGATGGTTAGGATAAACTTTCCACCCGATTTTATATTAAGGGCATAGGTGTTTTGTTCATCATCATATTCAAGGCTGGTGCCATCGGGATAAAGTGTCTTATGGATATTGCCTTTATCAGCTGCTTGGTTCGCATCGGTATGAATAGAGCCAACAATCACCCCTTGTGATAAATCGCCTGATGATGAGACAACAATGACTTGCTCTCCAACATCGCGCCCCTCATAAGAGCGTGTTTTACCAGCGCGGGCTTGGGTATCTGGAATCCAGTCACTGATAAGACCTCCAGTTTTTACCCGATAGCGTGCGTTTTTATGGTCGACATGGCTAATTTTCCCCACCACAACCATATTGGCTACGCGTCTCTTTAAATCAGTAATTTCTTTATCGCGCCGCTCAAGCATGCCACTCCTCTATTTTTATATATTTCTCTTCGTTTTTTATGCCGGTCTCTGGTGCAAAACCTATAAAAGGATCAACTATTCTTACATTTCCTTCTTCATCCAGCTGAGGAAGGTCCGTCACATAGGTGACTTCAAAGGTTAAAATTGCACCATGAAGTGCTAGAGAGCCATTGTCACCAAAGGCAAAAGCAATATTTTGTAAGCGGCATGTCTCAACAGTGTTGTTAAGATTGGGGTTACCATGAAAAATCTTTTCAACCTGCCATGCCAATTGATCAACACAGCGTGCCCCATCTTCTTTTGTTGTATAGCATTCAACATCAACAGTTAAAACACGCCGCCTTAATCCATAATCATGCCCATCTTCAATGGTTTCACTTTGCGTTGAAATGTTAATCGACGGCATTGTTTCAATAAATAAATTGAAATCGCACATATTGAAAACATTGTCACCAGCCGCTGTTTTTGCTGCCTTTATCAATGCAACAAATGTTTCTCTTATCGTCTCTCTTGGTAACATCAGCGTTCCTGTGTACGTAAAATAAGCTTGTACATACCGGATTCAGAGGCTTGAACATCTGTGACCACGAAGTGCTCTTGAGAAGAGGTGGCTTTGTTGGATTCAAGAGAGATGATCACAATACTATCTTGAGGTTTTGGTGGTATTCCCCCGATATCATTGATACAAACATCAAGTTCTTTTTTTGCGATTGTCGTGGGGATTCTGCCTCCAGCCTCCGATTCCGAATGTTTAATGGTGTAAATCGCTGTAATTTGAAACGATTGTTGAGTATCCTTTCGCGTGTAGAGAATCGGTATAATACCAAAAAAAACAATAAAGTCAATAGCTTGTATGCAATTATTTTATATGAATCCACTTAAGAATCCACACTTTTGTATATGATTCAATTGACCATTTTTTATATAAGATTGCCATGTATGAATAGACCATAAAAAGCAAATCATGATACAAATCTTATAACGCATATGAACATTCAAAAACAGTAATCATTCATAACAATTTAATAATACGTTTTAATCATAAAATCGATAGTTACTATAGGAGGCAATCGTTTGAATTATCCAATCAACATAATTGCACGTGTTTAAATCACATCTTAACAATTGAATTGCTTATGGCAGTAAAATTTCTAAAAGAGGATTGGGCGTTTAAAATTGTTTATAACGTTAAAAATTGTTAGCTCTAAAAAACAACGCCTCTAAAATTGGGGTTATCTACTTTAGAAGTATAATTTTCAAGTATCTCTTATATCACGCATAAGTGCCACTAAAATCACTCATCTCAAATTTGAGAGCGTTAAGTTTATTTACTCCAATTTTGGGAGCAGTAAAATTATTCGCACCATTTTTGGTGTCAATAAAATCAACGGCACCAAATTTGGATTCGTTAAGTTCTCAAATATTCTCTTGAGATCATGCCTAGGCATAGTTAAACGGTTTAGTTATTAGACTTTCTATTGTGGTCATAAGATCACGCATATTTCATTCCGTTTGATAAAAGCCGTTGTTTATTGTCTTATGAGAGATTGGTTTCAAAACCAACGCTTACAAGCATAAAAATCAAAAGAGCGAGTTTGTTACTAATTACACTTTACTCTTGATTGGATTGATAGAGACCTTACAAAACGTTTTGATCTACTCAATAGGTTTCAATTTTTGAATGGGAGTGATTTCAATTGACGCCTTCAAATATGAGAGCGTTATCAGAATAGGTTTTATCGTAAACGCTGTATTCACAGTTTCTCTCTTCATATCAAATATAACAAGAATGCTTTCATATTTAACATTTATACTTTTTTGGATAGCGTTTCATAATGACAATAGAGAGCTTGCAATATGATAGGTTTTGTATATAGAGGCATTTATTGTTAATTTGTATTTTTTATTGCATTTCAATCTATTCAATCTATAAAAGCCGCGCTTTTAATCGACGCGGCTTTTTTAATAGGTTTAAAAAATAAAAGGCGCCCCCCATGCCTCATTATTTATTGTTTTTAATATCAACAATTTTACGTCCTCTATAAACCTCCTGATGATTTGTAATGTAGCTTATTTTGCTTTTTTTGTCGAGAATGGCAGTGCCATAGACTTTCCCCCAAACCTTAATATTGTGAGAAATTTTCGCTCTATCATAAACAGAACCATAAATTTCAGCGGTGCCACTCACTCGAGCATACCCATAGACCTCCCCATAAATTTTCGCACGCTTAAAAACCATTGCATGCCCATAAACTTTGCCATAGTTACAAATATATGCAAAACCTGAAACCTGCGCATCACCATAAATCCTTGCATAACCACAAACCCAAGCGTTATAAAAAACGTGAGCATTGTCATAAACATGT
>NZ_CALW02000083.1 GCF_000312565.1 Bartonella rattaustraliani AUST/NH4
TCATATTCGTGAAGATCAGATTGAAGGAGATATATGGACTATTCCTGCTGAAAATATGAAAGGAAGACGTGATGCAACAAAAGAGTTTCGCGTGCCCTTATCATCTGAAGCATTAGAAATTCTCAAACAAGCGCGCTTGCTTTCTCGCAATGATTTCTTCTTTTCTGCAACCGGTCGAGGTCCTCTTGGAGATGCTTGCATATCAAAATACATGAAACGTGTTGGTCTTGATGCCTGCCCCCATGGCTTTCGCTCTAGTTTACGCAATTGGCTCGCTGAAACAACCGATGCCCCCTATGAGGTCGCTGAAACCATTCTAAGCCATACAGTAGGAGGACAAGTAGAACGTGCCTATCGTCGTACAGACTATCTAGAACAGCGCCGTGTTTATATGGATAAATGGGCAGCTTATGTCACCGGTCAAACTTAAGAGATGGGGTGCAATACCCCATTATCTGTGGATAACTTTAGCTCTCTTTTCTCTCATTCTTTCTCAATAAGATTCATCAAGATTCAATATTAAAAAAACATGATAAAAGACTGTTTTTTATAGATAATATTACTTTTCAATATGACAAAAATATGGTTAATAAGTGGTTATGATTTGTTTATAATTTGTGTTCTGAAAGGATTTTAGAAATGACCGAAAATGATACTCTTCTCACAGACCGTGAAAGTGCAAAATTGCTCCATATGAGTGTTTCAACATTCCGCCGTCATGTGACAAACGGTGTTTTACCAAAACCCTTAAAGTTTGGTTTTTTGTCGCGTTGGTTACAATCTGATCTTCACGGTGTGATAGAGAAAGCAAAAAACAACCGTAGCAATAATGCTGCATAAAAGAAAACCTTGTCACGTAAGGACGGACAAGGCTCTTCATTACTTATCACATAATGAATAGCAAAATCCGTCCTGTGACGCAAGATCATAGGATAAAAAAATGTATTCTTATACACATGCTGCGGGCATAACACGTGCCTTGCATGGTGTCTGGCATGGGCATTATGGACTTGCCCATTGCCCTGCCCATGATGATAGCACTCCTAGTTTAGCTCTTACTTATGGTTATAATGGTCAATTATTATTTCATTGTCATGCTGGCTGCTCTTTTGAACAGATCATCAAAGCTCTTAAAAACATTGGTCTTGTTGATACACAAGCATGTTTTGAAAATGCTTATGGTCAAAACCTCTCTTTATCGAAAAAATTCTATTCTGAAGATCAACAAGCAAAACAGAAAGCAGAGAAAGCAAGAGGGCTTTGGAAACAAAGCAAAGCTATAAAAGATAGCCTAGCAGAAACTTATTTACGCAAGCGTGGTATCACTTGTGATTTGCCTGCTGATTTACGCTTTCATGATAGCTGCCCCCACCCCTTAGGGGGAAAACTGCCCGCGTTGGTAGAATTGGTTGAAGGTGCATGCCCCTTTGCAATTCATAGGACCTTTTTACAAGCCAATGGGTGCAAAACAGATCAGAAACCAGCAAAAGCCATGTTGGGGTCTGTTATGGGCGGTGCTGTGCATTTAAGCCAAGATAATGAACACCACCTAGTGATTTGTGAGGGAATAGAAACCGGACTTTCTTTACTGTCTGGTTTGTTACTAGAGCCTGTAAGTTTGTGGGCTGCCCTTTCAACCAGTGGCATGAAAAATGTGAATTTACCCAAAACCAAAGCCCGTTTGACCATTGCAATGGACGGTGATGAGGCTGGTCGTAAAGCAGGTTATGCCTTGGCTAGCCATGCGCATAAACAAGGCTTTGAGGTCTTTATGATGCAAGCCCCTAAAGGTGCTGAC
>NZ_CALW02000082.1 GCF_000312565.1 Bartonella rattaustraliani AUST/NH4
ATCAATGGAATGTTCATGCTCACGCCCATCTTCTTCAGACACAACATGCTTTTTGCCGGTAAATTTATGACGAATCCCAGGGGAACCGCCAAAGATACCAATCACCTCAGGGGTATGGCTGTGGATTTTCATTTGTAAACTGAGCGCTTTTACACCAAGTCCACTCACATCTATTTGCATATCCGAACCCCCTGGTTGATAGGTTTCGGTGATTTCTTCTAATGTGGGAAGTTTGAGGGTTTCAAGATCAAGGTGAAGATTGACATCATCATCAACAATCAGGGTAAAACCGCGAACAATTCTTAAACTCATACCTCACTCCTTGCTGCTTTGCGATAAGCATTCAGCGTATCGCCAAACTGATAGGTCATTTTATTTTGGATATCTTGGGCTAACCGATCAAAGTAAACGCTATTGCGACGGCTGCCAAAACTTAAATCTTCTAGAGGCGGAACTTCTTCTGCATCAAATTCCACCCGCAATTTTCCCAACTGTAAAGTGCTGTTGGAATTCAAATCGCGGTCAAACCAAACACGCCCACCAAGCAGCGCACCACGAGCAATCATATCATCAAGAAACTGTGTGAGAGAGCGGGTAATGGCAATAACATGTTGACCGGTCAGATTCTCATCATTGGCAAAAGGGCGCAAATGATTGATGATGGTTTTTTCCAATGCTGCACGGGTGCGCACCACATTGACAAAACGCCAGAGGGGATCACTGGAGGTGGTATGATTGCCCCATAAAATACGTCCATTGGCAGCCATTGTACCATGCCCATTTTGGCTAAGCCTTGCGGGAATAAAGGTGGCAATATCGGCTTGGTTTAGACGATTAGCCTCATGATCAATTTCCCCATCAAAATAACTAATCGGGCGTGCTGTCCCTAAAATACCTTTCACATCCTGGTTGGAGGGAGACCAAAAAACACCCCCCCTTTGCTTGTCACGTTTGAGAAACATGGCTGCGGCAAAAGGACTTGCCGGTTTTATACTCACACCCCCATCACCACTTGCCACCCGTACAAAGGGATCAAGCAAATAACAAAAGCGTGAAGAAAAATCTGCACGATAGGCAAGGCTTTCTTCGGTGTTTTTACCCCCCGTATCAAACACGGCAAGAGCTTGTAGCTTTTCGGCAACCTGTTCAAGAGCCTCTGCCACGGGGTTTTTGCCATTCTCAAACCGCCCTGCACTATAAGCCGGTGCTAAGAGAATGCCAGGTTCCACACCTAAATGACCACGCGCATGCGCCAAAGCATGGACACCCGTCAGCTGCGCATTGGAGCCCACCATTTCCACTTGGGTCTCAGAAATTTTTGACTTTTCCTCCACACGCACTAGGATAACTTTTGCGTCTATTCCTTGCGCACATACAGCGTCAATAACATCAAGCGCTGTGCCTCTTGTCCCTAGTTTTTGGATTTTGTCTCCCTCATGCGTAAAAACCAATACCGGCTCGTTAAGGGGATAGGTCTTTGCATCGGCATCAGGGGCTGTGACAACCGCTCCAATGGCGCTTTGATCAAAGACTGCTAACGGACGTGCCTCTTCACCTGCCTCAAGAATGCGAATACCATGATTAAATTCTGTTGCCATTTTGCTCTCCAAATCAATGAAGAAAACATAACAACAGTGGTAGGTGCTCCATAAGCCTGACATTGTCAGTCAAAAAGAAAAAAGCCCTTAAAAGGGCTTTAAAAGAGCTTTAAAGGGACTTTAGAAAAAAGACCTTTATAAACTTCAACCATCATACAACAATTGTTCCAAAGCAAACCATTCATTTTTTAAGGGCTTAAGAAACTCGGATTTATTCAGCTTTCTTTTACCGTTTTTTTGAGAGATGCTACGAGAACATCTGGCTCTGATGTTTCAGGAGACAAAGACGCCTTTTCGTTCTCAACCACTGGAGGAGAAAAGACGCCATCCTTATAAATCCAGCCAATTTGTGCCTCACTTGAGGCGATTGCTTCACCTTCAAAGGCATGAACATAGTCCTTTGACGCTACGATAATATTCGTGACGACACCATTTTCAACAACCGCATATTCCATGAAAAACTCCTAGAGATAAAACTTGAATAACACTGCTCCATCTCCACCGTCACCGCCGTCTTCACCAGATTTTCCGGGAAAGTAGCCACCTCCTCCTCCAGATTTATTGTCATAACTTCCTCCACCATTTCCTCCTTTTACACTCAAACCTCCTTGTACTTCTGTGTGTTTATCACCGCTAGCACCACCTCCACCACCCAAAATAGAGTTGCCACCACTTCCACCAGCCCCTACGCGGTTTCCATAGTTACCACCTCCACCACCATTGAAAATAGAATCACGTCCATTTGAACTGCTGCTATTGGATGCGTAACCACCTCCATAACCACCAGGTGAATTTCCTTGAACACCGCCAAGAGCGCCTGTGCTCTCATGTCCATTAACAGCACCCCCACCTCCTCCACCTGCTATCATAAAGTCTAAAGCACGTGTAAAGCCACCAGAACCAGCAGTATTACCGGATTGACCGGGATAAAAACCTTTACCACCACGACCAATGATAACGCGTCTTGGACTTCTGGTGAGTGGATCTTTCAGATGTGAGCCTTTTAGTTTCCTGTGCACACAACCGCCGCCACCGCCTGTATAATTACCGCCTCCACCTCCACCACCCCATGCCCATACTTCAATATCCGTATCATCTCTCACACCATCAGGTATCGGAGCTGGACCACTTTCGGTCATAAGGATTTCAAGAGGAGTGGAAACAAAGGATTTTATCTCTTTTGCAATCTCATCACGTATTTCTTGAAAAGCAGCAAGCGCTTTGGCTTTTGTATAAATTTCTTGACCATCAACCTTAAGTGGTCCTTTCAATGTGCTGCCGGTTGTGCTTAAACGGGTGACTATTTCGTTGTTATGAATAAGTCTAAACGACGAATTTCCCAACAGTTCCAAACCACCACTCATGGTCACTTTGCTGGTAAATTTATTGTAACTTTGCCATTCATTGGGATGAGATAAGCGTCCATAGCTGGTCCAATCTTCATTGATCTTGGCTCGAAAATCATCCAACCCAACGATATCTTCATTAGATAACCGTATTCGCGAAACTTATGCTGTTCAATCTGAATCAATCAATATGCAAACACTTTATGATAAGCAAGTAGCTTACGAAACGACCTTCCTATGCTTTTTAAATAGATTGGCTATCTTTTGTGCTCTTGTTAGCATATAAGTGATTTTGTCGGGTGTGATCACACCATACAATACCCTCACGGAAAAAGTGTGATCAACGGATTTGTTACCGTGTTTGTTAGCACCCGACACCCTCATGGGTGTCAATAACAAACTTTTTAAATAACTAGGAGTTCATTATGAACAATACAGTAGAAAGCACCCTCGTTACTATTGCAAACGAAACTGCGATTTTAATAGGAAACGTCTATCATATAAAATATAATAAATTCAATATGTTATGTGTAATTTATTTTATATAAGCCCTCTTTAGGATCCACACTTTTATACGTATTTCAATAAAATAGCCACAACATTCTCAAAAAATACTAAAAATGTATCAAGGGAGTCTTGCCTTATATTACAACAACTCAAAGGACAGTATTTTACGGCATAACAATGTTTTACAGCAGAGTAGGATAATTTGATAGCAGATGATTAAGAATATCTTTTTCCGAAAAAAACAAAAGCATATTCCTAAAAAATAAGCATTATTTTATACTTAACATCTTTTATACCCAACATCTATCATGGATGATGTCATTGTTTCACGCGTAGAACTGTTGAAAAAAGGTTTCATCTCTTCATTGAAATGAGCCATGCGATAAAAATAAATTAAAATATAAAATAACGTTGCTCCCCTAGAGTTCTTACAATTTTTCCAGATTTTACAACTATAAAAAAATCCGCAAATTTTTAAAATTAAGAAAATTTTTGGGTTTAAAGGTCTTCTTATAAAAATACCAAAAGTACGATTTTTTCCTTAATTTTCAAGAGTCAAGCGCTTTCTTTATTTGGTCAAAATTGAAGAAAATAATATGATCTATCGATCATCAATACAAAAGTTGATATAATGAAACCACAAGATTCAAAAGACGCCCCCCCTCATTCATCACAAATGCCAGAAGGTGCAAGCGCAGATGTATCATTAGAAAACCTTGCAACACATTTAGAACAGCTTAATATCGAAAAAATAAATAATACCCCTTTCAACCGTGCGGAATTAAAAGATATCATTGCAGGTTTAGAAAAGCATAATGCCGATGGAAGTTGGATCAAAAACTATTATGATATTTTAGATCTTTACATGATGCCTGCCTTGGTCGATCAAGCAAATCGTAAATATCCAGAGATGAATCTCAAACTTACAAGCCCCCCTAACGGCTTTGCCCTTGCACTCAAAGACACTCTCGAGAACGGTATAAAATCTTCTAGATTTATTGTTAATGCGCAAGATAGGGGCATCCATTTTGCGGTTGTTGATCATCAAACCATTGATGATAAAATCTCTTTGATCTTTTTTGAACCTACCTTACTGCGTGACACGCTTCCCGCATTACTCGCATTAAGGACGCGACAATCCCTTGAATATCACCAATTTCCTCCGGTTCATTTTGCCATGGCGGAAATGAATATTCAACGAAGCTCCTCTGAATGTGGGATGTTCAGCTTAAGCCTTGCCAAAAAACTTTATCTCGAATCTCAAAAATTAGAAAGACTGCACAAAGATAATATTAAAGGTGTATTATGCGAACCCAATACGCCTTTACCGGCTGAAAAATTAGACCCGTATATTCCTGCTCGTTTATACAAGCACCTGCAAGGAAGAAGGCGTCTTATGGAATATTTACAATCCAATCCGGATGCTGAACATGAAAAAGTAAACAAAAAAGGTGAAACCCTTGTCGAGAGATTTGAGAAAAACCTAGTGAAAACAGAGACAAAAACAGCCTCTATTTCACAACACAGAAAAAGAGCGACGGAATACAAATCTCTGATGATGTAACGAACATTTTAGCCATAGCCATATTCCACATCCACAAAGAATAAAGTTATGCTGCTTTACGGCTAAGATTGCTCTAAGTAAACCGGCTTTTCCGTTTGCAAGAAATAAAGATGCAAGCAATGTCTCTGTTAAAGACAAAATGTCATTATTCTATCAAAATTAGCCCATTTTAAAGCTCGTATTTTAAGACTTTGAAGAAACAAAAATCACACGAAAGTTTTGAAAATACCGGTCCCGCTTTCTTATAAAAACAGCTTAAAGATGATTTTTTCCTTAATTTTCAATAAATAAATGTTTTTTTTCAAAACATTGTTTAACCATAATTGAAAAAAATAATATTGCCGATCGGTTATCAATAGGAAGGCTAATAGTATGAAGCCACAAAATTCACCTCTCCCTCATTCATCACAAACACCCGAAGGGGTAAGCACAAGTGATTCTACAGAAAATCTTGCAACACATTTAGAACAATCCGAAAGCGAAAAAGGACGAAATATCCCATTCAATCGTGAAAAGTTAAAAGATATTATTGCTGGTTTAGAAGCTGATATCTCAACGGGACGTTGGTTGACAGCGGATTATGCAAGTACAGATCTTCAACTAATGCCAGCCTTGATAGAGCAGGCAAATCGTAAATATCCCAACATGCGCCTTCAATTGGCAGCGTCAACTCACAACTTTGCTCTTGCACTCAAAGAAGCCATTGCAAATGGTGTTCAATCTTCCAGATTTATCATTTACACAAAAGATAGAGGAATCCATTTTTCAGTGATTGATCATCAAACCATCGGTGACAAAACATCCGTGATATTTTTTGAACCTACAACACTCAACAGTATGAAACCAGCGGTACTAGCATTAAGGACACAATTGGCCCTTAAAGCGCATGAATTGCCCAACTGTTCTTTTGCCATAGTCGAAATGGATATTCAACGAAGCAATTCTGAATGTGGAATGTTCAGCTTAGGCCTCGCTAAAAAGCTTCATGCCGAATCTCAAAAATTAGAAAGACTGCACGGAGATAATGTGAAAGGTGTCTTATGTAAACCAGACACGCCTTTACCTGCAGAAAAATTGGATCAATACCTTCCAAGCACTTTTTACAAACACACACAAGGGAGAAGACGTCTTGAACAATATCTAAAATCAAATCCAGATGCTGAACATGAAAAAGTCAACAAAAAAGGTGAAACGCTAACGGAGAGATTTGAAAAAAACTTAAAGGAAGAAGGAGAAAAAACTGTTTCTGTTTCACAACACAGAAAAAGAACAACAGAATACAAATCTCTGATGATATAACAAATATTTTAGCCATCTATTTTTCGTATCCATAAAGAATAAAGCGATGCTGCTTTACGAATGAAAATAAATTTGCTGGCAGTAAAGCAGCTTTTTTGTTTACAAAAAGTAAAGACGTAAACAGCGAGCAAGATGATCTCTTAAAAACATAAGGCAAGACAATGCTGTTCTATCAAAAGTAGCATACTTAAAGCCCATATTTAAAACGAGAGAGAAAACACTCTTAGATTTTACCCCTACGAAATTTCTCATCTTCTTTTTTTTCAAACATTGTTTAGTCAGAATTGCCGAAAATAATCATCTATCAACCATTAATATGGAGGCTAAGCTTATGAAGCCACAAGATTCAAAAAAAATCCCCTCTCGTTCATCAGCAACACAAGAAGAAGCAAGCGCGGATGAATCCTTAGAAGACCTTATTGCACGTTTAACGCAAAGTTCCCTCCCAACAGAAGAAGAACATGTTGCACCTAGTCCTGACGAATTAAAAGATATTATTGCAAACTTAGAGAGTGATCTCGTCACTGGCCGTTGGCTTAATACTTATTATGAAAACACAGATATTAGATTGATGCCATCTCTCGTAGACAAAGCCAACAGTAAATATCCAGAAATGAATCTCAAATTGGCTCTTACAGCAGAAGAATTTTCTTACGCACTAAAAGAAGTCGTTGAGAGCGACGCAAAATCTGCCCGATTTATAGTAAATTCGGGAAGCAAAATCCACTTTGCAGTCCTTGATTATCAAAAAGTTGATGACAAAATCTCTTTGATTATGCTTGAACCTACAACATTTCAGAATATCGCGGTTTGCAAATTAGGGATAAAAATAAATCAAACTCTTCAACTGCCTCCTTATTCTTTTACTACAGCAGAAATGAATATTCAGCGAAGCTCTTCTGAATGTGGGATGTTCAGCTTAAGCCTCGCCAAAAAGCTTCATCTTGAATCTGATAAATTAGCAAGACTGCATAAGGATAATGTTAAGGGTGTACTATGTGAACCAGATACGCCTTTATATGCTGGAAAGTTGGATACATATCTTCCAAGCACTTTTTATAAACACGTGCAAGGAAGAAGACGTCTTGGAGAATATTTAAAATCAAATCCGAATGCTGAACATGAAAAAGTAAACAAAAAAGGTGAAACGCTAACAGAGAGATTTGAAAAAAACTTAAGGGAAGAAGAGGGCAAAACTGTTTCTGTTTCACAACACAAAAAAAGAATTACTGAATACAAATCTTTAACAATGTAATTGATATTTTTTCTCTATTCCCTCTTCATAAAGAATGAAACGATGTTGCTTTACAGTGAGGATTTCTCTAAGCAAACCGACTTTTTCGTTCGTAAAACAAAAATAGAAAACAGCTTGCTTCTTATAGCAAAAAACACCATTATTTTATAAAAACCATCCCCTCTTAAATGTATCAAAATTTCAAAGCTCTTTTGAACAATGATACTATTTGGATATGCAGAACTCTGGACCCATAAAATGCTTTCATTTTCAGTAAAAGCCTATGTCTTGTTTTTTTGAGAGTGTCCGCTTTATCTCAAACACCTCCATGCCAGACGCCCAAACAACCGCAATAGAGCACGCTTATTGTGCATCAACCCAACACTAGCCACACCAACAAGACTTCATCAAAAAACCAGTACAAGATCTCAAAACCAAACCATCTACCAAAGAAAACACCACCACAAACAATCTTCTTTCTCTAATAATATATTGATTTATAAGTATTTTTATCGTTTCTCACCTTGAATCACAACCCCGAATATTGTAAGATTCTTTCATCTCAAATCACTTCATGTTGAATCAATTTTATTCACTTAGCTTTATGTCATAAGCGGGGTTGGCAGATGAGTAAAAATTATAGAGGAAAAATGGCTCTTATGAATCGCCTTAATGCAAGGGCTGTCGCAACATTGGGGGCTGGCAAATATAATGATGGTGCAGGCTTGTTACTTCATAAGCGTAAAGATGGAGGTGCTCAATGGATTTATCGCTATACCATTCATGGTCGGCGCCGTGAAATGGGCTTAGGAGCTCTAAGAGATGTCTCTTTAAAACAAGCCCGTGAATATGCAACGCAGTGGCGTTTTGTTTTACGTGAAGGGCGTGATCCCATTAAAGAACGTGAGAAACAAAAGCGTGAGGCAATGCGTAATCTTCATTAT
>NZ_CALW02000081.1 GCF_000312565.1 Bartonella rattaustraliani AUST/NH4
TCTGCTTTCAAAAAATCTGCAACACGATCAAGGGCATCATTATTAACAAGAATTGCTCCAAGCAATGCTTGTTCGGCTTCAATATTATGCGGGAGTTGCCGAATAGAAGAGAGCAAGCTGTCTCTTGAATTTTCCGTTTTTAGCCGGTTTACTTTTTCCATGTCTCTTTTCTCCTCTCCTTTGCTAAAAATCACAATTTGAGATGATGAGCTCTTGAGCCGGAGTCGGATTATTTGAAGAGCATGTATAAGATGTGGTGACCTCTTTTATCTTAAATGGGCTAAAGGTTTTGCGGATCTCGGGCACATCATTGAGAGACAGAAGAAACTTTCCCTTTAATTGTGCAAGCAGTGTGGACATCCTCTGATAATCCTCTCGCTTAAACAAATCCTTGCCATAGTAATCCTCAACACCCCAATAAGGCGGATCAAGGTAAAACAAGGTGTCCTTCCGGTCATAGCGCTTGATAAACTCAAACCAATCCAAATGTTCAATGGTCACACCCGCCAAACGACGGTAAATAAGCTTTAAGGAGGCTTCAAGTTTGAGACTATTAAACCGTGCACCGCGGTGTGGACTCACTCCAAACGTCTGTTTGGCCACTTTGCCACCAAAACTCAACCGCTGCAGATATAAAAAACGCAATGCCCGCTCTAAATCTGTCAGGCTCTTTGGATCTTGGGTGCGTAACCGTTCAAACGCCTCACGGCTACTCACTTGGAACTCCAACAGATCCACGAAAGGGTAATAATGCCGTTGCAACACCCGAAAAAAATTCACCACATCACCTGAACGATCATTGATCACTTCACATGAGGGGAGTAATTTTCTCCTAAAGAACACCCCACCCATTCCAACAAAAGGCTCTGCATAAGTGCAATGAGGAATGCCTTCAATGATTTTGATAAGGATCTTCGCCAACCTGGCTTTGCCACCAATATAAGCAGCAGCTGGTTCTATAGGATCAACCGATTTTAACTTTTCTTTATGAAGTATATCCATAATTTCTTAATACTCTTTCATCTATATTCGCCGTCTTCTCATTGCTTTTAGTGATAAGAAGTGGCTGCGATGTTATGTGAGTGTGCATCGGACGGGTCTGTTCGCAAAACTTAACCCCGTTGGCTGGGCAACCAGCCCAGCCTCTCTTCTGTATTGCTTTCCTTTCCCTTCTCTGGAGCCTCGAGAGTGATCTGTGTGGTGTATCCGCTTTGTTTCTCATAGCGGTGTGTGACGGTTGCAGCTTTCCATGGTCCATTGATTTCTTCACGGAACCCCTGCAGGAGCAGCGGTTGGTCCGCCATGATTTCTGGGCGTCCCTCAAGGGTCAAAGAACCACTGCCCACAGCACGGCAAAGCCTCTCCGACTCAGAAGCTGCTGCTGCTTGTGCTTCCCTCTTGCAAGGGTAGCAAGTCCGCAGACGGCGCACGGGACCCGTAAAACCTGTCTGATGTTTAACCTGACATTGCTGCCCTTGTGCGCGATCAAAATAAACAGCTTCAATGGTGCCGTATTGCGTGCGCGGCTCTAAGGTGAATTCCCAATTTGAGCAGTCGTGCTTATGAAGGGTGAGTGAAGGTAAATTGTCCCCGCTTAAAAATAAAAACTTATGGTCTTTGATCAAAAAACGTGCCTGCATACGATCCGCAAGACGCGTTAAAAAATCAACTGCCGACTGATCGGTTCTCACCACATAAGGAAGAGCTTGTTTGCTAAACTTGGGACTCACCTTTGCTTGATAACCATGGCGTTTGGCGAGTGTCTCGACAATCTCAGCAATGGTTTTGTGGTCAAAATGTTCACTCGCCTGTTCTTTAAGTTCTTTGCGCATCGAAGCGCTTTTGCCACAAAGGCGTAAAATCTCTCCATCACTCCCACCAATACTGACCACCGACTCGACAACAAAACGCCCCATAAAGGCATGGATGCTGTTTTGATAGCCAAAGGTAACCTGGAGTGCACTGTTGCTTGAAGGAATCTCTAAATCATGACCACTATCGTCAAACTCTGCTTCAAAGCTATCAGCTTCATTGCCTGCATGATCGGTGATCGTTGCCGTTAAAAGACGCTGATAAAAGACCTCATGAACAAGCTTCTCCCCTGCCTTTACTTCAATAAAGGGATGTGTACGTCTTAATCCCATAGCCTTTTCACCACACTGTTCTTCTCTTGGCTGACAAATTCGGGCAGAATGACTTTCAAGCCCCGTGGCAACAGAGCGCCATAGCCTGCAATCCCTGGATTGGCTTCCAAAGTAGCCTCACAGTAGCCCTTGAGAGCTCCAACTTGAGACCTGTCTCCTAACACCGCCATGGCATGTTGAAAGCAGATCAGATCAAGACTCATATCCTCTAACGCGACAACAAGGTGCTTTTCTGGGATCTTCATAGCGTTTCTCCCCCTTGGGAATATTGATCATATCCCACCTGGTATTGTCCCCCCTGATATTGTCCTTGTGGTTTGCCCCCTTCAAAAAACGGTAACAAACTGATGGCATAGCGAATACGCCCCGATTGACCAGAACGACTGATATAGTCATGGTCTTTCGTGATGCTGGTGATCACCACGGATCCATGCATGAGAGCACTATAGCTGTCATTATTCATCCAACGGATCATCTGAACCGGCTTGGCTCTTTTGATGGTGGTGGTAATGGCATCAAGAGCTGCACGGTCCCCAAACTCTTCTGGAAACAACACCCCGTGAATGGTTTTGGGATCATTGCCATAGCCGGTAAATTGCAAACTGGGAGACCTGCCAAAACGCTCTAGGCAAACCCATGAGGCGGAAAACTCTTCCTCAAAGGATTGGAAATTCAGCCAGTCCACATAAAAAAGATGGGGTCCTAACATCAGCAAAGGATCTCTCATAAGCTCCCTCCCCTCATTGTATTTCTCTCAATCATTCTGTTCCCCCATGCAGTGCATTGGCACGGGTGCGTTGCAGAGCATGAGCAACCGCACGACCCGTAGCAACAGGATCGCGTGCTCCATTGACATGCACTGTGACATTTTGATTATGCGTGATGGGGGAACGGTCTTTGTCTCTTTGCTCGCTGCCTGGTGAATTGACAGAAGAAGCCCCCGCAAACTGTGCTATAGGCTGAATTGCTGTTTTGCCTCCCAAAAAACTTGGCAAATAGTCTCTTACATCAATGGACCCAATCCACCCCTTTATACGGCTGGGCAAGGATTTACAAAAATCTGTCAATTGTGAGATAGTGCCCATAAAGCCATCAACAATCCAACCCGCTAAATCTTCCCCCGCTTGTTCCATACTGGCTTTGGCATCCTCAGAAAGCTTTTCGCGGGCAAAAAAGTGCCCCAACCATCCCCAGAAGTTGGAGAGGCTTTGCTTAAAACCCTCCCACAAACCAGCAAAGCTTTGGGAAACAGAGGAAAGTCCTTGTTTAAACTTTTGCCAAGCTTGAGAGAAGTCAAAGGCATTGGCGATGATGTTTTTCCATTTGCTGATGGTGGTGGTATCCGCACCAAAAAAACGCATGACGGCTTCAAAGGCATGCCCAAAAGCCCGTATTATTCCCCGTGCAAAGCCTTTAACAAAAGAAGAGAAACGGTCCCAGTATTTCCACAAAGCAAAACCAGCAGCAAGGATGACAGCAACAACAGCGGCAATGACCGCTCCGATCGGGGTAAAAATAGCCCCCACAACAGAAGCAATACCCGCCCCAATCACTTCGATGACTGTCCCGATCCAACCAAAAGAGGCAGCAAATGCACTTCCTGAGATCATAACGCCGCGAAACGCCGCCACCAGTAAAGTCATGGGGCGAAGAAGACGCAGCCCATTCCCACCAAAGCTTGCTGCCATTAAACCCAGCGAGCGCCCTGACGCGATGAGTGAACGCCAACTTGCTTGCAATGTGCGGCTCACAGCCCCCATCTTGATAAAAGAGGTGATCAATTGAAGAATCCCGAGGCGTGTTCCTGCAAAAGTAAAACGCAAAACACGCAGCGCAATATTAAAAGCCATTAGGGCGGCAATAGTTTTGATGATGACAGCCGTTAAAGTTGGGTGCGCATTCGCCCATGCCATAAGTCCATTAACAAAGCCCCCAACACTGTCCATGAGACTGTTCACAGGGGGCAACAAAACTTCACCAATGCTGATACCCAAAGCCACAATGCGATTTTGTAAGAGTTCAAATTGCCGCATGGCACCGGTTGCTTGTTTATCTGCCTCTTGTTCTACCGAGCCTTTAAAGACTTGTGGATCTTTGATATAATCTAAAGCTTGCCCTAACAATTCGGGGTTACCCACCAATTTGGCAAAATCGCCGATAAAATCCCGCCCCGCAATGGCAATCAGAGAACGCATCCCCTGTTCCGATTTGCCCAACACATGAAAAAAGCGCACCAAGGTACCGGTGGCATCCTTCTCCAAATCTTCCATAAATTTTTGGCGGGAAAGCCCAATATTGGTAAAAGCATCTTCAATATGTTTACCCCCTGCCTGAATACGGGCGCTCATCGTATTAAAACCACGCGCTGCACTCTCTGGGATAATCCCTGCTGAAATCATCGCTGTACCAAAGGCTGCGGTTTCACGCGCTGTCAGCTTAAACATGGTGGCAGCTCCGGTGGCACGATTGGTAAAATCAGAAACCTCACTCGCCTTGGCTGCCATATGGTTGGAGAGATGGTTGATGGCATCCCCTAAATCTTCAATCCCTGCTTGATTAAGCTTAAAGACATTGCGCAATTTGGCAAAGCGTTCCCCAATCTGATCCCCCGTCATATCAAAAGCAACCGCTGCTTTAGCAGCGTAAATGCTAAAAGCCTCGAGATCTTTCTCACCAATCCCTGCTTGGCTGGCACTGGTCATCAATTCTAAGACTTCACGAGCTGCTAGAGGAATTTTTCTGGAGGTTTCCAAAGCAAAACGGCGCAATTCTTTTAAGCGATCAAGGGGGGCATCGAGAACCTTTTCCAAACCCTTCATCGATTGGTCAAATTGCATGGCTTTATAAAGAGGAGCAATCAAGGTTGCTGTTTGAGCAAGAGCACCAACCATGCGACCACGCGCATGGTTAAAAGCATTTTCTGCATCGGCTGTAGCGTCCTTTAGATGCTCAAGCTCAAACCACCCTTTAAAATGCTTGCGTGTTTGGTGTTGGAAATGCGCAACATCAGCACTAAAAGCTTTCAGGTCTCGCTTGGCTGAGGCGATCCCCTCTTGCAGATGATTCACAAAACGCACAACAAGGGAAACATCCATGA
>NZ_CALW02000080.1 GCF_000312565.1 Bartonella rattaustraliani AUST/NH4
GTGTTCGAATCTCCTAATATCTTCACTAAACCAACTACCTAATGTATGAGGAGAATTTTTTATAATCACTTCTAAACAATTATTAGCGTGTTTTTTATAGCAGTCAAAAACACCTTGAGGTATAAGGCTGTCATTATCAGATTTAAACAACAAAATATCACCATAAAATTTTTGTAACTGTATTGCAGAATTATTATGCTCCCAACTTTTAGTTTTTCTAATAGCATCACTAAATTCAGAGTTAAATGGTAAATTAAATGCATCAATTGAATAAAAAGCTGGATCAAATAAAATTGAATTTTTTATTTTCGCATATTCAGGAAGTACATTTAAAATTATTTTCCCTGCCATACTAAAAGCAAATATACTTATATAATCATAATTTCCTTGCTATAAATCTAATACCCCTTTCAATTGCCGTGTTTTTTTGCTAATTGATGAAATCGCGTAATTGCTGCTATCACCATGCCCCGAAAAATCAAAAGAAAGACAGTGCTTGTGCTTAGCTTGCAAATATTTGCAAATAGGTTCAAATAATTTTTGATTTGAGGAGCCAGCACCATGTACAAATAAAACCAATGACTTTGAATTAGCCTTATATTCTCTGATTGCAATTATCTCATTTTCAAACTTAACTCTTTTATATAAAAAGCACATTACTATAATACCTTGAGGTCTAGGGAGATTTCTAGTTGTTTACAATTTTTAGGTCGCTTTACCTTTTCTGTTTCATGGTTAGGCAGATTTCGTAGAATCTCTATAAATAATCATATAGCTTGCTCCGTCTATACTTATGCTTAAATCCCTAAAATCTATTAATGTTATTTCTACTCAAAATGGAAAATGTAAATAACTTTGTTATCGCTTAAGCCTTTAAATTAATTTAATAAAAAATTGTTTTAAAAAAATCACTGACAAAATTAGTAGAATCCAACAAAAGCTTCAAAGCCATTGTTATACTAATCGTAATCAATAAGGGCTTAATAAGTTTAGATCCAAATTTAACAGCAAATCTTGCGCCAATTTGTGCTCCGATTACGGCTCCTATTGTCATTGCAAGGGCAATAGGAAATATAATAGCCCCATTAAAAAGGAATACAAATAAAGAACCTAAGTTACAAGAAACATTAGATAATTTAGTATAGGACATTGCAGTGATTAATTTCATTCCTAACAAATAATAAAACCTATTAAGAAGAATGAGCCCACTCCTGGTCCAAATATACCGTCATAAAAGCCTAAGATGGGCGCAATTAACAATCCAAAAATAAAAAAGTAATTTTTTGGCTTACCGTTAATTTCATCTAATTTAGATGATTTTGCAAAATATATAGCAACTATTATTAATACAATAGGAACAGAAGTCGTTAGAACCGATTTTGGCAACAAGCTTACACAAACAGCACCAATAACCCCGCCTAAAAATGCCATTCCAGCAATCGGCAAACCTTGCCTCCACTCGATCAGTCCTTTTCTAGCAAAAACGATCGTTGCCGATAATGTCGCAGAAGCCGCCTGAAGCTTATTTGTTGCTATAGCTGCAACTGGATTCACGTCAGCCAGCAATAAAGCGGGTAGAGTTATGAGTTCACCACCGCCTGCTATTGCATCAATAAAACCGGCAACCATTGCAACTATAGCGAGTATAAATATATAGATCCATCGTTATCCTTTAACGATTAGTGGCTCTTTTTGTATTTCAATATAATCAATATCATCACGATAACCGAATAGTCTTATAAGCAGTCTGCGATTATCCTTAACAATATCTCGACAATGTGTAGCCCTAGTATTGTTTATAATTAAAGTCGAATTATAATTAAGATTAATTTTAAATGGCTTGGAATTTACAACTATTCTTTCAAATTTTGAAAAACTCGCTTTAATAAAATCTGAAGCCTGATCATTTACTGTAAACCTATATGAATTATACTTTACACCATATATTCCATGCTTATTTATTTTTAATATTGGGGTCTTTGAACCTCCAGAACCTTTACCGTCAGTAAAAGTTTCACTTCTAGTAAAATCAAAACTAGGTGTAGTTAAAGCAAAAATCTCATCCAATGTCAATTTACCAAGTATATCTTCGATGGGGATCACACTCGTTGGTTCAGATAAGGGATTTCACAAGGCTGTTAAAATTAGGGAAGAAGGGCAGGAGAATGTTCGTCTTTAACTTCTAATGCTGTGTAATAAGACGCTTTAGTGTGGGCACCTAATGAAACCTCCGAATGTGAGCTTTTGTCAACATTTTCTTTTACCTCAATCTCATTTAAGCCTTCCCCCTTAAAATTAGCGACTAATCTAGTAATTTTTCCGTAATTATCAATGTCGTATGCAAAAGCAATTTGGTTAATCAGTGCTAATAAAATTTGAGAGCGAGCAGCTAATTTTAAGACCTCAAATTCTTTATTCTAACTCATCCACGGGTAAAAGAGAATAAGGAACAGGCGGGGCATTATCTTGTGACGGAAAACTATTTACGACAAAAAAACTGATATTCTGTTGTATAAATTCTTTTATAATATTTAATGAAGCCTCCTTAAAGCTTATTTACCGTCGTTTAGCAGGTGTGACTATTGAACATTTAGATTGGTTTGAGTTTATCAGGCGCTATGACCGGAAGAACACCTTGTTTTACCTTGATCCGCCTTATTGGGGTGCTGAGGATTACTATGGAAAGGATTTGTTTAAGCGAGAGGATTATCAAAGGATGTCCGCACTGCTTGCACAATTAAAGGGGAAGTTTCTTCTGTCTCTCAATGATGTGCCCGCGATCCGCAAAAGCTTTAGCCCATTTAAGATAAAAGAGGTCACCACTTCTTATACCTGCTCTTCATCAAATAAGCCGACTCCGGCTCAAGAGATTATCATCTCAAATTGCGATTTTTAGTAAAGGAGAAAAAGCTGCCTTAAAGGGGCTTTAAATGATCTTTGAAGACCCTTTGAAAACCCTTTTAATTTTTTTTAAAAGACGTGAATTTTAAAAATGAATTGCTGCAAAACCTGGTGTCAAATTATGCAAAATCTGCTGACAAGCTACAGCTGTAACGGCCAGGGCGATTTTAGCGTAGATGAGTTTGGAAAATGTCAATGGCGGAGAGAGAGGGATTTGAACCCCCGATAGAGTCGCCTCTATGCCGCATTTCGAGTGCGGTGCTTTCAACCACTCAGCCATCTCTCCTGACAAAAGTGCAATAATCTCACACCATTTTAGTGTCCGACGGGTAGATAACCTTCTATTGCTTTTCATACAACCCTTTTTTGTTTTTTGCAGGACTTTATTGACAAAGAATAGAAATTCCGTCATAGTCATATATGCAAAGTATAAGCGTGGAGAAATCTGCGCATATTTTTGTTTGGGAAGGTGCTTTTATCCTTCCGTTGAGGATTATCAAAGACTGATAAAAAGCAGCCTATTTTCTCTTACATTTACAAAAAAGAGGTTAAATAAGAGCTGGAGTGAACGAAAGGATAAAAAATGTTCGCAGTCATTAAAACCGGTGGGAAGCAATACCGCGTTGTTGCTAACCAGAAGGTAAGAGTTGAAAAAATTATTGGCAATACTGGTGATGTTGTCGAATTGAGTAATGTCTTGATGGTTGGACAAGAAGGGAATGCCGTTATTGGTGCCCCTTTTGTCACAGATGCTTTAGTGACAGCTGAAATTGTAGAGCAGACGCGTGGACGTAAGGTTATTGCATTTAAGAAGCGTCGTCGTCAAAATTCAAAGCGCACACGGGGACATCGCCAAGAAGTAACAACACTTCGTATTTTAGAAATTTTAATGGGTGGTTCAAAGCCTAAAAAAGCAGCAGAAAAACCAATTAAAAAAGAGGAATCTGCTCCTTCAAAAGAAGCTGCGAAAGAAGTGAGCGCAGCTGCTCCTGTTAAGAAGGCGAGTAAGAAAACAACTGAAAAAAAAGTTACAGTGCAGAAGAAAACTGCTGCCTCATCAAAGAATAAAGAAGATTAAAGGAGAACATTCATGGCACATAAAAAAGCTGGTGGTTCCTCGCGTAATGGTCGTGATTCAGAGTCGAAACGACTTGGTATTAAAAAGTTTGGGGGTGAAGCTGTTATCGCAGGGAATATTATTGTTCGTCAGCGTGGTACATGCTGGCACCCTGGTGACAATGTCGGTATTGGGAAAGATCACACCCTTTTTGCACTTTCAAATGGAACTGTTTCTTTTCGTAAGAAAGCGAGTAATCGTTCATATGTCTCCGTTATTCCGGTCGTAGAAACAACGAAATAAGCTATATTATTTCTGCAATAGACCCGTATTTTGTTGAATTTCAGTTTTGAAATTCTTTAACATGATAAAGGAAAGGTAGGATGCTATCTTTCCTTTTTTGTTCTCTATGATATAACTGGAACTGAAAATATTGAGGTGATGAGACTTACTGATAAGCGGTGTATGGTGATAGAAAAAGCCATTTATTTTCGAAAATTTTAGAGTCGTTTTGGAGAGTCTTTGTGCAACTATTTTGGTGAATCTATCCCCGTTTTTGGATATTTGTAATATTCCTAGTTACGGGTAAGATTGTTTGTATAAGAGAAAAAGAATATGGATAGAAGAGTATTTACCAGTTTTTTTACACGAGATGTGCGGTGGGGGAGATTTCAATAAATTTAGAGTGAAGTTGTATTCAACAGCTGGCGTACAATCCGTTACATAAATTGTATTTTAGGGGCTGTCTATTATTGAGGTACTATGAAAGTAAACTCTGTCGTATAAAAGCAAAAGCTGAGGGAGAGTGTTATTTACTGAGGTATCTTGCTGATATTGTTTTCAAACCACCTAAAAATGAAGATCATGTGTGAAGCTTTTTTAATTTTAAATGTTGAGAATGTCACTTTTTAGAAGAGATATTTCTTTGCTGGTATGTAACAAGGAATACTCTGTGGTTGTGATCTTTATTTGAGAAAGGAAAGCTTACAATATCGTTAAGGTTTTATCTTAAGGATTTTATATCATAAGATAGTCAACTCCGCAGATTTTTAAGAGTGCAGATTACGTGTAAAGATTTGTGATCATGTACTACATGAAAAAGAAGCAAAAGGGGATTGCTTCATTGGAGGGAAAACAGTGAAAATATCAATGAAATTACAGATGGTTGGGGCGTTATTTTCTTTTATGAAGAATCAGACCAAATGATATCGAGTAACGCGAGATGGTAAGAGCATTTTTTAAAACAGCTTTTCAATTCATGAGGTCTGTAAAGATTGAGGCATTGATTTTTGTGAAATAGAGTAAAAATCATATTTTCTTATGATACTTTTTCACCTAGGAGTGGTGATACTTGAAATCATTTGATCGATTATATTGCGATGTTGAAACGTCTCATGAGATTATAGCTCATATAACAAAGAAAAATTATGGTGCTCTTTGTACTTTGTATTTTGAAAAATACAGTTTTGAAATAAAATTTATCAAACATCTTCATATTCAAATGTAAGATGGTTTAAACTCATTATGAGCGCTGAGGAAGTAAACGCAATGAATGCAGATTTTGATGATAGTGAAATTTTGTCTATAAAGTCTGTACAACTGGCAGCTGCTTTTGACCATAAAAATGACGCGATTCATGCTGCTGCTGAATTGCTTGTACAAGTTGGTGCAATTGATAAATGTTACCTAGAAAGCATGCTAAAACGTGAAGAAATCACGAATACTTGGCTTGGAAATGGTATAGCAATTCCCTATGGAATGGTTGAAAGTTGTGATTTGATTATCAGAGATGCTATTGCTGTTATACAGATTCCTGCTGGTGTTGAATGGTGGGAAGGAAATAAAGCACGTTTAGTTATCGCCATTGCAGCTTCTCCAGATCGCTACACACAAATTCGCAAACAATTGACTCCTCTTTTATTTGATAAAGAACGACTTGAAGCACTTTTGACAACAGTAGACAAACAACAAATTATGACAACTCTTTTTGATCATCACATGAAGATGGAAAAAACTTTTAGAGATGATCTTTCAATATCTCAGAAATGGACTTTAGATTATCCAAGCGGTCTTCATGCACGTCCAGCTTCTCTTTGGGCTGACTTTGCAAAAAAAATTTCAAGCTCTATCAGAGTTCACCATGGTCAGTATACCGTTGAAATGAAAAATCTGATTGGTTTATTGCAATTAGGAGCAAAAAACGGTGATGTTCTCATTTTTTCGACTGATGCTGCAGAAGGTGAGCAACTTCTCAAAAATGTAATTTCTGTCGTGAAGAAAGTAAGTATCAATGAAAAATGTATAGCGAAAGAAACAGAATCTCAAACAAAGATTTTTCATAGTTGGTATCCGCGTTACAGACAAAAAGGCATTTCTGGGGTTGGAGCAAGTTCAGGGCTGGCTTCCGGCAAAATTTTTATTTTACGAAAAAATGATGTTTCTATCATAGATGATCCAATAGATTTTGTAGCTGGTGCCACATGTCTTGAAAGTGCTCTTACAAAAACGAAACATAAAATGGCATCCGTTATTGCTGACATTACAATGCGTATGGGAGCGGATTCTGCTGCAATCTTTTCTGCACAAATGATTTTGCTTGAAGATGAAAATCTGATAGCGCAAGCTTTTCGTTTTATAGCAGAAGGTCATGGTGTTGCGTGGTCTTGGAATAAAGCAATTGGGCAATTTGCAGACATGTTTTCTAAGGTAAACAATCCTTTATTAGAAGCGCGTGCTGTGAATCTCATTGATGTTGGTCGCCGTGTTTTAGGCGAAATTCATCCATCATATCGATCATTCTTTTTAGATGATATTCCGCATGATATTATACTCGTTACAGATGATCTCTCTCCTTCTGATATCACTCAGCTTGATTGTACAAAAATTCAAGGATTAGCAACGGCATGGGGTGGTCCCTTGTCTCATACCGCTATTTTGGCACGCACTCTTGGTATTCCAATGGTTGTTGCTACAGGCGCTGATCTTTTAGACATTGACTATAATATTCAGGCTATCATTGATGGCGATAATGGGTTCCTTTATCTTGATCCTACTCCTGAAGATGTTGAAGATGCACAAAAGCATATGAATCTTATTACACAAAAGCATGACAATGAAAGACGCGCATATAAATTGCCAATGCAAACAACAGATGGTCAAAAGATTCGTATCATGGCTAATATCAATGACGCAAATCAAATTCCAGTTGCATTCAGTTTGGGAGCTGAAGGTGTTGGTCTCATGCGGACAGAATTTTTGTTTTTGGATAGTCCACATATTCCTAATGAAGAAGAACAATTTTATGTGTACCGAGCAATGATTACAGCCGTAGGAGATAAACCATTAATTGTTCGTGCACTCGATATTGGTTGGGACAAACAAGTTACACATTTACATTTATCTAAAGAGGATAATCCCTTTTTAGGTGTTCGGGGAACACGGCTCTTGTTGCGTCGGCGTGATCTTTTGATTCCTCAGTTGCGTGCTTTGTATCGAGCAGCAAAAGAGGGTGGGGATCCATGGATTTTGTTTCCAATGGTTATGTCTGTTTCAGAGATTTTTGCGATAAAAAAGATTACAGAAGAAATTAGCAACGATATTGATGCACCAAAATTAAAAATCGGTGTTATGATTGAAGTTCCGGCTGCTGCAATTATGGCAGATGTTTTGAGTGCTTATGTTGATTTTTTCTCGATTGGAACGAATGATTTAACGCAGTATACAATGGCTGTTGATCGGCAGAACCCTTATCTTGTTTCTGAAGCTGATAGTCTTGATCCAGCAGTTTTACGCATGATCCATCGGACAATTCAAGGTGCAGAAAAACATAAATGTTGGGTTAGCGTGTGTGGTGGTATGGCTGGAGACCCTTTTGCAGCAATGATTTTAACTGGATTGGGGATTCATGAACTTTCCATGATATCTGGTGATATTTCTTCAGTTAAAGCGTGTTTACAGACACATAGCCTTGAAGATATGAAAATTTTAGCCCAAAAAGCATTACAGTGCGAAACTGCACAAGCTGTACGTGCTCTTAGAAACGGTATCATGTAATGCATGCAACTTTCAGGAAAATTTGTCAGTCCTAATTAATTTCGTCAAGTCGTTATATTATAAATCATTTTTATTGAAATGACATTTATTATCCGCGTGAATTACATTCTAACTGTAAAGATTAAGAAATGAATGGCATTATTTATCCTGCTTATTTGCATACAGTGCATGATAATAGATGAAGAGCAATATTTCATGATTTTATTTTAAGAAAATATGAGCAGCATATCAATTTTAAGATAGTATTCTTTAGGTGTGAGAAGCTGTGAGGGTAGGCATAAAAATTGCAAATTTATGATGATCCAGTTCTTGTGTTTTGATGATTACCCATGGAAAAATTGTCTTCTAAAGAAAAAAGATGTGTTTGTTATTCAACAAGCATCGTACTATTTTGATAAATAAATTGTTTTTTGGGGTTTCAATGTATAGTTTAAGCTTGCACGTTATTTCTTTCTGGGTATAGTGCAAAGCTCTGGAGAGGTGGCCGAGTGGTTGAAGGCGCACGCCTGGAACGCGTGTATATGGGAAACCATATCGAGGGTTCGAATCCCTCTCTCTCCGCCACAGCGCTTTTATAGCGCTGTAAGTTATTGATTTTTGTAGCTGTATGTAGCTTGTCTGTAGCTTGTCAGCAGGTTTTGCAGAATTTGACACTAGGTTTTGCAGCAATTCATTTTTAAAATTCACGTCTTTTTAAAAAAATTAAAGAGGTTTTCAAAGGGTCTTCAAAGGTCTTTCAAAGGGCGTTTTAAGATGCATAATTTTGGGTGAGAGCCTCTTGGATTTTTTCTAAGATATTACCGATTATCTTCTCTCTTCCAGATTGCTAAAGCGTGTAAAATCGGATTGAAAGGCAAGAGGAACGACGCCTGTCGGACCATGACGTTGTTTGGCTATAATAACCTCAGCTTTGCCCTTGGCTTTCTCCATTGCCTCTTGCCATTTACTATACTCAAGGGAGCCTCCTTTGGGTGCTTCATTTTTGAGATAATATTCTCCACGATAAACAAACAGCACAACATCGGCATCTTGTTCAATGGAACCTGATTCTCGTAGATCGGCAAGCTGGGGACGTTTATCTGTTCGGTTTTCAACTTGGCGTGAGAGCTGTGAAAGAGCAATAATGGGGATATTGAGTTCTTTTGCCAAAGCTTTAAGCTCCATGGTAATCGCTGTGATTTCTTGAACGCGGTTTTCTGAAGAACGTTTTGCGCTACTTGTCATTAACTGGATATAATCAATGACTAAGACACCCAAACCATGTTGGCGTTTGAGACGCCTTGCACGGGCGGATAATTGGGCAAGGGAGATACCACCAATTTGGTCGATATAAAGGGGTATTTTTTGTAAATGATGCGTTGCACGAATAATTTTGCTCAATTGCTCTTCTGAGAGATTGCCTCGTCGAATATCACAAGAAGAGACCTCTGTTTGTTCAGAGATAATACGGGTTGCAAGTTGTTCTGATGACATTTCCAATGAGAAAAAGCCAATAATCCCTTCTGCATGGTCTTGCGAGGGATCTTTGAT
>NZ_CALW02000079.1 GCF_000312565.1 Bartonella rattaustraliani AUST/NH4
GCGGATACGCTCACGGCCAATATCAGCTATGGTTTTATAACCCGCTTTATAGGCTTCTGATTGTTCATCTGTTTTTTCGGGAAGCTGCACCATGATAAAGCGCCGCTTGCCGCCATCTTCGGCATTCAGCTGTATCACCGCATGCGCCGTCGTGGCTGAGCCAGAGAAAAAGTCTAAGATAAGATCGTCATCTGAAGTTACAATAGCAAGAAGATGCTTAAGCAATTCTACGGGTTTAGGATTGTCAAATATTTCCGGCACATTGAACAACTCTATATTAGCAGCTTTTGCACCGCTTTCGCTCGTTCCATGATCATCCAAAAGATTGGGCTGTGCCGAATAAGAAGCGTTATCCTCAAAGTCATAGACCTTTAATAAGATTTTTTCGCCATCCCATAAGAAACGATTTTTAGCAGCTAACGCAGCAGCTGTATCGGCACCAATCTGCCAGCGCTTGCCTTCCCTTGGTGGATGCCCCAAGATTTTGTACCTCATTGTTTCTCGTTTGTAGGTGCCAGAATCTTTCTTTTCTATTACGGCTGTGCGATAGCTGCCTTCTACATCTTGATGAGGATAGCTTCGGTCTGCAGCGGTTTTAATTCGTTGTTTAATTCTAGATAGAATAGATCGGCCGTAGCAAAGTTGATAGTCAACTTGAGAACTGATTTGTGCATCTTTTACATTAGAAGTCGTACTCTTCTTTTTCCATAGAAAGTTAGCAATGAAGTTTTCCTCACCAAACACCTCATCGCAAAGTTTGCGCAAATTATGCACCTCGTGATCATCAATCGAGATAAAAATCACCCCGTCGTCGCGTAGTAGGCTTCGCGCAATCAAAAGCCGCGGATACATCATATTCAGCCAGTTGGAATGATAACGCCCCGTTGTCTCAGGGTTGGCGCGAAGGGTTTGGCCAGTGAGTTCCTTATAATTTGCTACTGGGTCTTTAAAATCGTCATGATAAACAAAATCATTGCCGGTGTTATAAGGCGGGTCGATATAGATCATCTTCACTTGCCGCAAATAGGCTCTTTGCAGAAGCTTCATCACTTCTAGATTATCGCCCTCAATATAGAGGTTTTCAGTCGTCTCCCAATCTTTGCTTGCGGCAAAATCAGGGCGCAATGTCGCGCTGGAGCGCCTTTGCGCAAGCTTTAGGCTCTCTTGTTTGCCCTTCCATTCAAAGCGGTATTTCTCATGCTCATTGTCAAATTCATCACCAAGCAATGTGCGCAAAACATCTTCGTCTAATCTCCCCTCGACCACAGCCTCAGGAAAGAGCCGCTTAAGCTCTTCTATCCGCTCTTCTATATTGTCGTAGGATTTCCCTTCAACCAATGTCCCGGCCATGATTACGCCTCT
>NZ_CALW02000078.1 GCF_000312565.1 Bartonella rattaustraliani AUST/NH4
AAATTTATGGTTCTGTTTATGATAGAGCAAAGATTTCCCACAAGATTAAGGTTTTGGGGAAAGTCTATGGCACTGCCATTCTCGATAAAAAAAGCAAAATAAGCTCTATTAAAAATCATCAGGAGGTTTATAAAGGTCGGATGATTGTTGATATTAAAAACAATAAATAACGAGGCATGGGGGGGGGCCCCTTATTTTTAAACCTAATTAAAAAAGCCGCGTCGATTAAAAGCGCGGCTTTATAGATTGAAATGCATAAAAAATACAAATTAATAATAAATGCCTCTATATACAAAACCTATCATATTGCAAGCTCTCTATTGTCATTATGAAACGTTATCCAAAAAAGCATAAAACGTTCTTGTTATATTTGATATGAAGAGAGAAACTGTGAATACAGCATTTACGATAAAACCTATTGAGTAGATTAAAACGTTTTGTAAGGTCTCTATCAATCCAATCAAGAATAAATGCGTTGGTAAGTGTAATTAGCAATAAACCCGCTCTTTTGATTTTATGCTTGTAAGCGTTGGTTTTGAAACCAATCTCTCATAAGACAATAAACAACGGCTTTTATCAAACGGAAATGAAACATGCGTGATCTTATGACTACAATAGAAAGTCTAATAACTAAACCATTTTAACTATGCCTAGTCATGATCTCAAGAGAATATTTGAGAACTTAACGAATCCAAATTTGGTGCCGTTGATTATTGACACCAAAAATGGTGCGAATAATTTTACTGCTCCCAAAATTGGAGTAAATAAACTTAACGCTCTCAAATTTGAGATGAGTGATTTTAGTGGCACTGATGCGTGATATAAGAGATACTTGAAAATTATACTTCTAAAGTAGATAACCCCAATTTTAGAGGCGTTGTTTTTTAGAGCTAACAATTTTTAACGTTATAAACAATTTTAAACGCCCAATCCTCTTTTAGAAATTTTACTGCCATAAGCAATTCAATTGTTAAGATGTGATTTAAACACGTGCAATTATGTTGATTGGATAATTCAAACGATTACCTCCCTAATAGTAACTATCGATTTTATGATTAAAACGTATTATTAAATTGTTATGAATGATTACTGTTTTTGAATGTTCATATGCGTTATAAGATTTGTATCATGATTTGCTTTTTATGGTCTATTCATACATGGCAATCTTATATAAAAAATGGTCAATTGAATCATATACAAAAGTGTGGATTCTTAAGTGGATTCATATAAAATAATTGCATACAAACTATTGACTTTATTGTTTTTTTGGTATTATACTGATTCTCTGCACCGCTAGTGCTCAAGCGAGCAGCAGACATAAATCCAAGCTCATAAGCATAGAGGATGTACTTGCCGTGGATACCGCAGGTAAAATAACGGTAAAAAATAGCACTCAAACCATTATCTCCAATTGGCTGGAAACGATATTGCCAAAATCAGCCAAGCTGGGCTCGGAGTATCAATTCCCGACACCAGTAGGCGCAACATGGGAACAGTTTGTGTTTAAATTTACGGCCACTGAGATGTTGTTGGTCTCCTGCGGGAAAATTCAAGCACGATTAGAGCCTGAACACTTAAAGATGAAAAATCAAAAATCTGGCAAAATAACGAACCAGTGGACACTCCTATTGGTTCTTGCAAAAACCGGAGGAAGTCTCTCGTGGCAGGATAGCGCTGCAGACGATAAGCTAAAAAAGCAGAAGCAGGAATTGGCAGATAAACTCAAGCAAACTTTCGGCCTTTCTATAGACCCGCTTCCTTGGTCGCGTAAGGAGAATTGCTATAAAGCCAGATTCACCATTCGTGCAGATGATAATGTGCTACGCCAGCTCACTGGTTGACAATGACAGGCATAGACTGCTGCGAACTGGTCAATTGCTAAGCCATTGATTTCCCTTGACTAAAAGATCCGTACTTGCTTTTTCCAAGTACGGTGTTTTTCAGGAAAGGGGCATAGGAAGAAGAAAAATTAGAGAAAAATAGAGGATTTTTATACAAAGGAAGTCAATTGCAAAAAGCGAAAAAGCCCGCAAATCTTGGGGTATGGCAAGTATGGCAACTTTTTGCATAGAAGGGTTTGGAAAATGTCAATGGCGGTGTATTGACACCAAAAATTAACAAATGTGCTATGCTGTTTCCTACATCGAATGAAAAATTCCTTTAAAAACAAGCAGAAACCATTTTGCGTTGCAATAGTCGCCGTTGATCGAGTTCCTTTTGCATAGTGATGAGATTTTGAGCAAACAAATCGGTACAGCACTTCAAAAGGAATCCATACACCTTTGCCTTCATTGGAAACAGCTACCCATGGTCTAATAACCCTATTGTAAAATATTGCGTAAAGTCGTATTTGCTAATGGAAAATATTTTTATATTCCATTGTAAGAATTAATATTTTTTTGTTAGGATCGTTGTAATAAAGAACGAAAAAAAGGCTAAAATAAGCAAGACCATGATAAGTAAATTATATGTTTTACTTAATACTTCTGAATGTGATAAGATAGCCACCGTTAAAGCAACGCCACAAGCACCGCCGATATTATGCACAGTCCAAGAGGTCCCCATAGCTAAGGCTGCTTGATTTTGGGGTAAGGAATGTAAAGTAATAAGCGTCGAAGGGCTGAGGATAGTGCCCCAGCCTATGCCCAAAAGAGCTAGGCACAAGAGAAATAACGGCGTTGGGGCAGACGCAATAAAACTTAAACCTAAACTCGCAGCAATAAAAAGCATTAAGCCTACGAGGATGAAATATTTAGGTTTTATTTTTTGACTTTGTCGTCCAACCCAAGCGGAGCTAATAGCAAACATTAGCGTTGCAGGCAAAAGCGTAAAACCAATTTTTAGATCTGTTTGATTTGTGGTTTTTGATAATACAATAGGAAGAGTAAGGAGTAAAGACGAATAGAAAAAAGCTAAAAAAAAAGCTTGCGAGTAGAGCAGCAATGAAAAGAGGGTTTTTGAAAAAATGAAATTCAATCATTGGTTCTGAAAACCGTATTTCATGTATAAAAAACAAAATTGCAGAAATTAACGATATAGACAGAAGCAAAAATTCCTGTGCGGTAGTCAATTGTAAAGAAAAATAACTTACTCCACAGAGGAGCGTAATCGTTAACAAAAAACATCCTTTGATATCTATTTTCTTAAGATCTTCGCTTTTTCCTTCAGGAACAAAAAATATGCATAGGAATAAACTAAGCAAAAGAAAAGGTATATTGATTAAGAAAGCATAACGCCAGCTGATAAGAGCTGCGAAGCCGCCCCCTAATACAGGGCCAATAGCTAAACCAATTCCATTAACAGCAAAAAGAATGCCCAAAGCTTTGCCTTGTTCTTGTGTTTTGAACATATAGGTGATTATAGCGCCTGATACCGTATAAAGGATAGCACATCCTATGCCTTGTAAGAAACGAAAAAAAACAAGGTATGGAAAAACAGAGCTAAGACCGACGAGAAGAGAAGCCACCCCAAAAATAACCAGTCCTACGAGGAGCATTTTTTTTCGTCCCTATTTGTCCGTAACGGCCCCAGACGCTACCATAAAACCGGAAATAGCTATCATAAAAATAGAAGTCACCCACTGAGTCTCCCGCAAAAGGAAAGAAAACTCTCTCCCTATAGCAGGAATAATAGTATTCACCACCGTTAAATCAATACATCCTAAGAAACTCGCAATACAAATTCCAGCAAGGCCATAAAAAACTTTTTTAATTTGCATTCGCGAACTCTCCTGAACTATTTTTATCCTGCTGTTTCTTTCTAAACTTTAGCGCCAACCAATTCACGTTTGTGCTACCTTTTTGCTCTACAAATATTTCTCGCGTTTTTTTCATAGCGTCTGTCATGGGCTGAGGATAAATAACGAAGTCTACATTATCTTTTACCCACATGGGCATAATAATAGGGTATTCTTCTAAGATGTAAAATAATGACTTATAAAATAGTTCATCATAAGAGAGAGAACTTTGTTCAATATTATGCCTCATTGCAAAAACATCTATAGTTTTATTTATACATTCTCGATATTCTTTATTACAGCAATATTCTCTAGTTATCATGTGATAATTATGTAAATAGTCAGCCCTATTACGAAGCGCATCCCATCTTTCTACCGTATAGGGCATGGCAAGATTTGCAAATAAACTTTTATTTCTTTCGAGCCATTCATCGCCCATCCGACGGCTAGCTTCGTAACACATCTCTGTATTTTCATGAGTTATATTATGCCGTTGCAGAGTATCTGCGACAGCAATCAGACATCGTCCAAAGCTGCATTTATTTATTTTTTTTATCGTTGAATCTAACTTATGCCCCTCGCGGTATTCTTTCCCTACACTGATCAACAAGACAGCTGTCTTATTTATATAGTCTTCCGTTTGAAAATTTCCTTTGGCTTGTACTGATACTTTATACATAGTTAGCTCCAGTATACTAGACTTTTATCATCCGCTTCTATACCGATAAAAGCACTGGCAGTGATTCTATCGGCATCCGCTACAGGACGCACCGCGTGTATAAAGGGCGGATTTAAGAAAATTAGGTCTCCTAACTCTGGCTTTAGCGTTACAGCCGGAGGAGGCATGTCGTGCCGATTGATCCCATAATGTCGGTTCCCTTTCAACTTTTCATATTCTTGGGCAGATGGCAAAATGTTCCATAATTCTAACTCGCCGCCCTTTTCAGGAACCTGCAAATATATATTTGCAGACAATTGATGTTTCAATTTAAAGTCTATGTCTTTAGGTAGAGTCCACTCTAAGTCGTCAATGTGAGGCTCTAAATCAATCCCTGGAGTCAAATAACAGCAAACCCCTACAAAAATTTTTTCCCTGCTACATTCAACAAAGAAGCCCCAGTAGGCCAAATATCGTCAAGGGTGAGACGTAGTAGATCACTGGGCGATACAAGAGAAGAAAAACACGCTCTAATCATTTGCATATTGTGCAACGCTAAATTATGGTAACGTTCTCTGTCAGTTTCGTTTTGAATCTCTGCATACGCCATCCCCAAACGCGTAAACTCCTTCGCGTGGCCTAAGGAGCCTTTTTTATTATGCCGGAATAGCTCCTCTTTAGCCTCAGTTATCATCGTGTATGTGATAAACTATGAAACGACCAGCGCTAAGATTTTGCCTCGGGCTAATTTTTGTAAATGCTCATGGGTTAGGTCAGGTCGATGGGTTTTAATAAGGGCGATCATATACTCCTCCTCCCACTAAAATATATCTCCAATGTTAATTGGAGATATATTTAGATTATCTATCAAGGTAAATTCTACATTATACACGAGGATTTTCTTACTAAGCTATATAATCGCAAGTAACCCCGCCCCTTTGCAAAGAAGTTATCTTTGCAAAGGGGCGACGAGATGTCATAGAAGAGCTTGCACAGTTTTCTTAAGAGAAAGGATGCTCTACCATTTAAAGCTCCAATGAAAATATAAAACCCTCTTGAATTATCGAGGCATTCTTTGGGATTAAGCTTAACTTTTTGATCAGAGTATTCAGTTTAAACCAAAGTATTATGGGTAATACACACAAAACCCTATCAGAAATTACTTGGGTGTGATAATGATGGTTATATTTTTTGCAAACATGAGGTTTTTATACAGAATCGGGTTCTTTGGTTTATGAAAACAATTATGGTACTACTGTAATTGAAAAGATTCAATTATAGATCTACAGCATAACCTTAACAAACACGTTTCGCTTATAACCTAAATCTAAGATCAAAACATAACTTAAGTTCAAATATAATATATTTTTTTTGCAACGAACAGCCTTTGTTTTCTTTGGCTTACAATTAAGTCTTTTACAACCAAAGCAGTATGGTACCTTAAAAGACACCGAGTTGTTGTTCTAGCTCATAGAAATCGCTATTGACGATCTAAAAATCTATAGCTAGTACACAGCCATCGCTTAGGCTTTGGGAAAAATATCCCTCCTTCTTCAATTGCAGAATATCGTACTACGTCGTATCAAAAGTCTGGTTGTGTCAAGGGCAAGGTAATTACCGCATAGGCTGCAGTGATTATGCAGCCTATTCACCGCAATAAACGAAATAGCAAGCGAAAGATGGCCATTTACGCGGCTGGCTTGGCTTGTTTCCAGCTGTCTGCATCTTTATAGGTGACAGCTCCAAGCTCTGCAAAATGCTGACGCGCGCACTGGATTTTCGCGTTCTCGCTCACCCGGCGTTGCCATTCCTGGACAGAACCCTTGGTTTCGATCACGAGATAAAGCTTATCAGTGCCATATTCATTTAAAAGCACGGCCCAATCTGGATTATAACCACCAAAGGGCGTGTCTATTTTGAATTTTTCTGGCAGCTTGAAGAAAAAGCGTACATCAGGATCTTTTTCTAAATCTTGCGCAAAAGCAGATTCAACGTCGCTATCCACTTTGACACGGTCGTAAACGCTGCGGCTGGTTTCAACGCTACGCTCCAAATAGGCTGTGAGTTCCTCTTTATCGAATAGCTCTTGCGCTGCATAAGTTTCGCCATGGATTTTTGTATAGCGTATGCCCTGCGTCAGCATTGCTGCCTTTGCCTGCTTGATTAACAGATGCATTTGCTCAATGAATTTTTCAGGATTATTCAATAAACCATGCTCAAATTTGAGCTCTTTTAAAAGCGCCCATAACGTGCGTGGGGTGATTTTGTTTTCTTGGGTAAGCATTGTCATTAGATCCGGTATGGTCGTGAGTGCCTGGTCTAATTGGAACAAACGCACCTGCTGCTGCTCTGCTTCAACGCCTTGCTTGTTCACGTCTATGGTCGCCGTTATTTCTTCAATCTTTGGCTTTTCGATCGGCGGCAATGCCTTGAGCTTTTCCTTTATCTCTGCAAGGAATTTCTCTTGATCAAGTTGCACCCGATAACGTGTCTTTTGGCTGATTTTCTCCCATATCGCCAGAAATTCGGCATTTTCTAGAACATGCTTTTTGAGTTTAATCTTAACCTCTTTAGAAACGTCACGAAGAGGCACACGCCTATCTGCTTTACGGATTTCTGCAATAATTGGGTTGGCAATCGGCTGATAAGCTGCGGGCAACATTTCGCTCAAACTGTCACTACGGATTTTTTCTTGTGCGGCCTTTGTTAATTTACCTTTTTGATCCAGCACATTTTGCGCAACAAGAACGCTGAGCAATTTTGCCGCTTGCTCAGAGCCCAATCTCACCCTTGGTTCTGTCCGCGCGGGTGGCTGAAACTCGGGCAAGGCTATATCATTTTCTTCACCGACCGTAGGCTCATCATGCGCGACTGGAGCCGGCGTGCTCAAATCCTGCTGCCATCTTTCATAATCTGCTTGAACGTCTTGCGGCACGTCGACGCCTAAAGATTGAGCCGCAGAAACAGGAATTTCCATAGCTATAAATGTGGAAATATCGATAACACCAAATTTTACACCGGTCTCATTCTCAATTTCTCTTTGCAATTTATCGGCAAATTCCGCAAAGCTCTCGGTGGCGATAATATGTAAACAGTTAATCTCTTTATCATAAATGCGCTCGCCCGTTTGATCGACACATAAGCGCAAGCCGCGTCCAATGCGCTGACGCGCTGATAAAGCGCTGCTTTGCTCCAGCAACGTGCAAACCTGAAAGACATTGGGGTTATCCCACCCTTCGCGCAAGGCCGAATGGGAAAAAATAAACCGCAAGGGTGTTTTCATCGATAGGAGTTTTTCTTTATCCTTCATGATCAAGGCATAGGTGCTTTGATCATCTGCCGTGTCGCCGCGCGTGTCCTTGAGCTTGCCCTTTTTATCCTTGCTAAAATAACCATCATGGGCGCGCTCTGCCTCAGTAAAATATGGCAAAAACTGTTGCAAGCTCTGATATTTTTGCAATTGAATAAGACTGTTATATTCCTCTTCAAAAATACGCGCATATTCACTGCGCTGCGTTGCGTTTTCACCATAGACGCGATAATTTTCGACGCGGTCTAAAAAGAATAAGGATAAAACCTTGATACCCCGCGGCAAAAGTTGCAATTCTTTATCAAGGTGATGCTCAATGGTTTTGCGAATTTGCCCACGCCGAATATCTTTTTCTGACACGTCGCCAATCGCTTGCCCAAGCGCCAGCGACCGTGAGCCGTTCATTTCTATATTTTCATAGCCTTCTAAACAATCAATGTCGGTAATCTGCCAATCACGATATTGCTCACGTTCGCCAGACAGCAAATACAAATCTTCACCGACCTTGACAGTTTTGGTGGTACGCGCAATGGTGCCATCAGCCTTTTTAACGTCTAATTCAATGCGCGCTTTGTAGCCATTGCTGTGATCAACCTTAACCAACCGCAGATAAGGCTGATTAAAGTTATCTTGTGTTGATAGGGAAGAAACGCTGATCTGTTTCACCAACCCTTGTTCATAAGCATCGATAGGGCTGAGATTATAAATCGGATTGACCTCCTCACGGTGGGTTGCTGAAAAGCGCAATTCAAATAACGGATTAAGCCAGCTGATGGCTTCCTTTGCCTTAGCTGTGTTGGTCACACTTTGCGGCTCATCAATGATCACGATAGGGCAAACATTGGCAATGAGGTCAATCGGCCGGTCACCGTTCATACGATCCATAGGCTGATTGATGATATTTTCGCTTTTGCGAAAAGCATCAATATTGATGATCATCACTTCAATGTCAGTGCTATGAGCAAATTCGCGAACGTCCGACAAACGCGACGAATTATAAACAAACCAACGAATAGGTTTTTTGCCATAATGCGTTTGAAAATGGTCGTGGGTTATCTCTAGTGATTTTTGCACCCCCTCACGAATGGCAACAGAAGGCACGACGATTATAAATTTGGTAAAGCCATAATACGCATTGAGCTCATAAATGCTTTTGGTATAAACATAGGTCTTGCCGGTGCCGGTTTCCATGGTAATGCAAAATTGGCGCTGGGCGAGGTCTTCGCTAGGGGCAATAGCGTTACGATTTTGCACCGCTTGCAAATTTTGCAATATCTGATCAGGACTCACTGAAAGATGATTAGCCACTGAGGCACTGATCAAATCGCCATATTCTTGGCTGTAGCGCTGCGCCAGTGGTGCTTCACCAGCAAATAGAGAAACAATAGAATCCACTGCTTCTTTTTGATAGGCAAGTGTGTTAAAATGTAATTTCATGGTAGCTCCCC
>NZ_CALW02000077.1 GCF_000312565.1 Bartonella rattaustraliani AUST/NH4
CCAAAATTTATGGTGAGGTCTATGGGCATGCTCGCGTGAGTGGCACCGCTGAAATTTATGGTTCTGTTTATGATAGAGCGAAAATTTCCCACAAGATTAAGGTTTGGGGGAAAGTCTATGGCACTGCTATTCTCGATAAAAAAAGCAAAATAAGCTCTATTAAAAATCATCAGGAGGTTTATAAAGGACGTAAAATTGTTGATATATTAAAGAATAATGAATGATAGGCATGGGAGGTGCCTTTTATTCTTTAAACGTCTTAACAAGAGAACATTCAAAAAAGAAAGCCGTGCCATGATATGACGCGACTTTCAAATAACAATTCTAATGATTAAAATTAATCACCCACAATGGAGTCATGGACGTATATATACAAAACGTATCATATTGCAAGCTCTTTATTGTCATTATGAAACGTTATCCAAAAAAGCATAAATGTTAAATAGGAAAGCATTCTTGTTATATTTGATATGAAGAGAAAAACTGTGAATACAGCGTTTACGATAAAACTTATTCTGATAACGCTCTCAATATTTGAAAGCATCAATTGAAATCACTTACATTCTCAAAATCAAAACCTATTCATAAATCAAACGTTTTGTAAGGTCTCTATCAATCCAATTAAGAGTAAATGCGTTGGTAAGTGTAAATTAGCAATAAACCCGCTCTTTTGATTTTATGCTTGCCTTGCAAGCGTTGGTTTTGAAAGCAATCTCTCATAAGACAAACAAACAATGGCTTGTTTCAACTATGCCTAGTCATGATATCAAGAGAATGTTTGAGGAAATTAGCGAATCCAATTTTGGATTGACTGATTTTACTGCCCCCAAAATTGGGGTGAATAAACTTAACGCTCTCGAATTTTGAAATGAGTAATTTCAGTTTCACTTATGCGTGATATAAGAGATACTTGAAAATTATACTTCTAAAGTAGATAACCCCAATTTTGGGGATATCTATCAAAAGTCGCTTTATATTTTAGCTAGCAAAATTAACCGCTCCAATTTTAAAGGCGTTGTTTTTTAGAGCTAACAATTTTTAACGTTTGTTAAGATATGATTTAAACACATGCAATTATATTGATTGGATAATTTCAAACGATTGTGTCTAATAGTAACTATCGATTTTATGATTAAAACGTATTATTGAATTGTTATGAATGATTACTGCTTTTGAATGCTCACATGCGTTATAAGATTTGTGTCATGATTTGCTTTTCATACTTTATTTATAAATAGCAATTGTTGATAAAAAATGGTCAATTGAATCATATACAAAAGTGTGGATTCTTAAGTGGATTCATATAAAATAATTGCATACAAGCTATTGACTTTGTTGTGTTTTTTATGATAATACTCTTCTGCGCATCTTCATGGCAAGTAAGGTGATATCGCCAAAATCAGGTTTTCCATTGAGCACGGCTTTTAAGCCAGCCCAACGCAATTCATGTCCAGCGCGTGTTGATGTGTCTTTTGAATCTTGACGCAAGGCGCGCACTTCATAGCACCCTAGTTCGACTTTATAATCATAGGTAAGGCGCTGCGGTGTTGTTGTGGCTTTTGTCACGCTTGCATTGCCAAGCCTTTGCCATGGCCCTATGGCCGCGCCCTGATCATCGATCTTGCGCGCTTCAATTTGCCACTTAATCGTATAAGCGCTTAAATTCCCGCTATCATTTGCATAATAAAGCCCCCGCGGCAGGATAATATCGATGCTGATCTGATGGCATTTGGTTTGCGCAGGATTGGCGACAAAAGGCCCGATCCAATCACCGCCGTCACTTGTGCTGAGCAATTCTTGACCAGCAACTTCTGGTGCGGTGACGACATCGGTGTCAAACAGAGTGACGGCTTTGCCGGGCGGGATAATTTCATACTTGATTTCTTCAAACGAGCGAATTGGCGTATCTTCAATACGAATCTGCTCAAGATCATATTCACCTTGCCCAATGCAGTGTAATTGATGCAAATATTGCTCATTATTTTTGTAAAGCACGTAGGGTGTTGCAGCCAAGTCGGGATAAATAATATGTCGGCCATAGATGACAGGTATAGGCTGGCTGATGCGCGCCTGATTGCCTTGGGCTTGTAAGGAATAAGTTGGACTGGCATTGGGAATATTGCCAAAGCCATTATTCAAGCTTGTCGAGGGAGATGGTGGCGGCACCAACACGTTGAGCAAAGCACCGCCTGCCAAAGTTACACCAGCTGTCATTAGGGCAATACCTGTCGCGCCGGTAATCCCCATAGCGCCCGCGAGTGCCGCACCCGCATAAGGCGCAGCAATCATTAAAGCCAGCCCTAAGACAGAACGTAGGATCTTGCCGCCACCACCTTCTCCGCCTTGGGGAAGTGTAATAAAAGTGACAATATCCGCAAAGCCAATCGTCATTTTATGCCAGTGTTCGCGTAAAACCGCTTTGCCATTAAACAAGCAGAGCGTTGGCCGTACAAACTCATCAATACCAACTTTATTAAGCCAGACGCGAATAGTCATCGGCTGGTCAACAGGGAAGATCTCACGCGCCCGTGACGGCATAAAGGGGTTGTGGAGCATCTGGACGCAAGCAAACATGAGAACCTCGCAATTTTATGAAGCAGACTTACGGGGCTTGCGCGCAAGTCGATAAAAGCCCTCAATTTGCCAGCCAGAAAGTTTAAGGCTGGCGGTATTTTGGAAAACCACGCCACTGCCTTTAATACAGTGAAGAACACCTTGCTCCGTTGGGCTGATGCTCACCCACAAGCCAACATGAATGGGGTGACGGGATTGGCGCATCAGCACCGCATCGCCTTGCTTGGGGCGATTGACGCGCCTCCACCTTTTGCGTTCTGGATGATTGCGGAATGTTAAAGCGATTTTCTTTAAATCAATATCAAGGACGGGAATGTCAGGTAAATCTCGGTTAAAATGATGTTTTTGCAGCCAAATAAGAAGGCCCCAACAGTCAAAGCTGTCGGGGTCTTTTGCGCCCACTTGCCACGGCAGGCCAATATAGGGCAGCGCCCAATGCAGCCCATCGGGCTGTGGGGTCAATTCGTTCATGATATTTCCTTTAAGAGAATTAGCGCGTCAGACTTGGAAACCGCTTCGATGTGTAATTTTCAGCGGGAAAGCTTTTATTGCCGACATCAAGCATACGTGCGCGTCCCACAACGCGACTGACATCAGCCTCAACCTGCGTTAAAGTCAACGTGATGGGCGGGTCCATTTGCGGGCCTGAGAGATCATTGCTCAAATAAGGCCGATAAGTAATCTCTATCTTTTCCGCGCTCTCAACGGCAGCATCCAGATGCTTGATCAACTCTCGGCTAACCTTATCAATCGTAACAGTAATTTCCGGCACGGGAGACGTATCGACGGGTGGGAGCCCAAGATCAAAGCCTAGTGCAATGAAGGTAACATACTCGTCCGGGTTTAGGGGCGCGGTCGCCTCAAGCTTGGCCAGTAAATCCTGATAATCACGCACCAAACGCACGCCAATAGGCGCACCATTATCGTCTTTAAATGCGGGGTGACGCAGCTCTAATGTGTGCAAAATAACCACATCACTTGGGCTTGAAGCATAAGCCTCCGCCAGTGCTGCCGTTAATGTGGGATCAGACATGGTCTTCCTTCCATGCTCTGTCCGTTCCATAGTCAATCGCGATGCCGTTTAAGAACGAGACTTCGATTTCATTGGAACGAGAGCGCAAACGCGCAATTTCTTTTAACAGAGCTTGAGCTTCTGTGAGCCTTGTTTGCTCTGCCTCATCAAGGTCTGAGCGCGCGCGCAATGAATAAATATCAGCGAGGGCGTTTTGCTGCTTCCATAACGGCGCAAGGGCTAAAATACGCCTTTCTGCTTCTTGTTTGATCTGGCGAATAAGTTGACTATTTGCAAGAATATCAACCAGCTCATCTTGGCTGATAGACTTGCCGCCTGCTGGTGGCGTCAGCCCTGAAGCAAAGGCATAATAACGACACTCATTGAAATCAGCAAGATGAATAGGTGTAATGTCGCTTTCAACAAAATGCGGCGCATGCTCCCATAAATAGGACCTTACATTCATTCTTGCCTCCTAAAAGTGGACATTGGTTAATTTCAAAGTATTATGCAAATTACCCGATTGTGTGCCAGTTTCTCCATAGCTAGAATTATAACCACAAGCATCAACCCGCCCCTCCTCTATAAGACACCAAGTCCCCAAGCAAATGTGCCAGAACCATACACATTCCAGTCAATAATTTTACCAGAGATGCCCATTATTTTTTGGAAGCTATTATTTGTTTTTTGCGCATGACCAAGGCCAAGATTGCTATATTCATTATAACCTGCTGCCCATAATTCATTACCACACTGAATAATGCACCCGTCATAACTGATGCCACCACCAATTTGTACTCGTGTGACCTTGCCTTGAAACGCACCTTTGGGCTTGAATGGACTATATTGGCTATTTGTATTATCGGTTCCAAGTTGGCCGTATCCATTTGCTCCCCAAAGATAAACTTGCCTTTGGTTGGTTAAAGCGTCTACAGAGCCATATTTGCCATCTGTTATAGAAATATCAATCACACTCTCAGATAAGGGAATTTGCGTAAAACTACTGCGTGATGTTGTGTCCCCCAAACCAAGTTGGCCAAAACCATTATAGCCGACAGCCCAAACAGATCCATTAGATTGCAATACGAACCCACACCCTGCCAAATTTTCTCCTGATGGATCAGAGCCAGAAGCAGGGATTGCTTTGATAATATTTTTCATTGCAACATTTAAAAGTGGTGTACTGCGATCTACTGTATCACCAAAGCCTAGTTGCCCGTTATTATTTCGCCCCCACACCCAAAGGGCGCCATTTTTATCAATCGCATATATACTATAAGGATAGCTCGAGATACCAACATCCGTAATATTTTCTAATGCGCCACAACGAACAGGTAGGTGTATATTGATGGGATGTCGTACCGGTTCCAAGGTTACCATTGCCTCCATATCCACATGCATAGATACGCCCATCTGTCGTTAGGAAATAAGCAACACCATAGTCATAATAGTTCGGTTGTCCCAGAATAATGCGTGCTATTTTAATTTTATTTTTAACGAAATCGTCAATGCGCTTAGCAATGGCTCGGGTCACCGTATCGCCATGTCCTAATTGATCATAATTATTATAACCCCATGAGTACACTTGCCCATCTGCGGTTAGGCCATAATGCTGCTGCCCACCCGAAAAAAATCAACAAAGCGCACTGTGGAATCTTCTGTTGCAACAGTATTGGGCATATAAATATCCTTACCAGATGGATTACCATTGGCATAATTGTTACCCATACCGCATGCTTTGATAAGGCCATTGGCCATCAGATAAATACGCGTATACCGACTGCCATACCTCGTGATTTTGCCAAGCTTCCAGACACGCCGCGCTGGATCAAGCGCTTGATTTTGCCAAGTAGGTTTGTTGCCGTTCATTTGTAAAATTTGCGCATTGCCTCCACGGGCAAGCTTTACGGGCTTATTACCATCATAGGTGAGTAAATCCCCTTCTTGCGTCAATTGATCACTGCCAGCGGCCATTAAATCCCAGTCAGCGCCTTGAACAGGGGTAACATTCGTCACATTCCGCTTCGCAATAAAGCTGGAGCCCTTAAACGCAACAGCATCATGACGGATATAGTGCTGTTTTGGATCATAAGCCCCTCGCCATTTTATACGGATATTCCCAAGGTCTATCTGCGTCATATTTTCCTCATTCAAATATTGATAATAAGGTGGCCATCCTCATTGATGGTAAAATCCACACCCGGTAGCGTAATGAACCACGTACTAAAGTGATTGGCATCATATCTACCTTGGCCCGTAATAGCGGTAAGTTCTGAACCATCGACACGCAAACCATAAAATACGCCAACAGATTCAATCACCTCGAAGCCATCTTCGTTTTGGTTGATCGCTAGAAGTTTGCCAGCTTGGCCACGAATGTCACTTGGTAGATGAAGCGCATGAGCCGCATCTATCGCGGATTGCACCGATGATTTAGCTTCATCACGGTAGGCTTGCGCTTGGTCTAAAGTCTGCGCGATTTGATCTGTTGTTGCGCCAAGATCATCAAGTTCGCTTTGGATATGCTCCTCGATCTCTTTAATGGTTTTGGCAACAGTTTTTACATCGCCACCTTCAGTGGGAACATTTGTTTCATCATCGCCGTGCACAAGCTCATGCAGAATTTTACTATCCACTTGGACGCACGCAATCGCTCCTCCAAGCTTTTTTGCAAATTCATAAATCTCTCCTCTCAGCTTAAAAAAACTTGTAAAACAAGCACGCTGCGCTAATTTCTTGACATATCATGATACGTCATGATAATGTGTAGAGAATAAACCACTTCATGTGAAAAGGCGCGCCATGGCTCAATTGCGAAAAAAATTTGCAACACAAGTCGATAGTGAAATTTTAAACCATCTTTACAGTTTGGCTGAACAAGAAGGCAAACAAATCCAAGCGCTTGTTGATGAGGCTTTGCGCGATCTGCTTGAAAAGCGTAAATATGAACGACCCCGCGCGCAAATCATGTCTGCTTACAATAAAAGCCACGACAAATATGTGGAACTCTATCAAAAGCTGGCTAAATGATCACTTACATCACTCTGGTAGAAGCGCTTGCTATTCATGAAGATCAAATCAAACGCTATGGCGGCACTTTAGGGGTAAGAGATCTTGGCGCGCTAGAAGCGGCCTTATATCGCCCGCAATTAAAATATTATACCAATCTCACAGAAGAAGCGGCGGCTTTATGGGAAAGCCTCTCGCAAAACCACCCCTTCATTGATGGCAATAAAAGGGTTGCTTTCGCCGTGATGCATACATTTTTAGTTATAAATGGCGCTTATCTTGCCGACGATCCCGACCAAACTTTCGATTTTATCATCAAACTTTACCAGACTAATCAATTTAATTTTAATGCGCTCAAATTATGGTTAGAGCAACATATCGTCTTTACAGAACCTTTAGCCTAAATATATCCTACGCGTTGTGGTAGCGTTTGATGCACGAGAAGGTGTAATTGAGTAGCACTTGTTATCAGCCCCTGCGCATCTTCGATGCGCAATAAGTCCAATATGCCCTCATCAAACACGGGGTGCTCGCGAATTTCGAGTTCGCAGCGAATTTCCCATAATGTTTTAGACCAGCCAATAATTGCGCTTGAAATTGCTGCGTAAAACGTGCTTCTTGCATCAAGAGCCCAAGCCCGCCTAAAAGCTCAATCTCAAACCACGCACCGCCTTCCTTGGCTTTCCAATGGTACCATGCTTCAAACAGAGCAAATTGGTCACGACACATAATCCATCGCACAGAAACACGGCTTGGCACTTGCGTAACACGACGCCTTTGCCTCACTGGACCCGCTTCCATTTCTGTGCGTAAAATAGCATCAGAAGGTTGAATGCTATAACCTTCAATTGTCGGCAAAGGCAGCGTTTGCGGCCATGTGATCATCGATAGCTCCCTGCTGCTGGATTGAGCCCATAGCGACACCCTAACGTTGGCGCCAATCCTTCGCCACGTGCCACATTGCGTGTCATTTGGCTTTCAATCTGCTCAATGATAATATCAAGCCTGCTTCCCCCATCGGGACACTGAGACGCTTGCGTTTTTGCTTGAATACCTGCAGCATTATTGTGAACATGAACCTCGACTTTACCCGCGCCATGCCCTTGAATCCTTGCACTTAAAAGGCGCATTTGCCCCGGCGTGAATACCGTCTCACCACGCTTGGCGATAATCGACACTTCATTGCCAACAATGCCACCACTATGGAATTTATGCGCGCCGGAAAAGAGCGCTGGATTAACGCTTCTGCTCTCAAGCGCATCGCTACCAATCACACCGCCTGTATGCGCTAAACCGAACAATGAACCAAAATTAAAGCCGCCTAAAGCATCGGCCAATGGCCCAATAATGCTGTTACGAATTTGTAAGCGCACAAGATCGGCAATGATGGAATCGATAAGCGATTTAAAGTCAAGCTTTCCAGTGGTCACAAAACTCACAAGAGCATCTTCCATGCCTTTAAAAGCATTTTTGACCAAATTTTCTGTTTGTGCAGCCATATTTTGTGCGTCATTGACGATATCTTGAAAACCACGTTTTAGTCCATCAGCCCAGTATTTTGAGTTTTCTAAATATTTTTCACGCGCTTCCCGTAGCATATGCTGAAAAACTTCCTCAACTTGCGCACGGAACGTTGCATAGCCAGCACTTGTTGCATCAAGGCCTCTTAATGCTTCTTCTCGCCACTCAATCGCCCTTAACGTTGCTTGTTCGGTTTCTGATTTTAATGCATTATAAGCACGCGTGATCTCTTTTACCGTATCAGACTGGCTTCTTGTTGCTGTTTGCGCTGATTGATCCGCTTGTTCCAATTCATATTTGCGAGCAATGAGATCTCGAATATGCTGTGCGTATTGTAATGTTTGGCTGCTTTGATCCTTGGTTAAATCAATACCTAAACGACGCAAAACTTGTTCTTGCTCATTAAGAATACGCGCATCTTTAAGAGCATCTCCCTCAAGGGAGCGCGCGGCAATAACGCACTTTAATGCTTTTTTCTCATCCTCCAACCTTTGAATGTAAGAGCGAATTTTTTCTTCTTGCTTGTCATCAAGTTGTTTTGGTGCCACTGGTTGCGGTGGCGCTTGAGGAGCGTCAGGTTTTGCTTGTTCTGCTGCACTTTGTGTGACGCCAGAGCGTAACTGATCGATCGCAGCGCCTGCGCGTTTAGCGGCGAGTTCTGCCGCTTTCAAAGCTAAAACTTGTTCTTGGATTTGTTTGGCGTTTTTCGTAAAATCAGGATATTTAACAGCCAAAGCCCAGATAGCCTCTTGATATTGATCAACGCTAATTTTGCCTTCTATGAAGGCTCTTCGAATATACGCTAAGTCCGTATTGAGTTGGGTACCGACCCTGGAAAATTGATCCCAAAATCCGCCAATCTCTCCGCGTTGCAATTGATAGGTAACATCACAAATATTTTCTTGGGCAATCTGTAACTTTTCTGTCAAACGCGCCAAGGCTTCATTGCGAGACGCGGTATTCAATTCTTCAATACTATCTGTAGTTTTTTTGAGGCTTGCGCGCAACTCCTCCATTTCTGCAGCATGGTCTTTCGCCGCTTTACCTGCCGCATCATGGCCTTGGGCTAATTTATAAAGCGCAAGGCCTGCCAAAACGATAATCCCCGCGGGGCCGCCTAGTAAAAGCATGACACTGCGCAAACCAGCCATCGCGAGCGTCGCCAATTTAGCGGCCCCTTCAACCAGCACCATTTTTGCAGCGCTTGCCATAGAAACCTGCGCCATTAAGCGAAAACCCACAATCGCGCCAGCATTACCCAATATGGCAACATTCATGGCCCCAATCGCAGCACTCACCGTTCGAGCAATTAAAATCGCCGCAAGACCTTGAACCGCTAAATCCGCATTGCGCACGAGAAAACCAAGCGCGTCTGCTGTTACCCTTACAATATTGCCCAAGGTTTGACCAAGAACGTGCGCCGCCTCTTTTCCATTGTCTGTCGCATCTTTTAAACGCAAGACGACATCACGTAATGCGTCATTCAAACCACCAGCACCAACCTCGCAGGCAAATTTTGCAAAATTATCGCCAATATTGCTGATAATACCATTCAAGGTTTTCATCTGCTCAGACATAGCGCCAGCAAATTGCACCTGCCCAATTTTACGCAAATATTGCTCGGTCTCCTCTGCATTTTTGCCAATGGTGGTGGTTACACCTTGGAACGTAAAAGCAACTTGCTCGCCTTGCGTGCTTGCTTTAATACCAAATTCCTTAAGACGCTCAAATTCACCTGTCACAGCATCGGCAATCGCCTCAATAAACTGCATAAAGTCTTTGCCCATTGCGGAGGCCGTATTGCCATAAGAGGCCAATGCTTCTCGTGACGGCTCAAGCCCTAAGGCTTTTAATTTGATAAAAGCTTGCGTCAGTTGTTGCACGTTAAAAGGCGTTGAAAAAGCAAGATCTTCAACCATTTTAAGGGCATTATCTGCTGCCGCCACAGAACCGGTAACTGTTTTTAAACTGGCTGAGAGTTTTTCAAATTCACGGTTGGTGGAAACAATAAAACCAAGCGAGCGACTAATACCAGAAATACCCGCATAAACGCCCACAAGCGTTGCAGCTTGACGGAAGACCCCATTTAAAGTTCGAGCTGATGCATCAACCGCTTTAAGACTTGCATTGGCTGGGCGTGTAGCATGAGTGATCTTGTCAAAAGCTTGCGGACCTTCACGCCCTAAGCGACTAAATTCACGTCGCACCTCTTCACCACCAACTGTAGCCAAACGAATGGAAAGTTTTTTAGTCGCTGCTGCCATGATTGTTTATTTCCTTAAGTACCAAAAGCGTTGCCATAGCGGCTTCAGGCAGCAGCTCCGCCATGGCTTGAGGCTCGTAGCCAAGCGCGTGACTTAACTGCAATGCAGTCTCTAAAGGAAAGCGTTCACGAATTTGTGTGACTAATTTGCAGCGAATATCAAAAGCCTGCCAACCCTCTAATGTTTTCAGGCTGTGTTCATGATAGGGGCATTGTTTGCCGTTTTCGCCTTTTTGCCCCTTTGCGCAGGCGCGGTCTTGCTCAAAGCAGCTGTTGCAGTATTTTAGCCCGTCCCCAAAGTGCCATTGGATACGAGCCCGTAGGCGTTTTTTCCGATTCCAACATTTCGCGCAGACCCGTATATTGCTGACGAAATGTTTCGGCAATCACCCAATAGGCAGCAAAAAGCTCCTCAATCTTTTGAGACGTCACGGACGCTGGCACATCGCTATCAGCCTCACAAATGCCTTCCCATTCAATAATGCCAGCACGCGCTAGGCCAAGTGTTAAATATTGCTCAGCTAGGGCTTCGCGTACATTGCTCTCTTCAAGATTGGGTAAATCTGACTGCGCTACACCGACATCTTTTTGCGCACGGTAAGCCTCGCCAAGACTTTGTAATTTCTGGTTCATGAAAGCGCGCGCCTGATAAAATATAGCACTTGTACAAGGTCGAACCTTTATGCGCACATCAAATCCAACATCAAGCCAATAAGGCTCAGTCGGTAGCGATAATTTAAGCATTAAGCATAATCCTCTACATCATTGGTTAGGGTAATAGTGAGCATTTTTCCAAGACTGGCATTTTTGGCCCCTTGAAAATCATAAGAGGCTTCAATGCCCCCCGGGCCACTAATACTGCGCTTTGGCTTGGGCAGATAAACTTCATGCGCTGTCATTGTGAACTTGTGCTCTTCATCAATCGTATAAGCCAGCTCAATATCAATCGGTGTGCCAGAACGTGCTAAATCCATCAGCGTGTTATCACCATAACGCACAGAGATAGAGCCTGTGAGTGCGCTCATCCCCGGATCAATCGCCTCAACTTTGCCATCATCACGAATGGTCTCAATTTTCTCTAGATTATTGCTATAAGTCAGCGAAGCGGCTATCACATTGGCGAGCATTGATCCGGCACTTTTAATCGAACCTTGGAATTGCGAAAAGCGGCTGTAAATAGCCTCCTTTGGATTGGTGGCATGTGTTTGCCTTGCAGCGACTTCCGCTTGTCCCATCAAGCCTATTGTCACTTGCGCCTCGCCAGATCGCTGAAAATTAAAGGCGCAGCTATCGGCACGCACGCCGGTAAAAAGCGGGTAGTCTGGCACATCAGGCAAACCAATCTCTAGGCTCAAGCTCGGCAAATTGACTTTGCCAGATGTAAAACTATGCGTGTAACTATCGGTTCCTGTTGTTGTTGGCTCTCCAAATAAGGCTTTCAGCCAATAGCCAATATTGCGAAGATCAACTGGTACAACAATGTCACCATCAACATTAATAACATCTTGGAAAGGTGTCGTTGGGTCACGCCCTAAGCCGAGAACGCTCGATTCAATGAGGCCTTGTTCGCTGTCCAACACGCTTGAAATAAATGGAACCAAATTATAATCACCGCTTGCAGGCGGCTCACCGTAAGTTGTTTCAAAGCCGAGCAAAAGCCTAGCATTCCAGCCATAAGCACGCGCCATATTTCTCTCCTATTTGTTTCGTTAAACGAATGGGTTTTCTGTCACATATTCCAGCGTGACAGGTAGAGTGGCCGCTTTAATTGTCGCGCCACCCTCAATGAGTTCGGTCAAAACTTCAGGGCTCCCAAGGCTTAAAATATCGATGACACCATCTAGCGTTCCTGCATTGTTTAATGCAGCACCGATCTGCATGAGAAGCTGATCAAACTCGCTATCACGCTGTGCGATGCTGGCCTTTTGCACAAAAACCTCAATTTCAGCGCGGTGTTTGTAAATATAGCGCGGCGGCGATAACAAAATATCAGGATCCCCGGGTTCACCATCACGCAACACCACAAGCCCGCCTTCAGAGATGGCTGTACTCAATACTTCATTGCGAAGAACACGGATATTGGGCAAGCCTTGCTGCAGACATAAAAAAAGGCCCTGCAAGGCCTGTTCGCGTTTTGATGTCATTTTCAATCTTTCCAATGCTTAATGATCAGCTCAGGGATACGCCTATGCCATTTTAAAGCTTCCGGCTCAAAGCGGATGAGCTTTGGCATTTTTACCTGTGGCACCATCCAAAACATCACCACCGAAGCAAGACCATTACCGGATTTAAGCGCCGAGGAAGAGGCTTTTCTAAACCCACGCAAATCACCGGTCTTGCGGCTATAGGAAGCATGCATATTTTCAGCAACAAGGAGCGATGGGCCACGCTTACGATAAACAAAGCGCAATTTAATGCCACGTGCTCTTTCAAGATTTGCAGGTGTAACGCGTTTGCCTAAAACCCGTTTGGGCGCATTGGGTGTTGGAATAGCCAGCCAAAGCCCATCTTTTCCTTTAATGATTTGACCTTCTTCAAAACCTGCCATAATCTTGGCTGCTTTGGTATAAACCATGCCAGCGGCACTAAGTCTCACACCGCGCTTTGGATAAACATCGCCGCGCCATGATTTAGCCAAGCGCGCGCCAAGACCAGCAGCAACCACTTGTGCGCGCAGCGTGGCTTTAAGGCCTGTTGTGGCTGTACGTATCGCACCTGTCACAGCCTGTTCCACCTCCAATAATTCAGTTTTGAGATATTTATCCAGATCACCTTTTATGGCTGCTTGCAATCGCATCTTAAAACCTCCATTTTCCAAACCAAATTATGTGTATCTTGAATAGACTCGCCCTGAACGCGGTAGATTGCGCCATCAAGCCTAACCTCATCGCCCGCTTTTGGATTGGCGATCTCTGTTACTCGCACCTCCATCATATGGATCGGGCTATGAATGTACGTTTGCCTAAAATCAATGATCTGATCGGGTGATTTCAAAATAACTTTGAGAGGAATCTCCTCGCCATTCCCGCAATAAAGGGCATCCAATCCCAAGCGATCGAATAATCGATTGATCGCCAGCTTAAAACTTGGAATCATGATGCGTTTTCTTGCTCATAACGTTTCCAAGCCTCGTCACGTTGTTCTTGGCTGATATCGCGATCAAGTACATCTTTCAGCGCTTTGATCAAAGGCTTACCGTCTTTACCAAAGCCATTAGTGTCCAACATGGCAATCGCATCCATGATGCTCAAAATATCCGCATCTGGAGCATTATTTTCCGGCGTTTTAATCGGCATTGTCTGCGCGATTGGTTCGGCAAAGCCACGTGCAATTAAAGCATTCGCGTCCATATCATCAAGTTTAATTATTGCTCCTGACTGCACAGTACCATCGGGCGTTTGAAGAGAGATTTTTGCTATAAGCTCCATCAGCTTCCTCCTTTTAAGCGACCGTTGCGCATAAGGACGCATTCGGGCGATAAGGCACGATAAGCGGCGCAGATTGCAACAAGAGCCAACGCACCGCTGGATCTTCTTCCAGCCATGATTTTGAAAAATAACGCAAAGCTTTAAACGAAGCCTTCTCATCCATAATCATGCCATAACAGCGCGTTCCTTCTAATTGCTCACGGCTGACAAGCACAACTGTAGCGTCAGGCAGTAGGCGCCGCAATTGCCTGTCATCATTGATGTAAACGTCATTATAGACATAAAAGTCCAAATCCCCGATAGAACCAACATAGCGTGCTTTCTCCTGTCCTTGGCCGCGTATTATAGGGTCGGTTGAAATTGTCGCATTTGTACCACGACGAATTTCAAGCAGACCGATTACTTGTTTGTTTTTGCAAAAATGGCGCCATGCTTTGGGATCCATGATCACATGACGTGCCACAGCGCCAGATTTTTCTTGGATTAAGCCGGCCTAATCTTCGAGTTGATCCAAAGCCGGTACATCAATATTGCTCCATTTCGCTGCACCGGTAAGAGCCAGCGTCAAAGCCGGATCGCGTTTAAAATCAACGACCTTGGTCGGATAATCTTCACCTGAAACAGTCACCGTTCCTTTAATTAAAGCTTCAGCTGCCATAACTTCTTCACGACGTGTAAGATTTTCTAACTGATTGCGCAGAGCGCGAGCGACGGCTGGCAGGCAATGCGCCACCAATCTTCTCACCAATGCTGCGTTTGAGCGGCATATTCGCATCAAAACGACGCTTATCTTTCACATAAGCAGGCTTAAAGCTTTGCGTTGTAAAGCCTTCATTGGCAACAACGCAGCCCGCAACAAAAGGCGAGACAAAGGGTGCAAGGCGAGGCTTTGACTGATCAATATCGAAATGAATCTCCTCAGCTTCTTCTGTTTGTATAGAGCCAAAAAATGTGTCGAGCAGAAAAGAGGCTGGCCGCTCCAAATATTCCACGGTGCGGTTTAAAACGAATGTAAAGAAAATGACTAAAGAAGTGACAATCGTTTATCGTATTCAAGCTTTAAGAGACTTTGGTGATGTCAAGGCTGGTGATCTAGGGGGCTTTGTTGAAAAGGAAAGCAATCTCTCTCACGAAGGCAATTGCTGGCTTTATGATGATGCCTGTGCTTATAGCCATGCAAGGGTTTTTGAAAATGCAAGGGTACGCAATAATGCGCACGTGCGCGGGCAAGTCTATGGCAATGCTTTTGTTTATGGCAAGGTGTTAATTTCTCAATTCGCAAAAATTTATGACAATGCTCACGTTTTTTATAACGCTTGGGTTTGTAGTTATGCAAGGATTTATGGTGATGCGCAGGTTTCAGGTTTTGCATATATTTGTAACTATGGGAAAGTTTATGGGCATGCCATGGTTTTTAAGCGTGCGAAAATTTATGGTGAGGTCTATGGGCATGCTCGAGTGAGTGGCA
>NZ_CALW02000076.1 GCF_000312565.1 Bartonella rattaustraliani AUST/NH4
AAAATAAGATGGTGATCATTCTTGACAAAGTCTTCCCATATGATTCCAGTCTTGAAAGCATCAATTCATCGAGTATTTTAGTTGATGAAGAAATAAACACTCTCATGACGAATAGAGAAATGGAATAAATATTTTTCTCGTTTTGTAGAGTAATATTTAAAAATAATGAATCCTACTATGAAGTTTAATATTTTTATATATTTTAAAATTAAAGTTTATTAATTTTCGTTTTAAAGTAAAATTTCTGATATTTCTTAAATATATTTTATATATAACTTAAATATTATATAATTATTACTTTATTTATTTAAAAGTGTTATGTTTACTAAAATTTTAGTTTTTTATACTTATCTTACAATGAGAAAAATATTTTGATTTTTCAAAATAAATATCAACAATATCCAAATCCAATTTAAAAAACTATGAGAGGTAAAGGAAAAGGGAGAAACCTCTGTGTTCCAAGCTGTTCTTCCTTTTCCTGCGGCTTTGTGTTGAAATGATGCTGGAAAAACTTTCTAAGTTTCCTGCAAGAGAATAAAAGAACTGAGAAAAAACAAAATCAGAGAGAAAAGTTAGAAAGCTTTGAGACAATAATCTAAAAGTTTTATGATTTTCTCCAAGGGTTGTTTTTTAGTTTTGTACTCAAGTTTTTTATACGATGTAAGAGCGCTTTGGTTTGAGAGACAAACTTGGCTTGATGGGGCATTGTGTACTACGACATAATTTGTAAGGTTCTCGATACTGCAATTTGTCAAGTTCACTTGTTTTTCTATGAAGTTAGGCACTGTCGTTGGTTCACGAGTGCTATAGGTTTCCACTTTTGCGTTTGCAGCTGCTATGGGGGGCTGGTGTAGGTGTATCTTTATAAAGGTTGCTTTCGCATTTTTTAGGTTTATTCTCGGTGAGAATATATTCACCCATTATGTCTTTATCGCTGCCTTTATTCTGCTTATAAAATGTTTCAGATATTCAGAAAGTGGAATTTAAAGGATAATTTTTTATCTTTGCATTTATTGTTTCTAGTGTTTTATCGAGCTTTTTTAATATTTCTTTATTAAAAGTCCATAAATAGCTTTAATGCTTAAAAAGTCATAAAGATTTAAGTTCATTGATGGTTTTATAGAACCACCTTGAAGGATATGCGATCATTTCAATGAATTGCTCAACACTTTTCTTTTTCTTTATCAGAGCTAAGCTTTTATATTTCGGGTGGTGTAAGGTCATTTCAGTGTATGTTTTTCCTATAACTTCAATAGGTGAAAATAACTGGTACGTTATTCGTTTGTTATATTCAGGACCCCTCCTTATCCTCACTTTCTATATGAGGTACAAAGTCAGCATTTGAATACTGTATTCAATGGCTGAGGGATTTAAGTTTGTGGTGGTTGTGTAAAATGCGTATCTCATAAAATGTGCAAGGTGAATTTAGATTTTAGGGGAGATGCAGGGGAACAGTTTGCTTTATGATATTATTGAATTGGATTGAGATCCTTTGCTCAATTCTTTGTGTTGATAAGGACTTTTTTATAAGCATATTGTTTATGCTGTATTGTACAATAATATCCGCAATATCCGTGTGCATAATTTTAGGAGCGATTTTATAGCCTCTTTTTTTCTTTAAGTCTGTAAATCAGTTTTGATAGAAAGTAGTGTCAAGAGATTGCTGTCGTTGTCATAAGCAGAGAGTGAGAGTGTCTTTGTCTATAAGATCAATGAGGGAATCTTGATGAGTATAGGGCAACATAAATACAATCAAGTGTACTATTTTCGGATTGAATAATATATTCTTAAAGGAGAATTTTCATCTTTTAGGGGCTTTTACGGATAGTGTTAAAGTTGTGATTTGCGGATGCTTTAAAGGACATTATAGAATGAAGCGCTAAGAGTTTCTTTGCCTGTTGAGCGTGCCTTATGTATCAAGAGGGCGAGTTTTCTCAAATAAAATAAAGGAAATTCTTAATATAATTCTTGTGAATAAATTATAAATAGATTTACACATGTAAAAATAAATATTTTTTAATTTTTGAAATGTGCTTTCTCCCATGAAACATAAATATACGCTGCTATTCATTATATTTATTATATGTTTATCAACAGGAGGTCTGATTTCTAACGATATTTTTCTTCCGGCACTTGGAGAAATGCGTCAATACTACCAAGTGATGCAATCTCATATTTAGAGTGCGATGGCGGTTTTTCTGTTTGCATTGGCTATTGGGCAGCTCATTTATGGACCTTTTAGTGATAATTTTGGACGAAGAAAACATTTCTCTTTGGCTTATTTTTATGGCTGTTTACGACATTGATTGTCATTTACACGGTGCGTATTCATACTTTTCTTGTTTTGCGTTTCTTACAAGGCCTTGGCGTTTGTGCAGGGCTTGTGTTAAGTCGCGCTGTTATCAATGACTTATTGGATAAAAAGGAAGCAGGAGAACTTTATTTAATTGTTTTTCCCTTTATTGGAATGTCTCCAGCGCTTGCACCTTCGGTTGGGGGGGTATTGTTACAAGCTTTTAATTGGCAAGCCATTTTTATCTTTTTAAGCCTGTTTATACTTCTCACTATTTTGTTGTGTTTTTTGTGTTACGAGGAAACAGTTCCTGTTCAAAGGCGTCAGCGCTTTTCTCCTTTTGGGGTTGTGAAGGGGTGTTTAGGGGTTTTTAAAAATAAACAGTTTGTTTTTTATGCACTCATTCCGTGTTTTTCTTATTTGGTCTATTTTGCTTATATTTATAGAATCTCCTTTTTTACTTACAACTTTTGGATTATCGCCATACATATTGGCTATAGTTATATTACATATTGGCTATAGTTATATTAGCGTTGCTCTTCCTTATATTTTGGGAAATCTTGTGGCACGGTGGTTTTTCAAGCGAGAATCTATGGAAAAAACTGTATGGTGTGGATATATTATTTTTGTGATAGTTGGCTTATTGTTTGGTTACAAATGTATGTAAGCCCATGGCCACTTATGACAAGTTTTATCGCCATTATTATTCTTACTTTTGGTAATGGTTTTTTATTGTCGTTGAGGATAGCATTGGCTATTTCTTCGTATCCACAAGCTTCTGGGGTTATGGGGGCTTTGCAATTAGGAAGTGCTGCCTTGAGCGCTGCAGTCATTGGAAAGGTATCTGGACATGATCCGCAGATTATGGCAACTTTATTGGCTGCGTGTTGTTTGCTAGGGTTTATCATTTATATCTACAAAGCACGTGATTTTATGTGTTTGGACATGGATTGAGTGAGACGGTTAAAAGAGAACATGTGCGTAAATGTTGTGGTGTTATTGTGCTTGAGTGAAAGTGATTGCAGCTTGGGGGGGAGTTTTAGTGGCGTGCAGTGTTATGATTAGAATTTGTCGTGGTTGATTCATATCGGGGCTGGTTAATATTGTGTACAATTGGGGATTAGGGGTTCTTGTTACGGGGGGATTTATGCTTGAGAGAGTTGCAATATATCTCTGTTTTTAGAGCCCTTGTTGAGGGATACATCATTGATGGATCAGTTTCTGTTATCATTTCATTTTGCAAACAAAGGGTGGGGTAGGGGATGCGCTCTTTTATAGGGGGAATAGGTGAATGAGCCTCCGTATCGTTATTCTTTCTCCGGTGATGCCAAGCTGGGATCACGGTGTTTTTTGTTCTTCATTTACAAAGCTATGTTCGGAAAAGGGCTTCCAAATAACTGTATTGGATACAATGTCTCTTTTCCCTAGTTATTCTTTTTTTGGTCATAACACTGCCGTAGAAGCTTTGCCTTTTATCGTAGAAAAACTTGAAAAACATTTGAAAGAGTCTTCAGTCTTGGTGGGGTTTTCTATGGCTGGAATGTTGGTACAAATATTGGCAGCGCGGCTTCTAAATGTTCGCGCTGTGCTTGCTGTGAATGCGCCAGGTTATCCAGACAAGCCTTTGCAACAACGGCTTGGGCATATTCTTCATTTATTGAAAAATAAAGATTTATCCGGTGCTCTAGAAGCACTTAATGTTTTTATGTGTCCTCCTGGAGCTGTGAACAAAAGAATTTTATCGAAGGTTCCTGAGGTGCAAAAAAAAGCAGCAATTGAACGTATGACAAAAGGATTTCAGTTTTTGTTGGAAATGGATGCTAGAAATGAGATTATCAAGTACACTGGAAAGTTTTTGGCTTTGGTCGGTGAAAAGTCGCAACTTGCAACGATAGATAATCAAACGAGAAGCTGTTCTAAGAAGCATGAATATAAGATTATTTCTGGTGCTGGTACACGTTTATGGGATGATAATCCTGTGATGACAAATGCAATCATTGAAGAGTGGATCGATCGATTATGAACAAAAAAGCTTTTGTATGATCTTGTGATGGGGGGCATGAGAGGTTTGTGAAGTTGTGTTGATGGTTTTTAGAGTAGATTCAGTTGTACTGATTGCGTGAACCTATGGAGGAATTGGTTGGAGAGAAGAAGGTGGCTGTTCCATAAGTGATATAGAAAAAATGGCTTAGTCAATATTATTTCACGGAAAACTATTATTATAAATCAGAAAACTGCTTTTAAAAACCTGTATCTATTTCTTTGTTCTTTATTTGTACAAAAGCGAGGCTTGTTTGCGAATCGATGATTAGTAAGATAAATTATTGATCTGGGAAAGCTTTTTCATCTTTATATGAGATAAGATTCTCATGGTATCTTTTGAAACACTGATACGGTTTAGAAAAATAGAGGCTTGAGGAGGCTGTTAATGTCTTTTCCCTGTTTTTATTTAGCGCCGTGATTGGATAGACATGTTTATGCGCGTAATATGGTTGTTGGTTGGGTATTCTACCAATAAGTTCAATATGATGTGAGAAAATAATCAATTTCTCAAAATCATTTTAAGAAAATTTCTCACAATGATTGAGAAGTCGAAGCAGGTTTTCACAATTTTGGTGTGCTTGCATTATGGATTATTGATGTGGTCCCGATCACGGTTGCAACGCAAGTTTTTGTATGAAAATATGTTGGTCTATTTTGTTTGACCTTTTTGAAAGCGCTGGACGGATTGAAACTGCAAAGGTGGGACGTAAGATTACAGCCTTACTTTTTTGCAAACAAATATTTATAGGAGTTCTTATAAAAATGATCTGCATATACCAATTATATCTAAGCAGGGAAGCAAAGTGCCCCTTGCAAATTTTTTGTTTGTGTAGATTACAAAGCGCGTGAATCTCTTTTTAAGAAGGCTGTGACGGCGATAACGGTTTTATAGCGAAATAAAAGGATTCGAAATTCTTAGTGTTATGGTTAGAAAAAGTTCAGGTTTTGTTGAAAAATATGCCACTGAAGGTGTTATCATCAATATTTTATTGTTCAGGCGATTGCCAATAAATTGCCACAAAATTCCCATAAAATAATTCGGTATGTTGTGCGATTGCATGCAGATTGATCAAAAAAAGATTTGTTTTGCGTGTAAGAGGCAAAGACATATTTGATGCGCTTTCGTTCTTTGTTTTTATGTTTGTTCGATTGGCAATTTTTTAGATATTTATTTGAGGAAATGCCTAGTCTAGAGGTTTCTGGAAATCTTCTCAAAATCAGGAGTTATAGGGATTTTGAAAGCGGATATAGATCGTTGAGCGTAACTTTGACGTTTTTGATTGTTTAATTTTAAACAGGGTTTTGTTTTGATATTGAGGGGTTGGAATATCTTACAAGAGTTTTAAAAAAGATCGTTTCAATATTTGTTTTATCTACGGTTTTTTCCTGATGTGCGGTGGTAGGCCTAAGTGGGATAAAAAGGAAAATTTTCATGTATCAGATTGATTACAATAGCTATCGCTCTATCAAGAGCTTTAACCGCCGTGTTCGTTTTTTGGTCATGCATTACACTTCCATTAATTTTAAAGAATCGGTTATGGCTCTTACAGGGGAAGCGGTGAGTGCTCACTATCTTGTTCCTGATCCTTCGGACCAGACATATCTTGAAGCGGGATTTAAGGATATGCGTATCTTTAATCTGGTTGATGAAAGAGAACGTGCTTGGCATGCCGGTGTGAGTTCATGGGCTGGGCGTAGTAATCTCAATGATACATCTATCGGGATTGAAATCGTTAATTTAGCAAGGGGGCATTCTGATGCTTTAGAGCAAACATATGTTGAGAACATTTTTAAGGATGTCCATGTTTTAGATCCAGAAATTAAAAATGGGCGTGCATTGCAGCCTGATGTTGATTTGTGGACTGATGATAACCATGTGAGTGGTACGTCTCTTCAGCTGGAGCCGGTTCATTGCGTTGGGTATAATAATGAGGATTTTGTCTTTCCCTCTTATAATCCAACACAAATTGATGCTGTTAAGGAACTCGCATTAAATATTCTGCAACGGTATCCAGATATTCTGCCAACGGATGTTATCGGGCACAGTGACATTGCCATTGGAAGAAAGAGTGACCCAGGCGCAGCTTTCCCATGGAAAGAACTTTATGTAGCAGGTATAGGGGCATGGTATGATGATGAAATAAAGGAGCATTATCAAGAGCAGTTCTCTAAGTGTTTTCCTCTTAAATCGGATGTTTTGGGTAAATTGAAATGTTATGGATATGATACTTCAGCTGCCTATACGGAAATTGGATATAAGAATTTAATTCGGGCATTTCAGTTTCATTTTCGTCAAGAAAGTTATGATGGAATTCTGGATGTTGAAACAGCAGCCATTATTTATGCATTGGTAGATAAATATTTTCCATCAAGTTAATGCAGCCTATTTCAACTTTCATACATGTTTGTGTCTTTTTTCATGCTGTTGGTTTTTGCATTCTCTCATGGAAGAAATAAAGCAAGAGTGCACTATGGTGTTGCTCATTCATATGTGCTTTATTGGCGTATATATCTTGTTTTCAAAAGATCTTTTTATGACATGAAAAAGTTCGTTTTACGGTGGTGTCTTCGTGAAGATGTGTTATATAAGCGCATTGTGTAGCGGTCTTTTTCCTTCATGATGCAAAGAATACGCTCGTAGCGTCATTCTCTTTTACAGCCTTTCATCTCATGATCGCTTTTGCATTAAAATGATTCCTAACAGGTATTTTTAAAAACGATTTTATTCGTGAATGGATCATTTTTGTAATAGGAAAGGGAATGGTTTTTGTTGGCTTATCATAAAAACAATTTGAGAGAAGGGGAATTTATTGTATTGAAGATTTTCGTTTAATACACAATACAACGGATTATTCTTATAAATCAATCGGTTGATTTTTATAGTCCTCATTTTTATGAAGTGTATTTTCTATCCTTTCTTGAGGCAGTTTCTGTAACAAAAATTGACTTATGATCTCCGTATAAAGAGGTCTCTAGCAAGGAATGAGTGGGAAAAGACTATAGAAAGATAAATCAAAAAATAGTCTTAATAAATAAGCTTTTAAATTCCGTATTTTATTCTATGTAGCACGTCTTCTTAAAAAAGAGATGTAAGATTAAGCTGTGGTGGTAAGAATAGGAAAAACGTGGTGCTTAAGTTGTATAGAAAAGAGAGCTGTGGCGATCAATCCATTGCCTATCATCATGGGATGTAAAAAGTAAAAATTGTCCCCATTTCATTTGTAGTGTGTAAAAATATCATTCATCACAATGATTGCTCAAGAAGGGAGATTACCAAGAAAAGCACAAGCAAGGCATGTACATTGCAAAGAATAGAAAGGGACAGTTTTTAGAGCTTTTTGTCTGAGAGCGGATATTTTTGATTTGTTTCAAAAACACCAAAATAGAAAGAATTTTGTTCTTTATTTTCGTATCGTTATTTTTATTAAGATTATTTTTTGATATTTTAAAGATCTATCTAGCGCATTTAAAAATTATTCTCGAAAGATAAGCGGGCAATTCTATCACAAACTTCTTGTAGTTTTATCACAAGTTTTTTGATGACAAAGACCGACATTATTTGAATGTTTGCTGTAAAGTTTAATGCTTATAAGCACGCGTTTGATTTATTTTTAAAATCTTTTTGTAAGGATAAACGGGTTTTTGTCAAAGAGACCGGCAAATAATGTGGGGGAATAGGGGATGATTATCATAAATGGTTTCGAAAATTAAAAACTGGCAACATACGCTGCCAGTTTTTAAAAAATGTAATTTTTTGAAAGATGTTATCCAAGAAAATTAGAATGAGCGTTGAAGACGAAGCATACCTTGAAAAGCACTTTTTCCATTCAAAGCGTGTTTATATATTTCACCATTTGCGTCTTTGAAAGTACGATCATCACTCCAAGAAACATAAGTTAGCTCAGGTGTAATGACGAATCCTGGAACCAGCGTGTATTGAACATTCACAGAAGTTGCAAAGGTTTTTACGGCGCTATAAGAAACCTGAGCGTTCAAATTTGTTTTTGGAGTAAGTTTGTAAGTTGCACCAGCCCATGTAGCCCAGTCTCCTCCCCAGTTTGCATAGACTGTGGTGTTGACACGTGAAAGTGCATTATCGTCGTCCTTTGTATAGTAGTCTTTATTATTTTTGTAACCACTCATGACCCAAAGATTTAAACGATCATTGAGATTGAGATCAAGACGCACTTTACCAGCCCATTTTTTATAATAGGCATCGTAGGCTGCAACTGTTGAGAAACCGCCCCATTTTTGCATAAACTTTACACCAAAAACGATATTGGGTGTGTAGTCTTTTATTTTCTTACTTGGTAATTGATCGTTGGGAAGTTGCTCAATCGTATCATTTTTATCGAGGTAATAGAATGCGCCAGCGCTAGGAACACTAGCATTGCCTAATTCTGCTCCGATAATGGCAGAAAAGCCAGAATCACCACTAAAGGTGTAAGAAATAAAATTGGTCCGTGTGGTGCCGGCAGGTGCTATGCTATCATCATTGAGAACGTTGCCATAACCACCAGTCCAAGTATTGAAAATAGTGTCATCAAGACCTACGCGAAATCCACCAAGTTCAATGTAGGCCGCTGCAAGTGTTGCGCCGTCTGTATTACTACCATTGCCCCAGGCTGAAAAGATACGCGCATAGGAACGAAGTGTTCCCAAATCTGTTTCAGAAGCTGCCTGAAAAACAAGAGTTAATCGTGATGATGCACCATAGGTTTTTCTTTTATCCTTTAGTTCAGCATCGGTTGTTGCGTCAATATTGTCACCACCTAGAAAATCAGCGCGAACATTTCCTGATAAACGCATGCATGTTTCTGTTCCAGGAATATAAAAATATCCTTTACCATATGCATCGCAAACACGAATATATTCTACAGGCTCTGGCTCTGCAATTGCTGTGGAGGCAGCTTGTGCCCCAGAAACTGCTAAAAAAGCTACTGTAGAGCTTAAAAACAAGGATTTAATATTCATAGTGAATCTCCGCTGAAGATAGTTTAATTTTTTAGGAATTATTATTAACTGAAATTTAACTAAAAGATAGAATAAAATATACAGCATACGTAATTATAGCTATACTGATCTTTTTGAGATATACAAATACGAAATTGCTTTTTTGAAGGATATTCACGTACTATTCAAGGCAGTGTGGTAAAAAAGGCACATTTTTCATTTCTGAACTTTTTATTTGATGAAATAAAAAGGAAAACTTCAGATATTTTTAAAAAAAATCGAAAATGTCTTGAACTTTCTGTTGAGACCATTTATGCACTTCCTTGGAGAGGTGGCCGAGTGGTCGAAGGCGCTCCCCTGCTAAGGGAGTAGGGCTCAAAAGGCTCTCGAGAGTTCGAATCTCTTCCTCTCCGCCATTCGTTTGAGATGAACTTACTCTTTGAAATGAACTGGCTCTTTGCACGAAATGGTGTGGAATTATAAAACCAGGCATTTGCGATTGATTGTTGTTTCCAACTGATTTGCCTTTCTATAAAAAATGTTTTTCTCTTAAAATATATGCCCCTTTCTTAAAAAACGCTGTACTTGGAAAAGTTGAAGTATGGAGTTTTTGGTTATAGGAAATCCAGATTTTTGCAATTGATTGGTTTGCACGAGTTGTCATTATCAACCAATGAGCTTACATAATATGTTATCGGCGGCTTTAATAATGAAATGCGCCTTGTATATTTTCTTACTCTCACTCTAAGCAATAGGATTTTCTGAGAGATCAAAGTTCTGCGTGAGCTTATTGGTTGTTAAACAACAACCTGTATGTGTTGAGCGAAAAAAGACTTATCTCAAAGCTTGATATAATTGCTATTATTTAAAATAGACATGATGAATGAGTGTGTAAAGGAAGATACAGATAAGGCTGATGATTGTTCCCGTTGCTATAATTAGGTGCTGATCTTCCGCTTTTGAGATAATAGGTTTCTAAAACAATGATATTCGCCGCTGGCGGCAACAGCTCTATAAAAGATAAAATTGGCATATTCTTGGTTATGAAATCTATTTGTGCGTAAAAGCTGTAGGCTACAAAAATAGATATGAGCACAGAATAAAAAAATTTATAAGCTGTAAATACAATAGACTGCTTAAAATCGAGCCATGATATTTTTACATTCCCCATCCAAATTCCCAATATAAGCATTCCTAATGCGCTCATGGCTGGTTTGGCTGTCATATAAAGGGAGGCGAGAAGAGCCTCCAAGCCGCTGTTCATATAGGGCATGATTAAAAGACCAGTAAGAAGAGCAAGGACAGGCGGAGAACATAAAGTTTTTATCACGCGCTTCAAGAAAACAGCCTCTCTTGTTAATACGCTCACCCCGACAGAATTACCGAAAAGAGAGTTGCTATATAAGCAACAAAGATTACTTTAGCAGCTTGATCTCCATAAAAAGAAAGAGAATTGGCAAGCCAAGTCAACCAATATTAAAATAGCAAAAACACATGCTTACAACGGCATCTTTCATTATCCTTAGTGAAATAGAGAGCATGATTGCCATAATCAGCATTATTGCAATCATAACAAAGAAAACGCTACGCTCATGAAAAGCAATATTATAAAAAGTTAATCATTAGGCATCATTATTGTGCATGTATTTGATTAAAATGGTTGTAAGAATTGCAAAATGTTGGGGAGGGGGAAGTATAGTTTTTAGCGTTTTTTATTGAAATTTGTTCTGTCTTATCTTGTGTAAAAAGCAATAAGAACTTTTTAATACAATGATCTGTCTGCGGTTTGATTAAGGGCATGCAAAGAAAATTTATGAGAGTATTCTTTTTTCAGCGACTTACTGTCGTAGCTTTCAATTTCTAAAAAATAATTTTTGCTGTTTTAGAAATAAGATATTGCTATTTGAGTTTAATGGTCATTTTAAATTTCACAAGGATGGGTTTATTATGGAAAATGCAATTGAACTATTTGTAACAGAAGCTCCATCAGGGAAATGTGATTTCAACGGAGTGTGTTGGTAAGTAATTGTGAAAGGACAGAGTTTTCTGCCCTTTTTTGTTATAGTTTTGTTCATTCAAAGGGGGAAATTATGAAGGGTGAAGGTCACCACTATATTCTAGATATCATCTTTAACAATGAGAATTTTCTTAAGGATGAAGGGGGAATTCAGACTTTTTTGCTAATGTGCTTGAGAAAATAAAATTTTATATTATCGGCTTTTTGTCATATGTTTACTCTAGGAGGAGAAGGGGTGATAGGTATTTTTCTGCTTAACGTGTGGTGAAAAATGTGTTTCTGTCGTTCAAGAAATTGAATCAAGATTTGTCTCAGCAACAAAAGTCTCTGTTCGTTATACAGAGTGCGGTAGTCATATCGATATTATTAAATAAATATTAAAAAAATAATTATGTGGGGGAGGGGTGAAATGAAATCTAAAAGATAATGGTATCTTCAAATTTGATGATCAGTTTCCTGTATATAATTTTTTTTCCTAATCAAGGGAAAAATATTTCTCGGGAACATATTGTAAAGGTTATTAAATCTAGTAATTCTAGGATAACATCGAGGGCTCTCTATTTTCATATTCCATTCTGCGAAACAATATGTAGTTTTTGTCCTTTTGTTCGGGGTGGATATAAAGCTAGCCAGATCGTCGATAAATATACAAAAGCTGTTATACGCGAAATCGAGATCAAATCGTTTTTTAATGATTATCACGCTATTCCTGTAAGGTCGATTTTTTTGGAGGTGGCACTCCTTCATCTTTTGTCTCCTGATAATATGTTTCAGTTTGGGCAAGCGATAGGAAAGCATTTTTTATTGTCATCGGACTGTGAATTTTTGTTTGAAATAGAAGTTAAAAGTCTGACAGAAGAGAAGGTTATTGTAATGAAGGACATGGGGGTGTCCCATAGGCTTTGTCTACAAACCTTTGACACTACAGGCGTCAATTATTTCATTTAACATCAACATATGAACAAATTCATTTTGCGGCTGAAATCCTGACAAAAAACTTTAAAAATGTTTTGTTTGATATTCTTTATGGCATGAACGGCCAAGATGAGGAAGATATTATAAAGGATCTAGAGAAAGCAGTTTCTCTCGGAACTTCAAATGTCGATATTTATCCTATTGATAATGTGATGATGCAGGCAAGACTTCACAAATCAATTCAAGAGCGAAGCATGCCTTCTACAACCGCAACCAGGAAGTTTACAATGAACATGTTGGTTGATGCTTATATGCGTAGCAAAGGATTTATGCCACACAATGGCCATGGTTATGTCAGGATAAAGAGAGTCGATCATTCTGTAGTGGCAAGTGAATATAGCTTTATTTACCACGAACATGTGTACGGTTATTTTGATCATGATTTACATGGATTTGGGGTTAATGCTGTATCCTCTCTTCGTGAACATGTTATTACGAATACATCTAGTCGACAAAAGTACATCAATGCTATTAATAATAATATTGTTCCTTCAACAATTAGTAAGCATCCAAGTATTTTGGATGAAATGAAGCCAATTATCCTAAGACGACCTTATCATGGTGTAATAGAAAAAGAAAAGATTATGATGAGTGAAATACCATTTGCTTTGCAGGAAAAGATTCATCAACTTGAAGATAAGCAGCTTGTTATTGAAGATGACAGTAATATCTATCTCACAAAACTTGGGTGGTACTGGTATACTAATATCATGTTTTGGCTTATGCTTAAAGCTGATCAGGTCGCAATGAATCATTTTATTATGAAGCAGCTTGATAATACAGGGAGGTTTATTGCTAAAAAAGAGCTGCTTTATGTTTGATATTATTCTAGATCTTAGCGTCGTTTATCAAAAATGTTATCAGGCAATTCTCTTGTGTGATCTTTTCTGTAAAGAATTCTTCTGTGAAGAAAACCAATACAGGATTTTTTATGGTTATAAGGCTTTCTGAGATTTATTGAATAGTCACTATTTATCAAAAAAATGGATGTTTGTTCCACTAACTATGTTTAAGATAAGTGAATTGGCAGAGAGGGAGCAGCTCTTGGAGCGGTACGTTTCAGTATAGAGTTGGAAGGTCATGAGCCGGTTATGGATTAAAAATTTTCCTTCATTGCTGTCCTCTTTGTTTATTTCTAAAGTTGGCGATTACGCTTATGAAGTGGTTTTCGTCTTTATTGTCCTTGAAGTGACGGAAAATAACTATCTGTTCACGGGTCTCGTCTATTTCTTTCGTTTTATTCTGTTTCTGTTTTTTGGGACTGTGGGCGGTTGGATGGCGGATAATGGCTGCTTGAAAAGGAACTTATTGTTCAGTGAGTGGGGGCGTCTTTTCGTTTCTTTTCTTCTTTTTTTGACTTATTTAAGTGGAAGAGCCGATATTTTCATTCTCATTATTGCCTCTGTTGTAACAACGATTGGATGGGCTCTTTTTCAACCGAGTTTTCAGACTGCCGTTCCTCAGATTGTTGCTGATAAAGACTTAGCGCGTGCTAATAGTATAACACATGTAGCAGAAGAAACTGCTTCCATTATTGGTCCACTCATTTGCTCCCTCATTTTGTTTGTTGCTGATAAGGCTTGGGTATTGTTTTTTAATGGTTTGACGTATTCTATCTCAATCCTTTTTCTGATAACGATAGGAGATTTTCAACAGCAAAGCAGTGTTTCTTTCCGTCTTCGGCAAGTCTACTAAGAAACTTACTCCTCTGTTCGGCAGATGTATTATTTAGGTTATGGGCTTTTTGTTGCTATTGTTGGTTTTGCTTTGTGTATTTTATTCACTGGTTCTGTTTTGCGATTTATTATTCCAGCAGTGGCAGTCATTTCTGGAGAGGGGGAGATTTTTACGAGCTTTCTTTTTTCCTTAATGGCAGTGGGTACGATTATAGGAGGATTCGTTTACGCATGGTTTATAAAACGAAGGTCTCCCCCAAAATTGATGTGGCTCTGGTTTCTTTACGGTTTTTTCATACTCACGATGTCTGTGAGTACATTTTTTTCTCTCTATTTTCTCTTACCACTGTCTTTTCTATTAGGGATATGTGGGGCATGGGTTTATATAACATTGGTCACGATTATTCAGTCACATTCACAAAAGGAGAATATCGGTAAAAATTTTGGTGCCTTTTCGACGTTTGCAAATAGTGCTGAAGCTATTTCTGGCTTAGTTTCAGGAGGACTTGCTGCCATAGGCCTTATTGTTTCTTTTATTGTAATGACGTCGCTGATTGTTTTAACAGGACTAATGGGTGCTCTGCTGCTTTCAAGAAACACAGGGAAAGTACAAAGAGAGAACGGAGCGTTTAGAAGAATGACGTTGGCTACCATAATAAATCTTGCTGTTCATTGAGAAGAGTTTCATGATTGGCGAAAACATGAGGAATATGCCAAAAAGATGATTCATATGCCTCTTAGAAGAGCTTATGCGGTATTGTCTTCTGGGATGACGGTTTTGAGACCTGATGATGAATTTCAGTTACTAGTGCTTGGGACACTCTTTAAAAATGATGCTTTTAATAAAGAGGTTGGCTGTGGTATGCTTAATGATGACAATATATTCTCTGGGGGGGCACGTCCCCCCCCCCAGTAGAGGGGGCAGAAAGAGAAGATGTTATAGAATTTTCACCTTATGTTATATTACAATGGGTGCTATTTTGGGAGATATTATTTGTGGGAATACCATTTTTAGCATTAAAAGAGCTTTTGGTATCTACAAACGGTTATTATGTATTTGCCCTATAGCCCGTTCACCATGCGGTTTTATATAAATTTTCTCTGGGAATAAAAATAAACATAGTCAATTTCATTTTTGAATTGTCAAAAATTGAACAGCCGATATTTTCAGATTTTGTTGTATGTTTGGCATCATGGGGAGCACTATGCCAAGAATAAAATTCAGCCTTTTTTCCAGCTTTGCGCTTTTTTTATGCTAACGTTTGCAAGCCTTTCCGATGAAGCAGCACAAATTACTTTCGCTTTGCGGCTGGCAGAGAGAACAAGCTTTGTCTCTGCACTTTTGTCGACAGGTTTATTATGTGGCATTGCTTCAAGTTTTGTTGCTCCTTATTTATTGCATCGTTTTGGCCTTTTAAACTTATAGAGACTGTTTTTTATAGTGAAGCGGTTCTTATTGCTCTTGCTGCATTTTCAAGCCAATTTGGGGCTTACATTATTCTCGCTGCGGTTTTAGGATCTGCTCTTTCAATGTTGTGGTCGGCAGTTCTCGTGATTATATCTGATTTTGCCGAAAGTGAACAGCATCTGGATTGGATTAACCGCATTGTTCAAAGTTTGCGCAATTTTGGCTATGTTGGTGGTCCGTTACTGGGAAGTGTGTTTTTCAACACTTTCCAAAATACCTACGGAATGATATGGATGGCGATAGCAGTTTTGCTTTCAGGTTTTATTATGCAATTCTGTCTCAAAAAGCTCAAAGCAGAAGAAAGACATAAAAACAAAAATGCTTCTAGCAATAAAGATGCAGAAAAGAAAGTTAAAAAGCATCTCGACCTTGTGGGACTGTTTGGTCAAAAAGCGATCGTTTTTGTGTTAATCCCACTGATCATCACAATCGTTTTTGTTTCAGCGGAAGGGGTTTTGTTCGTTGTTTATGTCCGCAAAGTTCTTCATTTTGACGCTACAGTTTATGGTTTTATTGTGAGTGCTGTGAGTGTCGGTCTTGTTTTGGGTCCTCTCCTTTTTGCTGAGCTTTTTAAGCGCTTTGGTTATGCACCATGTGCATGTTTCGCTGCCACATTGATTGGGCTTGGGGTATTTTGCTTAGCAAGTACTATAAATGTTAAGTTCATGTTTTTATCAGCCCTCTTGATAGGAATAGCGAATGGTGTGCAAAATACGCTTATGGCCAGCTTTATGATGCAGCATATCCCTCAAGGACTGTGTAAACAACAAATGCCTGCCTACATATTTATTCTGCAAACATCGGTTCTTGTGGGGTTCATAGGTGGTGGTTTTATAGATATAATTTACATTCAAACTGCTCTTATAGGGATTGGTATCATCAGCATGTCTGCAGGTATGATCGGTGCAATGGTCAATTTTTATTGGGAAAAAATTGAGCCAGCATGAAGCGTGAAAACTTAAGGGATTCGCTTCGTTATTTTGTCGTAGAGTAGGCGTCGTTTTTGCCGTAATTTGAGGGCGGTATGAGGTTCATTTGCATTGGTGTTTGCACAATAATGGCCATTCGTTGGGTGATACAATAAGTTTAAGAAAGTTAAAGGTTCTCATCAAGTTATGGCATGAATGGGATAACGTCCTTCACGTAAAACAGAACGTTGCCGTGTTGCATATTCACAGGCTTGTTTAAAGAGACATCTGAGCACCTGAGTCCATTTCGCGATTGTGTGGTAATGATAAATCCATGGAGCTCACCATCTTTATGTTTATGAAGATAAAAGCCGGCACCATCACTCTCTTTACCAGCTCCTAATATATCTACTAACTCATGGATAGTTGCGATAACCCTTGCAGGCAGGCGGTTCATGAAAGGCATTTTTCCTCCTTTCTTTTCTCATTTTTATCCACATGTCAATCCCGCTTATGGGGTACAAGTCAAGTGAATAAAATTGACTCAACATAAGTAAGTTTGAAATGAAAGAATTTTATCGGTATTCGGGGTTATAATTCAAACTAAATGATGACAAATAATACTTATGAATCAATGTGTTGTATTGACTTGAAAAACCTCAGGAAAATAGCAAAAGCATAAGTTTATAAGATTATGATTATTGTATGCTTTCGTGTAGTGGTAGATTTAATGGCTATGTGATCTCAAAGAGAGCATATAAATTTGACGAGAAAGACAGTGAGTAGAAGGGGAAGGATACTCTTGTTACTGGGTGTGTAATATATCTTTCAAGTGTTTTGTTTCTTTAGAGTTTTTGTTGTTTTATTGTTATTGCGGTGAATGGGTTTTGTAAGGGGAGCTCTTCTTATATCACTATTTCTAGTATGCTTGTCATCCGTGAGGTGGCATAAATACTTTTGATTTTATCTCTATAAAAGGAATACGCAACATTGTCGGCGCTGCCTGTCGCTCTGAATGAAGACTTATAAAACCTGTAGAGCCAACGATTATCGGGTAAAGGGCATTGTCATGCAGGTTTCCGGTTGTATAAAAGCGACATATTCGAATATTTTGTCGAGAAATTTCGGACGCCCGTTCACTAGGATAGATGAGCACATCCCGCAATACTAGCGCGTCTTGCAATAAGCGATAAATGGTTCGTGTTGCAGGGTTAAGTGCTTTCCTTTGTCATCAGCGGGAAGATTTAGATTGGTGGTTCATCAAGGATTTGGCCTTTTTCATCAAATCAAGAGCACAAAAAGAGTGCTGAGGCTTAGGCACAATTGTGCTGTCCTTAAAAGGTGTTTTCAGCCTTCTATTATGCGCTAACATAGTGAAATGAATATGTTTTGATTATGAAAAAACATTTATTGAGTAAGGCCGCTTACTTCCAATTTGGATACACTTATTTAATCAGAGTCTTTTTTTAGTCTTTTCAATCCTACCATCAATAATGGTGTGCATTAAAAAAAACAGCATGTAAAAATATTGATTACAACATCTTCAAATAAGCCAGATCTTAGTAATAGTTTTAGATCTAGTGTCTTATTCTGTGAAAGGTAGAGCTAACGGAAGCATTTTGGTACTCTAAATATGGCGCCGATGTTTTTGGTTGCAAATGCCGTAAAAAGAGTAATCGATGCGATCGAAAAGATGAACCAATAGCCACGGATAAACAGACAAGATTTCAGAATATGGGTCCCGCATTTCTGTAATTTTTTATCTGCATATTCATGCAAGATTTTAGCGTAAGATGAATGATACAAAATGGCGATAGAGGCTACATAGAAGATGAGTGTGACAGAGGAGAAAGATTATAAGAGTTTATACCATTATATCGCTCATTTGTGCTTTAAAGAAAAAAGCTACAAAAATAGATGCTCGTAAAATGAAATGGAAAATAATTTTGTGAATCGTTTTCATCAGAATCTTCAGCTTTTCTTATTAATTGTTTTCTATTGGGTTGTTTCAAGGAAATTTGTGTGTGCCTGAGAATGGTCAAATTTCTCTAAAACATGCGCCCAAAATATAATTTATGGAATGCTATGTTTAAAATTTTATTCCTACACCATTAAAAAAGATAATAAAATAAATATGTTAGAAGGAACAAAAAGTAAAATGGTGCCCAAAAGATGCACCATTTATAGATATTTCTACAATATCATATGGTGTTGTTGTTTATCTTTTTTTGTTTATAAATAATTGCTTTTATTTAATTAATTGTCTTTTATACACGACTTTGATATCTGATGAATCTGTCAAAAGAGAAATTCAAAAGGTGGTTTAAAAGGTGGTTTAAAAAGTGATTAGGAGAACAAGAACACGTGATAGATTATCCGCTTTATCTGTAAAAAATTTGCCCAAAGGTAAATATGCGGACGGGGCAGGGTTATGGCTTATCAAAACCGCACAGAATCAAGGACGGTGGGTCTTTCGATTTGATTTCAATAAAAAGCGTCGTGAAATGGGATTAGGCTCTTGTAGTGTTGTATCTTTGAAAGAGGCAAGGCTTAAGGCTACAGCTTGCCGTGATCTGTTGCAACAAGGTATTGACCCAATTCGTAAAAGGAAAAATGACAAGTTACGACAGGAGTTTGATAGTATTTCTTTAAGAGAAATCGTTTTAAGTGCTTTTGAGACCAAAAAAAGCGAATTGAAAAATGAAGGAACTGCAGCTAGGTGGTTAACACCTCTTACATTGCATGTTTTTCCTAAAATTGGAGATATAGCAATTACTGAATTGACGCAGATTGATATAAAAGAATGCTTATCCCCTATTTGGAAAACCAAAAACGAAACAGCAAGCAAGGCTTTAACGCGTTTGAATATTGCGATAAAACATGCGGCAGCACGTGGTATAGACGTGGATATGCAATTGGTACCAAAAGCAAAGGCTCTATTGGGAAAATTTATTCAAAATGTTCAAAATGTTCCAGCCATGCCATGGAAAGAAGTTCCAGCCTTTTATCAGGGCTTGGATGATCATATTATATCCAATTTAGCTTTAAAGCTTTTAATTTTAACAGGCGTTCGTTCCATGCCAATTAGACATATAAGGTTGGAGCAGATTAATGAATCAATATGGACAATTCCAAAAGAAAATATGAAGGGGCTCGTTGGAAAGGTTTTTGATTTTCGTGTGCCACTTACAGATGAGGCGCTTTCTATCATTGAAAAAGCAAAAAGGATCGAAAAAAATGGATTTTTGTTTGTTGGAAATTCTGGAAAGCCTATATCTGATATGACGCTTTCTAAATTTATGAAAGATAGAGGCATTGTTTATCGACCTCACGGATTTAGATCCAGTCTTCGTGACTGGATAGCAGAGACAACGTCAACACCCTTTGAAATTGCGGAATTTACGTTGTCTCATTCAGTAGGGAATTCAGTCACAAAAGCTTATATGAGGACTGATTTTTTAGAGCAGCGTCGTGTTCTTTTAGAACAGTGGTCATCTTTTGTGATTGGTTGTTGATTGTTTACGATAGTGGTGGTCACTCTACAGAGTGTCTTTCGGCTTTTTTTCTTTCAATATAGTGGTCAACTTCCACGATATCCCATTTTAAGTATCGCCCTTCTTGTATTGGTTTAGGAAAAGTTCCAGCTTTTACAAGTTCTCTAATATATGTCATAGACATTCCAAGATAAATTGAGAGGTCTTGTATATTGACGAGCCTTTGTATGCGCATTGATAATAGAGCTTGTTCAAATAAACTTACTTTTTCTATTGAGGCTGTTAATTTTTCTTCATTCATTTAAGTCATCCTTCTTATTTATAATCATTATGAAAGGG
>NZ_CALW02000075.1 GCF_000312565.1 Bartonella rattaustraliani AUST/NH4
TGGCTTTGTTGTTTATCAACATAGATAAGATGATTTGCTACTGAGTAACAATTTTCCTACTGGCCATTCACGATGGTATGCCAAAACTTAAGCTTTCTATATTGAGTAAAGATGGGGTATTAACGTAGAACGGTATTTCATCGAATATATATTCAATAGAAATATCTGTTGTTTCAAAACGCTTTATTTCTTCAGTTGATAATTCCACGCTTTTTGCCCGATGTCCAACTGCTTGGTTTGACATTTTCGTGCATAACGCTCTAAGTTATTGATTTTGTTTGTACAAATTTATAGCTTTTGATTTTAGTGTTTTGTAATTTTCGTTTTTCTTATATTGAGAGAAGTCAAGAATGCGAAATAATTTCTCTAAATGATTAAAACTCTGAATATTGTATAATATGCGTCTTATCTGCTTTAGCTTTCGTTGCGTCAGATGCTAATATAAGAAGCATCGCAGATGCTATATCTGGGAGTAATATGTCAATCCTATCGAATTTTTTTGCACTCCAATAGATGAGTTCAGTGATATACTTTTCTGAAAATCTTAAGTTAAACGGGCTTATACCAATCATAATATGTTGCTTCATCGCGATTAAACAAGAGCAATTCTCCGATTGTCCCTTTATAGAAAATGAAAAATGAGCATTGGCATCGCTTTTTGTAAATCCATACTTTCCCCTACACCCGCATTATATCACAATGCCTGATTGCGAAATCCTCATTTCTTAAAAAATAAATGATTAATCGCTTCATCATAATAATTTTGTAAAATAAATAAATTGCTTTGTAAAAATCATAAAGGATCGTTGATCTGTTCAGTTACCATAAGATACACATAAGGGTTTGTACCACTTTAGCTCTTAATATGGGCGTGTTTCCAAATTTAACAGCTTGGATTTGATGTTGATCCAGTGCAAGAAGGTTAAGAGAAGTTGGGCATGTATCAAGTTGAAATGTTGGTAGATGGGGTGCCGTGTGGAAAAATATTTGTCGAGAATAAAAAGCCATAGCAAAAGTCTTTTCATGATCGTCTTTTGATTTTTGACAAGGATATGTGATAGTTATGCACTTTGGGTCATAGAGGAGAGGAATCTCTCAATAATCATGAGAATAAATGGAGCGATTATCATATTATATCGTGGATTACGGAGCTTATGAAAGTTTAAAAAATAATATCTGCAGCTGTCTTATTCTAAAACTGACAAGAGCAGAGCTCTTTCAGTGAAGGTTGCGCTAGGTGCTTTGTGGTTTCTCTTGCTTTTATAAAAGCTTAAAATTGGCTTTTGATAAGTTTTTGCTATGTTGAAAGAATGGAAAAATCAAAGCAGCAATGGGGAATAAAACCTCATTTAAAGAATACAGACGCAAGAAAGTTCTGTCTGAGGACGCGAGCGAGCGGAAGGCTGATTGTATCGGTGAGGTTTTAGATGTTGGTTTTCGGTGTTTCAAGCTAGACAGTTCTAACTTTAAGCGCTGGAATGATGATTTCTCAGGCATGACAGAAGAGCAACGATGGTCCACTCTTGTTGAGCGTATGAAAGATATTCTGGATCGGTTTGTTGCAGGGCGGCGCGAGATTGATATTATCTATGAGGCTTTTCTCAAATATGGTGTGCCCTTGACCGAAAAACTCTCGACACTTGAGATTGAAGGCAAGCGCTTTTACGTGATTGGTGAAGATGGTTCTTTGTTTATCTGTTTGGATAAATCTATCCCCATTGAAGTCATTGAGGCACTGATCTGCGATTATGCACCTGGGACGGTGATTTTTGCCAAACATTGTTTTGATGATGATGCGGTTATGGTGAATAGCGAGCTGATATTACAAGAAGCAGAAATTACCTTTCGATGGCTTTAGGGATGAGCAGGAAAAATTATGTCAAATGCAATGTATTGATTTATAATGATAAACTGTCGTTGTGTAATTTGGATCATAACTCTGAATATTGTGGCAATTTCTCATTTCAAATCTGTTTATGTTGAATTAATTTGAATTACTTTCTTGTATGGCATAAGCGTGCTTGGTGTAGGGATAGAACTATAGAAAAAAAGGAAAATGCTTCTCATGAACCGCCTTAAAGAACGTGTTGTAGGAGAATCACTGGATAATCTGGCTTTGCGGATTGAAGAGATTAAACGTCTTTTGCCTGAAGCAGTCGTGGAAGGTAAATTTGATGAAGATATGCTGCGCCTTTTATTGGGGGATGATTTTGACAATGATCACGAAAAATACCGTTTTGAATGGAAAGGTAAGCAGGAAAGCCTCAAGTTGGCGCAAAGACGCTCTAGTGCTACATTACGCCCTTATTTTGAGGAAAGTAAAGATTGGGAGACAACACAAAATCTTTATATTGAGGGGGATAATTTAGAGGTTCTTAAACTGCTGCAGCGTGCTTATTTGCGGCAAGTGAAGATGATCTATATCGACCCACCTTATAATACGGGCAATGATTTTGTTTATAAGGATGATTTCAAAGACCCGATAGGTTCTTATAAGCAGGCGACGTGCCAAACTATGCGCGCCAACCCAGAAACAGCTGGGCGATACCATTCTAATTGGTTAAGTATGATGTATCCGCGCTTGCTGATTGCCAAAACACTGTTGCGTGATGATGGGGTGATTTTTATCTCAATTGATGACCACGAGGTACATAATCTGCGTAAGCTTTGTGATGAGGTGTTCGGCGAAGACAATTTTGTGGCTTGTTTGCCTTGGAAAGGTCGTGGAGGAGGAGCTGATGATAAAAATTTATTACAAAATCATGAGTATGTGTTGGTGTATGCCAAAAATTCTGAATTATTTACAACGGGTAGGAAAATAAAATCAGATGAAATATTTCCTAAATTTGATCAAAAGAAAAAACGCTTTTATAAAATACAATTAGCGAGAAAATGGGGAAGTAATTCAAAACGTGAAGATCGTCCTAATTTATTTTATTCTATCAATTCTTACGAAGGTATTGAGGTATTCCCAATGTTACCAGATGGAAGTGAGGGGTGTTGGCGTTGGAGTAAGGATAGATTTGAAACAGCACTAAAAAATGAAGATATTGAGTTTAAACAACGTGGTGATGGTAGGTGGGAGGCGTATGAAAAAATTTATCAACCTCTTGAGGGGGAGTTTAGAACTAAATTGTATGCAGCATGGCTACAAAGTGAAATTATTGATGAGTTAGAAGAGCTATTGAGTGAAGAAGATCCTAAAAATACAGCTTTTGGAACAAAGCAGATTCAATCTTTATTTGAAGGTAAAAGCTATTTTGATTATCCCAAACCAACGACTTTGATAAAGATTCTAACTAAAATAGCCTCTGTTAATTGCAATGAAGTGATTCTTGACTTTTTTTCTGGTTCTGCCACAACCGCTCATGCAGTGATGCAACTCAATGCAGAAGATGGCGGTAAGCGTCGCTTTATTATGGTGCAATTGCCTGAGGCAACAGCAGAGGGTTCTGAAGCTTTTAAAGCAGGTTATAAAACCATTGCTGATATTGGACGTGAGCGTATCCGCCGTGCGGGCGAAAAAATCAAAGCAGCAATGGAGAATAAAACCTCATTTAAAGAATACAGACGCAAGAAAGTTCTGTCTGAGGACGCGAGCGAGCGGAAGGCTGATTGTATCGGTGAGGTTTTAGATGTTGGTTTTCGGTGTTTCAAGCTAGACAGTTCTAACTTTAAGCGCTGGAATGATGATTTCTCAGGCATGACAGAAGAGCAACGATGGTCCACTCTTGTTGAGCGTATGAAAGATATTCTGGATCGGTTTGTTGCAGGGCGGTGCGAGATTGATATTATCTATGAGGCTTTTCTCAAATATGGTGTGCCTTTGACCGAAAAACTCTCGACACTTGAGATTGAAGGCAAGCGCTTTTACGTGATTGGTGAAGATGGTTCTTTGTTTATCTGTTTGGATAAATCTATCCCCATTGAAGTCATTGAGGCACTGATCCGCGATTATGCACCTGGGACGGTGATTTTTGCCAAACATTGTTTTGATGATGATGCGGTTATGGTGAATAGCGAGCTGATATTACAAGAAGCAGAAATTACTTTTCGATGGCTTTAGGAATGAGCAGGAAAAATCATGAAATTACATTTTAATACATTGCCTTATCAGAATGTGGCTGTGGCTTCAGTGGTTGATCTTTTTCAAGGAGAAGAGCCAATTGTTCAACGTTATATCAAGCGTATTGATGATCTTGTGGGCGATTTTGTTGGGAATCAACTGCCTGTTGGTTGGGACAAAGTGGCTGCTAATTTGCACGAGGTGCAAAAACGCAATCAGCTCCCATTAACCGATAATGTGGCGCAAAAGCAATTTTGTGTCACGATGGAAACAGCAACGGGTAAGACTTATGTCTATACCAAAACCATTTATGAATTGCATGAGCGCTATGGTTTGAATAAATTCGTTATCGTTGTTCCTTCGGTGGCTATTCGTGAAGGGGTGCAAAAATCTCTGGAAATAACGCATGAACATTTCCAAAAGATCTATGGTAAAAAATCTATCCGCTGGTTTATTTATGAGGCAAAGCGCTTGGCAGATGTGCGCGAATTTGCCCGTAGCCACACGATCGAAGTGATGATTATCAATATTGATGCTTTTCGCAAAAGCGAGAATATTATTAATCAGTCTATGGATAAAATGGATGGGGAACGACCGATAGATCTGATCTCACAACTGCAACCCGTGGTGATTATTGATGAACCGCAAAGTGTGGTGAATACACAAAAGGCACGCGAGGCTCTCAGTTGGCTTAATCCGCTTTTTGTTTTACGTTATTCTGCTACCCACCGTGAAGAAATCAATACTCTTTATAATCTTACGCCTGTTGATGCTTATCAGTACGGATTGGTAAAGCAAATTAGCGTTTCTTCTATTGCTTCTCAGGATAATTTCAACCTTCCTTATTTGCGTCTGTTAAGTGTAGACCGCGCCCATGGTTTTAAAGCTAAAATTGAATTAGACTGCAAAGATGCCAAAGGTAAAGTCAAACGGATCAGAAGAATTGTCAAACCTGGGGATGATCTGTTCCAGGTTTCGAAAGAGCGTGATATTTATAAAGATTGGCGTATTACCGATATTGATTGTCGAGAAGACCATGAAAAAATTGAAATTAACGGTTCAATCAGCCTCCATTTAGGGCAAGCGATTGGTGATATAGCAGAAAAGGATATTCGCCGGGCGCAAATCCGCAAAACCATTGAACATCATTTGGATAAGGAATTGCGGCTTTTGCCTCTCGGAATTAAGGTTCTCTCTTTATTCTTTCTTGATCACGTTGCTCATTATCGGATTTATGGTGATGGTGCACCGCAAAAAGGCGAATATGCCCGCATGTTTGAAGAAGAATATGTCAAGCTTATTCAATTGGACAAATATAAAGAGATTCAGCAATTCTTGCCTTTTGTAATGGATGCAGAACGCGTACATGATGGCTATTTCAGCAAGGATAAAAAGGGGGTGCTCACAGATACGCGGGGTGACACGAAGGGAGACCATAACACCTATGCTTTGATTATGAAGGATAAAGAGAAGCTTCTTTCGATGCAAATGCCTTTGCGTTTCATCTTTTCACATTCGGCTTTACGCGAAGGGTGGGATAATCCCAATATATTTCAAGTTTGTACCCTGTTGGATCAAAGCAGTGTTCTTTCGGCTCGGCAAAGAATTGGCCGTGGTTTGCGCCTTTGTGTTAACCAAGAAGGCGAGCGCATTTATGATAAGGACCTCAATCTTTTGCATATTATCGCGACAGAGAGTTTTGCAGAATTTGCTGAGAAGCTGCAAAAAGAAATTGAACAAGAAACGGGCATTAAATTTGGTGCGTTGGATGCTTCGATTTTTTGTGATATGGACATTCCACTCTCCGTGGCAGCGCAATTGGGGGTTGCAATGCCTGCGGAGAAGAAGCGAGAATATGCTGAGTGGCAGCAAAATACACAAGCAAGAAATTTTAGTGCACAAGAGAGAACGTCGCTTTATTTGCCCACCGATCTTGACTTTGAAGCGACACCTTCGTTGCCAAATTTCCAATCACCGGTAACAACAGAACTGACTGTTAAGTTTGGTCATGAATCAGCGCAAAAACTGCTAGAGGCGTTGGTGGAGCAAAATCTCATTGATAAAAAGAGAAAATTAACCCGCATTGCTCAAGAGAAAATTCGTTCTGACAGTTTAGCGGAAGCGCTTCCAGCCGTCTATCAGCCTATTGCTCATCTGATTATTCAGGAAATACGCAAAGCAGATATGCGTTTGCCTCTTCGCAACAGTTCTAGAGAAGTCTTGGTTAAGCGCAAGGAGCGTGTTTTTGAAACGCCAGAGTTTTTAGCTATATGGGAAGGGATTAGCCAAAAAACCCATTACCGTGTGCAAATGGATAAAGCGCGTTTTATTGATATTGCGGTAAAAAAACTATGTTCGATGGCTCCTATTGAAAAGGTAAATATCGCAGAAACGACAGCGGAACTGGATGTGAAAAAGGATGGCGTGAAAGCAGAGCTTCAAACCACACGGCGGATTGAATTGGCGCATATCATTGAACAAACTCCCGATATATTAGACATTTTAACCCATGAAACGAAACTTACCGAAACCACTCTTTTTGAGATTTTAAGCCGTTTCGAGCGTGGGCAAGAGATTTTAAAAAATCCAGAAAAGTTCCTTGAACAAACTTGCTCTTTATTGCAACAGGCTAAAGCAGAAATGCTTAGCGATGGTGTGCGCTATATTCAGATTAAGGGTGAGACTTATTCGGCACAAGAGCTTTTTGAGGCTGAAGAAATATTAGCCTATCTTGATAATGTTGTGCCAAGTAAGCGTAGCGTTTATGAGTATGTCGAGGTTGATAATAGCAAGATTGAGCGCAATTTTGCTCAAGATTTGGAGAATGATAAAGATGTGCGTTTCTTTTTCAAATTACCCCGTGGCTTTAAAATTGCGACCCCTTTTGGAGCTTACACACCAGATTGGGCCGTTCTTCTTCATGAATATGGAGCTGATAAACTTTATCTCGTGGTTGAAACAAAGGGGAGCTTGCTTGAATCCCAAAGACGTGTGATTGAAAATGCAAAAATTCGCTGCGCTAAACTGCATTTTAAGAGCTTAAATGAGGTAGACTATAAAGAAGCTGTTGTATGGCGCGACGCAAAGCCTGTCGCACAGGCGGTAGAGAAAAACGTTGTGTGATCATTGTGAGAGAATGAGATGGCTCTAAAGGTGTCTTTTTGATCATCTATCACACAGTTTATCTTATTTTTATGCAACTTTTATAACAGAAATTATCTCCTCGAGAGTTCAATCTACCGGTCGTAATGTCTCATCCCCCAGTCCTTCTATCAATTTTTGTTTTCAAAAATGGTTTCGTTCTCTACCTATATATCTTCTTAATATCATTTTCTGATTGAAGTCACCCCTGGTCGATCGATATAATAGAAAATGATTCTAACAGAAATGGCTCTGGACGCATAATATACGTATGCGTTAATAGGTAAGGCTTCATGAGGGAAGCTATGTTTGTTATGCTGTCTTGTCGATCTTTTAAAGTATTAGTCTATAGAGACGTATTCCATAAATACTTACTGCCTGAGGCGGTTGTTTAAAATAAGTTTGACAAAGACATGCTGTGCTTTCAAATAGAAGGTACGAAGTAAGCTGAGGGTGCCAGTCCTGAGATGACGGGATGCTCTCATTTTCATTGGTGAAGCGTAGTTTATTCGTGTTTACTGATTGCTATAATGTCGTTGCTTCGTTATTTTGATCAATTCCTTTAAACATGAGCATCTATTTTATTCACGCAACCAATAAATCTATATTGCCACTAATAAATCCGTATTGAATATGTCATCAAGAAAAAGGGATAATAAGTCTTAAATCCATATGAATATTGTGGTTTATTGAGGTGAGTAAAGTTCTGTGTCCCTATAAAGCAGTAAAATGATAGGCAATTTCGAGTTCTCCAATGATATAACCCGTGATCAAGCCAACAAAAAGCATAATTATGAAACCACGACGAGATGCAGCGAAGGTGTTTTTTACAATCCATACTGCGATAGCGCCTCCCAGCCCTCAACATGTTGCAGCGTTGTAGCTTTGTTGAAATTTATAGAAAAAGGGATGTATTATGATATTATGGTGTTGTGCTTCACTTAAGGGCGTGAATGCACGGTGATATAAATAACTCAACCATATTATCAATAAAACGCTTAGGATGAGACATTTTATAAACTTATTTTTAATGTAAAAATATTTCACAAATTTATTTTCGGGAAGAGTATCCAGAAGTTTATTCTGAACTGTTTTTTGATTCATCTTACTCCCCCTACTGTGTTGGTAAAATTTTATTACCTCTGGTCGTGTCATTACTTTTGGTCATTTTCTGGATAAAGAGATCTGTAGAATGGGCGGCATCTTTTTCTTTTTGAATGTTTTTGACAAACACATAAGTTCCACTCGCTGTGCCGATAGCTCCAAGAATACCAGCGCCTATAATTGTCCCTCTTACGGTTCCAGTAAAGCCTTTGGCAAGAGAACCAGTAATATAGCCCAAAAGAGCACCGAAAACAACGCCAATGACTGCACTCCTTGCAATAGCATTGAGAACTTCACTCGCGCGATATAATTCCGGATGATATAAATGACTTGTTTCCTTATTTAAAAACGCAGCATGAGAGGAAATAATCGAACTAAAGTAAATTGCTAAAGCAATATAAAAACGAGCAATATAAATGCTTCATTTTTTCTCCCCTGTTATTAATATTTCTGGACGACTGATATAAGCAGAACCCTTATAAACACTATTGACCACAACTCTGACACGAAACGTACCTTCCGTATCAGAAGAAGCTTATTGCTCAATTTACTGATGCAATTCCAGCTTGATTGAGCATTCCGCAGCAGTATTTCAGCATATTATTCTAAAATTTACTCGTACCAACGGCTATGTTTGAAAGCTTCATAAGCACCACCAGCGAAAGCACCTGCAACACTTCTCATTATTCCTCCTGTTGCGGCACTAGGCAGCCTGCCGAAAATTGTTCCAGTAGTTGCACCTATAGTCCCCAAAGTTGCGCCATTTCCTGTACCTCTTACAATGTCATTAAACACTTCGAAAAATCCACGTGCTTGCGACCGATGCGAAACACCTCCATTTGCATCCGCAGACCCCACATGAGCAAAGCTTGCTGAATCAAGAAATAGTGCTAAATAATGTAGATATGATTCATCTTTCCCCTCTTTATAGTTTATCTACAGTTATACTGTAATCAATATATATTTAAACTGTCTATAGAAATTGTCATATTTATTAAAAAATAAAATGGCACAAATTCTTAAAAATCCGTTGCTTTTATAAATAATCTTGCCTATCTGAAGAAGTCATTCCAACCCAAAGCTTATTTCTCGTTTTTTATAAAAGAATCTTTTTTTATAAAATGAAGTTCTTCCAGTGGTAAAAAGAGATGTATTTTTCTCATCGCTAGGAATCATTCTGAAAAATGGGAGAGTTTTGAGCTGGCTTTCACTAGGTTCGTATGCGTTTTCATCTATGCGTGTTTAGGCGTTATGATTTTTAAGCGCTTACTTTGCTTAAATGTAATGAACGTTTCTATTTCACGACGGCGCCCGTGAATTGTATAACGGTAAATCCATTGAGCACCACCATCTTTACGCTTATGAAGTAATAAGCCGGCACCATCATTATATTTACCAGCCCCCAATGTTGCGACAGCCCTTGCATTAAGACGGTTCATAAGAGCCATTTTTAGTTCTTTCTTATACAAATTTTATCCACACACTCATCCCACTTGTGAGGTGCAAGTGAGTAGTTTTGATTGATTCAAGATAAGCAGGTTTGAAATAAGAGAATCTTACGTTATTCAGGACTCTCATTCAATATGAATAACGATAAATTATCTATATAAATCAATATCTTGTCAAAACATAACAAAGTTTTGCTAAGTCAACAAATTTGTAAGTGATTGAGCTCAGAGAGAGGGATGGTCTGACTTATGATCTCTTAAACTTTTGCGCTGTGATTAACCTGCAAAAAAATAGACGATTCTATTGTCGTCTTTCGCTAACTTACTCTCTCGTGCTTTAAGGCAAAGTATTATCAGCGTTGGAGCGTTTCACGATCGGGTTGATTATAGACCATGTTGATTGGTGAGGGGTTCTTCTGGACTTAAGTACTGAAGCAAAGCATTTATCATGTCTATGTACTATCTTCGAAGTTTTTCACGCGTAGAAATGCGATAGGCATAGGGCCGTGATACTTCTTCCTAGGTTCAGAGCACTTTAAAAAGGCATGATGAAGAGGTGGGCATTTTAAGAGAATT
>NZ_CALW02000074.1:7500-8825 GCF_000312565.1 Bartonella rattaustraliani AUST/NH4
TGCTGGTTAGAAGCCAACTTAGGATTAATATAAACAGTTTTTTATTTCTTTTGCAATGTGGCGAGCAAATTGCATCAAGTTTTTATAGATAACTCTCCTTTTGCTATTGATCTGGATTGTATCTGCTTTTCTATCGGCGTCTTTCTAAAACTTGTGCAGATTATGGACTTCATGATCATCAATTGAAATAACGATCATCTCATCATCACGCAGAAGCGTTTTGACAATTAGAAAACGATAGTGGTGCTCAATGGATTTACCGTTATACCATTCATGGACGACGCCGTGAAATGGGCTTAGGGGCTTTAAGACATGTCTCTTAAAACAAGCCCGTGAACATGCATCGTGGGTGGCGTTCTGTTTTACATGAGGGGGGGGAGTACCCATGGTTTGGACCATTACCTGCTTATAAAAAACTATTGGGTCTTCGAAATCATCTGTAAAAACTACTCTATCCTCTAGACCCTTATGTTCTTCAAAAAATACTTAAAAATTACAATGAAAGCTTAAGAAAAAACATTGCCTAAAACATTTGATAATCTGCAAAAATCATTAAAAAATAAGAAAAATAACTCTGATAATAGATCTATCGATAAAGACACTTTCTCTCTCGTACACTAAAATGAAAAACAATAGGAGAAAGTGAGCGTTTCCCAATGAATAATGAATATGTAAATGCCCATTGCAAAACATGCCTTGTCTTCACTCTTCTCTCAAAAAGAGAGACCACTGCTTAGAAAAAATAGATCAAGAGCAATGAAATGGCGTTGCCCTTTCAAGGCGCCGGTCTTGTTCTCAATACAGAAATCAATAACAATATAAAAAAAATCCTAAAAATCCAGATCAGGGCTCATCGAGACTTTGTCCACAAAAGCTCTCAAATCCTTCGTGTTGCTTCCTAATAATTCAGCATCATTGGCAAATGCTTGAGGCTTTATGCCTTTCTATCTGCATGCGGAATATTTTCCCCGTGCGTTTTGAAAGTACAGTATACCGCTTGCTATGGTGCTTATCTCCTTCCATTTGGGCCAATACGCGATCACCCATTACTGGTTCGGCTCGAATGGCTAAGGGTGCTGTGGTAAAGTTGGGTGCCCCTCAAAATTGTGTTGACATCTTCATATCGGCCAAAAAAATAAGCCTTAAGATTTTCATCTCAAAGAACAGAGTTAGAAGAATGTACAGTTTGGTATGTATCATACGGATTTTTTTTGAAATTTTTATCCATAACGTTGAATTCAATAATACGGCATATCATTTTTCCTCTTTGAATTTTTAATTATAAATCGTGCTCTTTATGATCAATCCGGGTCCATATTGAAATA
>NZ_CALW02000072.1 GCF_000312565.1 Bartonella rattaustraliani AUST/NH4
CATCACCTTTTTTTACAATTTGATTGGCTTTAACAGGAACCTTTTCAATATATCCAGTTAATTTAGGCGCAATTGCTGCGATATCTCCTTGTACATAGGCATCATCAGTAGAAATCATATAACGCCAATATGTTAACCACCTATAGCTAAATAAAATGACACAAAGGGCGAGGATAATAAGAAGAATGTTGATCATTCTTTTTTTATTGAAGTATTTTTTTGTTGAAACAATTGTCTCAGTTGTGGACATGATTTTACACTTTCAATTCTGTGTTTAATGAGCAAAACAAGTGCACTTTTAGCAGTAGAGAGCAGAGAGCGATATATATTTAAGCGCGCTAGGAGCTTTTCAAGCAATATTCTAAGGGGCAACGCATAACACTAAATATATCAACTTGCAAGTATAAATATATTACTTTTTTGCACACTTTTTACAAACACCTCGTACTTCTAAAATACTTCTTTGTGCTTGGAAGTCTACTTCTTGAACCATTTTTTGAAGGCTGAAGACAATAGCTTGGTTTTGTATTTCATTGACCTTGCCACAGTTTTCACAAATTGTGAAAGTTGTCAGTTCGTGTTGACAATTTTCAGGATGTAAGCAGGCCATAAAAGCATTGACACTTTCAAGACGGTGAATACACTTTAATTGTACAAGTTTTTCTAATGCACGATAAACTTGGAGAGGTGCACGAAATCCTTCTTCGCGTAAGTTATCAAGAATAGCATAAGCACTTAAAGGTTTTTTTGCATTCTTTAAAGTATTCAAAACCAATCTTTGGTTCCGCGTAAGTTTAGATGACATTGACACCTTCCTTTTACTCACTCAAAGCATAAAGCCTACATGTTCTTTATGCAATGGTGATTGCAGA
>NZ_CALW02000071.1 GCF_000312565.1 Bartonella rattaustraliani AUST/NH4
GTTTGATCCTGGCTCAGAACGAACGCTGGCGGCAGGCTTAACACATGCAAGTCGAGCGCACTCTTTTAGAGTGAGCGGCAAACGGGTGAGTAACGCGTGGGAATCTACCCATCTCTACGGAATAACACAGAGAAATTTGTGCTAATACCGTATACGTCCTTAGGGAGAAAGATTTATCGGA
>NZ_CALW02000070.1 GCF_000312565.1 Bartonella rattaustraliani AUST/NH4
TAACGATAAATTATCTATATAAATCAATATCTTGCTTATGCGCGAAGGGGTTGTGCTCAATGGATTATCGTTATACAATTCATTAACGCACTGCCGTGAAATGGGATTGCGAGCTCTCAGAGATATTTCTTTAAAACAAGCCCGTGAATAGGCATTGTATAAGGGAGTGATTTATTTTTTGCGTTTTTTATGAACTTGTCATAAGAGAGCTTTCATTTTATAAATACACATATTATAAATTTATTTTCTATTATAAAATAATAAGCAATATTTATAAAAATAATTTGTTTACTTGAACGAGGCAAGAAGTAGCTTTCTCATGCGTTGGTGCTAGAACAATTCAGCAAGAGGTCTTGTTTGCTATGAAGACGTGCAATCCATTGAGCACTACCATCTTCATGTTTATAAAGGTACAAGCTAGCACAATCACTCTCTTTACCAGCTCATGATATATTTACCAACCTATAGTCTATTGACCAACGCATAAAATGCGACAGCCTTTGCGTGAAGGCGGTTCATGAGAGGTGTTTTTCCTCCTTTCCTCACTCATTTTATCCATATGCCAATCTTGCTTATGGTGTACAAGCCAAGTGAAAAAATTGATTCAATAGAAAGAGGTTTGAGATGAGAAAATCTTATGGGTATTCGGGGTTGTGATTCAAGTTGTATAACGACATTCATCATTATGAATCAATGTATTGTGTTGTTTGATCTTCCCGAATGGCGGTATTATGGACTGTAATAAGCTCATTCTTTTTAATTTCAGCTGTTACTGCTGCTTTTTCTAAGAGGCCGCAAAGAAGTAGCTTTTTCATGCGTTGGTGTTGAAACAATTCAGCAAGAGGTCTTGTTTGGCACGAAGACGTGCAATCCATTGATCTTCCCGAATGGTAGCATTATGGACTGTAATAAGTTCATTCTTTTTAATTTCAGCTGTTACTGTTGCTTTTTCCAAGAGACCACAAGGAATAGCTTGCTGAGTGCGTGCTTCTGCACGGTTCATTATCCAAGCGCGATAACTATAAAGACCGATGAAATCTAACTGATCACCGGGGTATAAATCTTTCTTAGCGACAGCACAGACTTCTGCGACAGGTTGGTTAAGGGGTGCCATATCTTTTTTGCCATAGAGCATAACCCGTGCACAGGTTAGGGGGACTTCCATAGCTGTTAAATGATAGGGGCGGTGAAAGGTAAAGTAAGGTCCCTGACCAATTTTTAAATCTTCCATACGTTCGCGCAGACGTGGATGTGCTATTTCTGCAATGACAAAAACACCTGGGGAAACTCCTGGACCTGTTGAATAATCCACAACCCCACATTGCGTTAAAAGACCACCATCTTGTTGTGGGATAAGCATTTTGCTTAAATCCTGAAGTGCTGCTTGTGGTCCATGCATTCCTGGACAGTCGGGAAGAAGACCGGTTGCATTGGCAATGGCTGCCATTTCAACCATTGTTTTAGAACCATCAATAAATTCTACCAACATGCGAACATTCATGTTACGTCGTAGTGCTTCCTCTTCGTAAGCCTCAGGTGTCGCATCAAAGATAAGAGGATTATTTTTTCCTTTGCCAGCCGCAACAATCTTGTGTCCAAGGGCTGAAACAAATTCAATGAGTTCCATGCAAGACGTTGGTTCATCACCAGCGCCAAGGGTATAAACGAGACCTCGTTTATCAGCTTCATGTTTTAAATAAGCACCAATTGTAACGTCTGCTTCAACATTCATCATGACAAGATGTTTGTTGTTTTCAAGTGCTTTGAAACCAATTTCTGCGCCAGCTTCAGGGTGTCCTGTTGCATCAACAATAATATCAATTTGCTCATGGCGTAAGACAAGATCAATATCGCTTGTGGCTGCAATCACCCCTTTTTCAATGGCTTTTGTGAGGGCATGGGCATTTTCAATTTCACACACATGTCCTTCTTCACCATAGGCTAAGAGAGCAGCCTCTAAAATACGTGAGGGTGTTCGAGTGGCAACGGCTGCAACCTTTATGCCCTCCATTTGTGTGACGCTTGAGAGTAAATCTGTTCCCATTTCACCACAGCCAATGAGTCCAATACGAATAGGGGGGTGGCTTTCTGCGCGTTGCTTCAAATCATGCGCTAAACCTGTTAGGCTCACATTGCTTGCCATTATTTTTTCCCATTTGAAAATTACTTTTTAAAAAGGTATTTTTTCCTTTATAAAGTGCGTTTGCTTTTAAGACAATTCGTCTTTAATATTTTTGATGCTCTAATCAATGGGGTTTATAAAGGCAAGAGGGGTTGAATGCTTTTATAAAATAAAACAGGAATAGCGTTATGCAAAAAAAAATAGTTGTACAAGATGTTGCCAATTTTATTGGGAAAGAAGTGGGAGTCTCTCAATGGCGTCTTGTGACACAGGATATGATTAATCAATTTGCATGCGCAACAGATGATCATCAATGGATCCATGTTGATGAGGAAAGGGCTAAAACAACATCTTTTGGTGGGACAATTGCGCATGGTTTTTTAACATTATCCCTTTTGTCAAGTTTGGCTTATGAGACACTTCCACAGTTGGAAGGTACAACAATGGGGATTAATTATGGTTTTGATAAAGTACGCTTTATGAGCCCAGTAAAAACAGGTGTGCGGGTGCGTGCGCGTTTTGTTTTAAATGATGCTGAGATTCGTCCTTCTAGTCGGGTTGTGTTCCATTATGATGTTACGGTGGAAATAGAACAATTAAAAAAGCCAGCTCTCACAGCGCAGTGGCTTATTGTGGCAATGGTTGGTGAAAAGTCTGCAAATTGCTAAATTGCACGCATATTTTATTCTATTTTCGTACAGTTTTCATCAGAAGATTGTTGGGCTGCACTAAGCCGGCACTATCGTTATATTTACCCGCTTTCCATATATCTACCAATGCATATTGATCAACCCATGGGTGTTGCGACAGTTCTTGCATGAAGGCGATTCATGAGAGGTATTTTCCTTCCCTTTTCTCTCATTCTTACCCCTATGCTCCCCTTTATGGCGTACAAACCAAGTGAACACAATTGATTCAAGATAAAGGGGGGTGAAAGGGAAGGTCTTATGGGTATTCTGGGGTTATGATTTATAAGGAAATAACGAAAAATTATTGTTATAAATCAATATATTGCTTTTTATATTAAGCGTCTTTTCTCTTATATTTTGTTTCATGGTGCTCTCTCTACTTACCCGAAATAAAGCAGCAACATAAAAAGTGAATCTTTCAAACTTTTTCATTTCCACCATGACACTATCATGGAAAGCGCCTCAACAATAAAAAAAGATTTCAATATCATTGAAAACAAAACAAACGCTCACCCATACACCTGTTTTTACAAGAATCATAAAATATACTTGATCAAAATCATTATGATCTCGCATGATGATATCTTCAAACTCTGAAAATGCCTCACACGTTAAGCTAAAGCCTCATCCAAATTCGATAAAAGAGATTATGTAAAACATAAAGCAAAAACACCACTCAAAAGCGTTTTTTACCCTTTTCTCATCAACATCTATCTGTTGATGATCGTCTATCACCCATGCAAACTAAGGCACTGTCTTTTGCATAAAATATAAAGACATTTCACTCTGCACAATAAAACACCCCGAAGAACCTCCTCTTTCTTTTCAAAGAAAATTTGCTCTCTCTTGTATTGTTTCAATAACATCAAAACTCCCTATAGCTGTCAGCCATGATAATGCCCTCATCATAACACACGTTCTTATTTTTTTGATTATTCTCTATACGTCAACCTATTGATTCATAATTATGATTTGTCTTTATGCAGCTTGAATCATAACCCCGAATACCCATAAGACTTTTCCTTTCACTCCTCTTATCTTGAATCAATTGTGTTTACTTGGCTTGTACGCCATAAAGGGGGGGGGCGTAGGGATAAGAATGAGAGAAAAGGGAAGGAAAATACCTCTCATGAATCGCCTTCATGCAAGAGCTGTCGCAACACCCATGGTTTGATCAATATGCATTGGTAGATATATGGAGAGCATCAAGAGAATGATGGTGCTGGCTTATCCCCGCACCATACGGTATTTCATCCGCTGTTATTGATTATTTATCAAAAACCAGCTCTCACGGTTTGGCGGCTTATTGTGGCAATGGTTGGCGAAAAGTCTATGCAATTTATCAATTGTTTGAATGTTTTGTTTTATCTAATTTTCGTACAATTTTATCAGAAGACCATTGGGTTACAACATTAAGAACAATCAAAAGGATGATGACACATGTCATGATAGAGGTGTTATAACGCTGATAACCATAACGGATCGCCATATCCCCCAAACCACCTCCACCGAGATATCCAGCAAGTGAAGTGGCGCCAATAAGAGAAATAATCATGACTGTAAAACCCGTGATAAGGCTAGGCAGCGCTTCGGGAATAAGAACATGTCTGATAATTTGCAGACGACTGGCACCCATGGAGCGGATAGCTTCAGTGAGGCCGTTTTCAACGGTTTTAAAAGAGAGTTCCGCCATTCGTGCATAAAAAGGCGTTGCTGAAATGGTGAGTATAAAAATAACGGCAGGCATTCCTATCCCCCTTCCTACAACGATCCGTGTAACAGGGAGAAGGTAAAACGCAAGAATAATAAAAGGAATGGCACGAAGACTATCAATAATAATGCTTAAAGGGCGATTAATAAGGGGTGAGGCAAAAATCCCTCCGCGTGCCGTTGTATAAAGCAGAAGACCAAGGGGAAGCCCTATAATAAGTGCCATCAAGGAAGCACTGAACGTCATCAGTAGTGTATCAATAACAGCGTGGGGAAGTTCATGAATGAGAACATTAAACATAACCTAAAACCTCACAATATCGCCCTTTTTCCGTGAGCCATTGAACAGCTTTGTCTAAGGATTCTTTATCTTGTCCAGGAAGTGCTAAGAAGAGGCGCCCAATGGTTTCACCTTGGACAGTATCAATGCCACCATGCAAAATACGTGCTTTTAAACCACTTTCATCCTCTAGAAGATGAAGAAAAGGCTGTTGGGCAATTTCACCTGCAATATTGATTTCAACGACAGCTTCTTTGCCCATAGATTTAAGATTTTTCGCAAATTTTTCAGGAAGTTGTGGAGTGACAAGTTTAAGCATCGCAATGGTTGTATCATTTTGTGGTGATGTAAAAATATCTTTTACCCGTCCTTCTTCCACAATGCGTCCTTGGTTGAGAACAACAACACGGTGCGCAATAGTGCGTACAACTTCCATTTCGTGGGTAATGAGCACAATTGTGAGATTAAGGCGTTTGTTAATATCAGCAAGAAGCTCTAGAATGGACTGTGTTGTTTCTGGATCAAGAGCAGATGTTGCCTCATCTGATAACAATATTTTAGGATTAGCAGCAAGAGAGCGTGCAATTCCAACTCGTTGCTTTTGGCCTCCTGAGAGCTCTGCTGGATAACAATATTCTTTCCCACATAATCCCACCAATTCAATGAGTTCAAGAGCACGTTTGCGGCGTTGTTTTTTATGGGTGCCTATGAGTTTAAGCGGCAATGCAATGTTATCAAGAATATTTTTTGATGATAAAAGATTGAAATGTTGAAAAATCATTCCAATACGTTGGCGATAAGGCGCCCATTCAGACTCCGACAAATTCGAAATATCTACATCCTCAAAGAAAATAGATCCCGAGTCAATTTTTTCTAATCCATTTAAACAGCGAATAAGTGTAGATTTTCCAGCTCCACTGCGTCCAATAATACCAAGGATTTCGCCTGCATGGATATTCAAAGAGAGATTATCAACTGCTGGAATACCAGCCGTTTTGTTAAAACAACGGCTGATATTTTTTAAGGAGATAAGGGCGTTTGTTTCATTCATAATGACCTATATGTTTGGCATAATTATCAAGACGTTTGGATACAACTACTGAGATATTGGGACACAATTACCAAGATGTTTGAGTGGTTGCACCAAAAACCTCTTTGATTTTTGCACGGATAAGGTCATTGTTGTAAGCAGCAACCAATTTTTTTACCCATGGCTCATCTTTTTTGTCTGTCCGTGCGACGATGATATTATCATAGGGGTTATTTTTTGCTTTTTCCCATGCGATTGCATCTTTTTGTAGGTCTAATCCGGAGACAATCGCCCAGTTGGTGTTGATAATCGCAACATCAAAATCATCAATTGCGCGCCCTAACATACCGGCATCTAATTCACGAATTTGCAGGTTTTTAGGGTTTTCAACAATATCAAGAGGGGAGGCGAGAATATCATGGGGGTCCTTTAGCTTAATGAGACCTAAAGAATCGAGAAGAAGGAGAGCTCTTCCGCCATTGGATGGGTCATTGGGAATACCAACCTGTGCACCATCAGGAAGTTCTTTTAACTCTTTGATTTTGTGCGAGTAAACACCGATCGGGGCAATAAATGTATAGCCTACAATTGAAAGTTTATAACCACGTTGTTTCATTTGTTCCTGAAGATAAGGGGCGTGCTGAAAGGCATTTGCATCAATCTCTCCTGCGTTAACAGCATCGTTAGGCAGAGCGTAATCAGAAAAATAAACAAGTTCAATCTCTAAACCAGCTTTTTTAGCTTGCTCGGCAGCGATTTTCCAGATAACCGCATCATGCCCTTCCATAATGCCAAGTTTAATCTTTGATTTGTCCGTCGCCATGGAAAAGGGGGATGAGAGGAAGAATGCAAAAAGAGAAAGGAGTAATCCGATAATGGTCTTCCTGGATAATGTTTTTAAGGTCATGTATGAAGCCTCCCTTATTCTTTTCCAAGGATTTTTGAAAAAAGATTGAATTATTTCTTTTTAGGAAGAGGTGACAGTATAGAAGCTTTATAGAATATTCAATTGTTTTTATTTAAAAAATAATATTCTTTTTATTTATGCGCCCACGTTTTGGGAAAACATTTTCGGTTTCTAGTGGGGTTTTTCTAGTGAGATGTCTTCAAAATTCAATGCGTAAATTCTTTTTTTGCGAAATTTGTTGAGGGAACAAAAGGCGCTTTCAAAACTTCTTTAAGGTACGATTGGTTGAAATACCAAACGGCTAGGTAATTGTTTTCAAAGCAGTAAATACTCCAAATTTATCGTAAATTCATGCGGAGGATATTGTGCAATCAAAACAATAGACTGTAGATGCTAGGGGAGAACAATAAGAGAGTTTTTCTCGAAATGTGGTGGATCTTTGAGAAGACAAAGAATGACTCATAATTTGACTTAAATGCGGCAAATTTTTGCAAAGGCAAAGATTTTGCCTTCACACTTTGGAGAGGAAGAAAAATAATGTTCAGAAAAAGTTTCTTGTCAACAACACTGTTGTTATTGACTTTGGGAGGGGCAGGGCTAGGAATGTCTGCTTCTCATGGATTTGCTGGAACAGTTGCTCGCGTAGCATCGGGCCAAGTGATTTTTCGCACAGGACCAGCAACATCTTATAAAGTTATTGAAACAATCCCAGTGGGAGCAAAGGTGCAAATTAATGGCTGTCTCCCTCATAAATCTTGGTGTTTTCTTCATTATAACGGAAAGGCTGGGTGGGCGTCCGCACGTTATTTAAACGTTAATAATATCCCCACCGTTACTGTTAAAAATAAGCATATGAAATCAGAGTCTATGGTGAAAACGCAAAAGAAAACAGTGAAACAGGTTGTTCCCAGATTTAAAAACCTTAAAACGCCTCAAAAAATACGCAGACAAGTGCCAAAATTGTATAAAACGGACATAATCGTTGATTCTACAGGGGTAAAAAAAAGGGATGAACGAACAATTTTAAACCCATCAAAAAAAGCGCGCGGCGTTTCTGTAAAGCACGTAAATGCTTATAATCCCATGTTTCCTCATGATGTTAATTTCAGAAATTTTGAACGCAACGAAACGCGCTACCGTGTTGTGACTTATCCTGCTCCATAGAAATAAAAAAAGAGAAATGTGGGCGGCATATTCTGCGGAGTTTTTAAGGCTTATTCCTCAAGCAAAATTGTTGCCCTTCAAAAGGCGGACATTAAAAAGGCAGAAAAGAAATATGGGCAGTATGAAGTGAAGGACGCTATACTGCCCTTTCATTTGGCTCGTTTGTTTTTATTTTGCTGATTTGGGCGTTATTAAATGACGAGAAATCAGTGTTTCAGCAATTTGAACAGTATTTAATGCTGCACCTTTTCTGAGATTGTCAGCAACAACCCAGAAAGCTAAACCATTTTCAACAGTGATATCTTCACGAATGCGACTAATAAAGGTGTCATCTTCACCAGTGCTCTCATAGGGGGATATATAGCCGCCATTCTCACGTTTATCGATAACCTGGCAGCCTGGTGCACTGCGCAGAAGTTCTTGTGCTTCGTGGGCAGTGAGTGGTTTTTCAAATTCAACATGAACCGCTTCAGCATGACCAATAAAGACAGGAACACGAACAGCAGTGGCTGTTAATTTTATTTTAGGGTCAAGGATTTTCTTTGTTTCAACAGTCATTTTCCATTCTTCTTTTGTATATCCATCTTCCATGAAAGCATCGATATGGGGAATGACATTAAAGGCAATACGTTTGGTAAATTTTTTTAATGAGATTGGATCTGCAACAAAGACTGCTCGTGATTGCTCAAAGAGTTCATCCATCCCTTCTTTTCCAGCGCCAGAAACCGATTGATAAGTAGAGACAACAACGCGCTTAATGGTTGCGGCATCGTGTAGAGGCTTTAATGCTAAGACAAGTTGAATGGTTGAACAATTAGGATTTGCAATAATATTGCGCTTGGAAAACGTTCCAATAGCTTCTGGATTAACTTCAGGCACAATCAAGGGCACATTGGCATCATAGCGCCAAGTGGAGGAATTATCGATCACCACACAGCCAGCAGCAGCGATTTTAGGAGCATATTCCTTAGAAATACTCCCCCCTGCAGACATGAGGCAAATATCCGTATCAGAAAAATCGTAAGTATCAAGCGCTCTGACTTTTAAGGTTTTATCACCATAAGAGACTTCTTGTCCTAAAGAGCGCCGCGATGCTAAGGGCACCACTTCATGAGCAGGAAAACCGCGTTCTTCTAAAATTGTTAGCATTTCACGACCAACATTTCCAGTTGCGCCGACAACTGCGACTTTAAAACTCATTTTTTATACTCCTGCTTCTCTCCACACTTCTTACTCTGGGCTATACCTAGGAGAGAGCGAGTTAACCAAGGGTAACCATTTATTAATTTTCAGAAACACTCTTTAATGTACGAAAATTACAACTTGCGATACAAGAGTTCAGCTCATCTTGAATGTCTTGCCCTTCTGAATCTCTAAGAATTGAGAAAATTTGAATTTATGTCAAACCGCATGAAGATATTTTTGACAGTGCCTCAATCTAGTCAAATCTTTATCTTCTGTCAATTCTTTCTCGTGAGAACGTTTGTATTTTGTAATGGCTGCATGAGGAATCGTATTGGTGAAATTTTATCTGTTTATTTAAGTTTTTATTCTATCATAATATTCTTATAAAAGGATAATTATGATTTTTGCGTGTTATTTTCACTTTTTATTGGGGGGCATTGGGTTGTATCGTTCTTGATTTCCTCTTAGAGAGGTTCTTCTTTAAGAAAGTCTTGGCATTATAAACTTAAGAGTTTTCCATTTTCATTAGAAGTCAATTGTAAGATTGCCTTTTGTTTTCGTGTTTTAAAATATTGACACTTGAAAAGTTCAAAATTTTATTTTGCTCAATATTAATGTTATAGTGATGATCTCTCTTTTCTTTTTTTGAGATATCAGAGCAAAAAAAGGACGAAGAATATTTTATATATCGATGAGCTATAATGCGCGAGTATTCTTTTTCCAAACGTTTCAATTTTTTCTCCTATTTTTTGATGTGTTGGAAAATGGCGGGGAGTGTCTCATAGGCTTTGAGAGGTTCTCATTACGCTTTTCTTAAAGCAGTTTTTTTCCACAAAAATATCACTAAAATGTAGATTTTAGCTTGCACTTTTAAGCACCATGAGCTCATAGCTCATAGCTCATAGCTCATAGCTCATAGCTCATAGCTCATAGCTCATAGCTCATAGCTCATAGCTCATAGCTCATAGCTCATAGCTCATAGCTCATAGCTCATAGCTCATAGCTCATAGCTCATAGCTCATAGCTCATAGCTCATAGCTCATAGCTCATAGCTCATAGCTCATAGCTCATAGCTCATAGCTCATAGCTCATAGCACGAGCACTCTTGCATTTATATTTGGTGTATTTGGGTGTTTAGAACTATTGAGCGTGAAACAGCTTCTTGCTTTTATTGTTTATTATATTTGTTATATTAGCTATATTTGAGGGATATAATAATATTTGGATTGCATAAGAGCTCTCGAAAAATCTGCAATGTCCGTAAAGTCCGTTTATTTTTGCGTTCGAGAGTTTCTATATCTTATTGATTTCTGCTGATATAATCAAAATTATAGGTTTGTACAGAGGGTTATTTTTTTACATTTTTTATGTTCATTGAAAATCATTTGTTTTGTTTAAAACTGGGATTCAATTGCTGCAATATCTTGGTTGATAAGTGATTGTTTATTTTTTTTGTATATTTGAGATTTGAGTGAGAGCCGTAAATTTCGTAAAATTTACTCATTTCCAACTTTTTATGATGATTAATTAAAGTCATTCGTTTCACACTTACAAAAGTGGGATCTTATAGGGAGAAAAGTACTTGAGATTAGGGACGTTTTTCTGGCAAAATTTTTGCAGGATACGCAATATGATGACATGGGGGCAAGAGTGATTATGAGGTTGGGGTAAGAGTTATTGTGAGATGAGAAGTGAATAAATGGGGAGGATAACAAAGTGAATGCGGATTTTCGTTTGTTGCACTCCTTTTCTCAAAGAGAAAAAGTTTTTTAAAAAACTGGGTAAAGTAAAAAGAATATCCTCTTGATGGAGAAGTAATAGATCACTGTGTTTTTAGAGGCAAAATTGTTTATTCTTTATGTGTTGTTTTTTCATCATCGTGCAGTGGGCGTGCTTCTGAGGCAAGCATAATGGGAATGCCGTCGCGGATAGGGTAGGCAAGTTTTGCTTTGCGTGAAATTAACTCTTGGGTTTCTCGGTTTAAAGAGAGCGTGCTTTTTGTGATGGGACAAACAAGCAGTTCAAGCATTTTAGGATCAGTGGTCATTTTCTTCATGTTTTTGCGTTTATTAGTTTAAATGATAATCTACCCCTGTTTGTTTCATCAGTGAACGTTCTGTTAAAGCAAGCAGAGTTTGGGCACGGATTTCAATATCTGGAGCTTCTAAGAGTGCTTGTTTTTCTTCTGGTGTAAAGGGAATAAGTGCTGAAAAAGCATTAACCAAGAGAGGGGTCGGTGCTTGTATAATGCTGCTCCAATTATATTCCATTTCATGGATAATGAGGTATTTTTCCACAATACTCAGTAAGTTTTCTCGATTAATGTTTTCTGAAAGATCGGGCTCTTGTAAGTCTTTTATGTTCGATCGGATGAGGGCAGTGCGGTAGGATTTTGTATTCACCAATTCTTGTTCTAATGTGAAGCGGCAGATGCCTTGTAATATAATAAAAAGTTGCCCATTTCCTGTTTCATTATAGTTTGTGATACGCCCTATACACCCTATTTTGTAAAGTTGTGCGGGGAAGAGATCTGTCTTTGATGTAAGGGGTTGAATGATTCCTAGCAAACGGTCAGATAACATGACGTTTTCAACCATTTCAAGTGCTGCTGGTTCAAAAATGTTGAGCGATAAAAAACCACCGGGCAGTAAGAGTGCACCTTCTAAGGGAAAGAGAGCAATTTGCTTTGGGAGGTCATTTTCGCAATTATAGTGGATATTGCCAGCTTTCATAAGTCTTCCGTAACCGTTATTCGATAAAGTTTATTCTGCAAATCGTTGTCATTTATGTTACTCTTTAGAGACAAAAATCTAAAAGAGAAAAACTAACATCTTCTCTATGAGATGATCACTAACCTACAATAAGAATACCTCAATCTCCGTCGCGGTCGTTGAAATTTTGCGAAGGAGGGTATTGCTCCATTCTTTTTTAAGTATGCAAAATTTTACAGTATTCTCAAATCGCGTTTTTGTTGTGGCTTTTGCAATCTTTCCTTCTTCATTTCCTGAAAGAGATTATTGAGGAAATGTTTAAAGGGAAACCATTATAAGTCTTTTAAAACAGTCTATGCAAGTTTAAAAATGAGAGCATCCTCATTACTTTTACTAATGACAGAAGGATCAAGATAGGTTATAGACAAGATATGTTGGAAAGAGCGTTGTTGTTTCTTTCATTCTTTTGTGGGAGAGTGCAGGATGCAAGTTTTTGCGCCTGACGCCGAAGGGGAAAGTGGCCCGTAATCTCTCAGGCTCTAGGACCGTAAAAGGAAAAGGCATATCTGGAAAGTCGGAAAGTCCGCGCCGAAGGTGTAAGCGAAAGTTTTTTCGCGAGTCTCTCAGGTTTGTGACAGAGGGGTGCAAAGATAATCAGATACTGTGTCGTTTGGCACATATTTGGTATGAGTACGGCTTTGGAGATATTATGGCTATATCACAAGAATTCGAGACATCTTCTTTAAAAAGACTTACCTTGCATGAGATGCATGAAAAAGCGGGAGCAAAGTTTGGCGCTTTTGCTGGTTGGCAAATGCCTTTGACTTATCCTCTTGGAGTTTTAAAAGAGCATCTTCATACGCGTGCACATGCAGGTCTTTTTGATATTTCTCATATGAAATTAATTGCTGTTGAGGGGGCACAAGCAGTGGAGTTTTTATCCTATGCTTTTCCGCTTGATGCTGCGCTTCTAAAGATTGGCCAGTCACGGTATAATTATTTGCTTAATGAGCAGGCTGGTATTCTGGATGATCTTATTATTACGCGTTTGGCAGAATGCCGTTTTATGCTGGTTGCGAATGCCGGGAATGCGCAGGTTGTTCTTACAGAGCTTGAAAAGCGTGTTGTTAATTTTGAATGTCAAGTGACTGCTCTTGAGAGAGTTTTGCTTGCTCTTCAAGGTCCTGACGCAGCAGCAGTGATGACTGATGCTGGATTACCCGGAAATGAGCTGGTGTTTATGCAAGGGTTCGAACCGCAAGAAGATTGGTTTATAACGCGTTCTGGTTATACGGGAGAAGATGGTTTTGAAATTGCTCTTCCAAAAGGTCACGCGCATGCATTGGTTGAAAAATTGCTCAGCGATTCTCGGATCGAATGGGTTGGTCTTGCCGCGCGTGACAGTCTTCGGCTGGAAGCAGGGTTGTGTTTGCATGGGAATGATATTACGCCTGATACAACGCCCATAGATGCTGCATTAACGTGGGCTGTTCCTAAAAATGTTCGAGAAAAAGCGCAATTTTACGGAGCAAAGGCTTTTCTTGAAGCGTTTCAAAAAGGGCCTGCTCGTTGTCGTGTTGGGTTAAAACCGCAAACGCGTCAGCCTATTCGTGCAGGTGCGCTGCTTTTCGATCATGAAGGACATCAGATTGGGGTGGTAACATCTGGTGGTTTTGGTCCTTCTTTTGATGGTCCGGTTGCGATGGGGTATGTTTCTATTGGTTGTAAGGCTGAGGGGACGGAAGTTTTTACGGAGTTGCGTAGCAAAAAGATATCACTGGCGGTTCATCCACTTCCATTTGTTGAACAACGTTATTTTAAAGGATAATTTTTGATGTCTAAAGTTTATTTTACCCAAGATCATGAATGGCTGTATGTTGAAGGACAAGTAGTGACCGTTGGGATTACCTATTATGCTCAAGAGCAGTTAGGAGATTTGGTTTTTGTTGATTTGCCACAAATTGGAACGAAAATTTCCAAGGGAGATGCTGTTGCTGTTGTGGAATCTGTAAAAGCTGCTTCAGATGTTTATGCACCCCTTGATGGTGAGATTGTTGAAATTAATGAATCTTTGGCAATTAGTCCCGAACTTGTAAACCAGAAAGCCGAAAAAGAAGGTTGGCTCTGGAAAATGACATTGCAGGATGTAACGCAACTGGAAGGGTTGTTAGATGAGACTGCTTATAAAGCGTTGATTGGATGAGTGCTATGCAAGAGCGTCATTTTTTTTCTCGCCATATCGGGCTTCGTCCTGATGAAACACAGAAAATGCTGGATGTTTTGGAACTTGATTGTGTTGATACGTTAGTTTCTCAAGCGGTCCCACATTCTATTCATTTGGGACGTTCGCTTAATCTTCCAAAAGCAGCAAGTGAGGGGCAAGCGTTAGAAGAATTGTCCAGCATAATGGGGCGTAATCAGCGACATAAAAGTTTCATTGGGCAAGGCTATCATGGAACATTTGTGCCTCCTGTTATTTTGCGAAATCTTTTTGAAAATCCAGCGTGGTATACTGCTTATACACCCTATCAGGCAGAAATTAGCCAGGGACGTTTAGAGCTTTTGTTTTATTTTCAGACATTGGTGAGTGAACTGACCGGTTTGCCTGTGGCTGCGGCTTCTCTTCTTGATGAGGCAACGGCTTTAGCTGAAGCCAATGCAGTCGCTGTGCGCTTTACACGTGAGAAAAAAACAAAAATTTCTCTTCAAAGTCTTTTACACCCTCAGGTTTTGAGTGTTGCAAAAACGCGTGCTGAAACACAAGGCATTCAGATCAATCAGGGTGGCGCAATTGATGTTGATACAGCTGCAATTATTTTGTCTTGGCCTGATACTAAAGGCTCTTTTAACGACTATAGCGAAGTTATTAAAGAGGCAAAGGTAAAAGGAGCGCTGGTGATCGTTGTTGCAGATCCTTTAGCCCTTACTCTTATGGAACCTCCAGCACAATGGGGGGCTGATATTGTTGTTGGTTCTATGCAGCGTTATGGTGTTCCAATGGGATTTGGGGGGCCACATGCTGGCTACCTTGCTGTCAGTGAGGCTTTAACCCGTTTTATTCCAGGGCGAATTGTAGGGCAATCAGTGGATACAAAAGGGCGTGTGGGATTTCGTTTAGCATTGCAAACACGTGAGCAACATATTCGGCGCGATAAAGCGACATCGAATATTTGTACCGCACAGGCTTTGTTAGCAAATATGGCAACAGCTTATGCTGTTTGGCATGGACCAAAAGGCTTACAGGAAATTGCACAGCGAATTCATCAGTTAACATGTCGTTTTGTTGCTGGTTTAGAGTCCGCGGGTGTTTCTTGTGAAGGAGAAAACTTTTTTGATTGTATCAGTGTTGTTGTGAAGGGAAAAGCGCGAAAGATTGCGCGCCAAGCAAGGATAGGTGGGCGTCTTATCCGTGTGCTTGATGACGATACAATTGCAATTAACTTTGATGAATTGTCAACAGAGGAAGATGCTGGTGCTTTAGCACAGCTTTTGGGGGCTCAATTGGTTGATGAGGCTTCGCCACGGCTTTTTGGTAAAGAGCGTGAGGCTGTTTTTCTTTCTCAGCCCTTTTTCCATGCGGTTCATTCAGAGACAGATATGATGCGCTTTTTGCGTCGTTTGTCAGATAAGGACTTGGCGTTGGATCGGGCGATGATTCCGCTTGGTTCTTGTACGATGAAGCTTAATGCAGCAGCTGAATTGATGCCTTTGGGTTGGTCTAGTGTGGCGCAGGTACACCCCTTTGTTCCAAAAGAGGATGTGGCTGGTTATTTGGAAATGATTGATCAGCTCAATGCGTGGTTGTGTGAGATTACAGGATTTGCGCAAGTTTCTTTTCAGCCAAATTCTGGTGCTCAGGGTGAATATGCGGGGCTTTTGGCAATTCGCTGCTATCATCAATCACGGGGTGAACATCAACGCACAGTTTGTCTTATTCCTGCCTCAGCACATGGTACTAATCCAGCTTCAGCGCATATGGCGGGGATGGAAGTTGTTGTGGTGAAATGCTTGAGTGATGGTGATGTTGACATTGATGATCTCAAAATGAAAGCGCAATTGCACAAAGACAAGTTAGCAGCTCTCATGATCACCTATCCTTCAACCCATGGTGTTTATGAGGAAAGTATTAGGGAAATTTGCTCTCTTATCCATGAAAATGGGGGACAAGTTTATTTTGATGGCGCTAATTTGAATGCGCTTGTTGGGCTTTCTCGTCCGGCAGATATTGGGGCAGATGTTTGTCATATGAACCTTCATAAAACATTTGCCATTCCCCATGGCGGTGGTGGTCCTGGTGTTGGTCCGATTGGGGTAACAGAGCATCTCAAGCCATTTTTACCAGGACATGAACAAGATGGAACGGAATATGCAGTCTCAGCAGCGCCTTATGGAAGTGCTTCCATTCTCGTTATTACGTGGATGTATATTCGCATGATGGGGGCTGATGGCTTGAAATATGCAACGCAAACAGCGATTCTCAATGCCAATTATATCGCGGCACGTCTTTCAAAGGCTTATTCTATCCTTTATCGAGGTAAACATGGGCGGGTTGCTCACGAATGTATTGTTGATACCCGCGTGTTAAAAGAGCAGTATGGAGTGAGTGTTGATGATATTGCAAAACGTTTGATTGATTACGGGTTTCATGCGCCAACAATGTCATTTCCGGTTCCTGGAACTTTGATGATTGAGCCAACAGAGTCAGAACCAAAAGCAGAAATTGATCGTTTATGTGATGCTTTGCTTGCTATCGCTGAAGAAGCACAGAAAGTTGGTGCAGGCGTTTGGCCAAAAGACGATAATCCTTTGGTCAATGCACCACATACATTGAGTGACACAGTTGATGATACTTGGGCTCGTCCCTATTCGCGCAAAATCGCTGCTTTTCCCAACAGCTCTCTTGATCCAGCAGATAAATATTGGCCTCCTGTTTCTCGTATTGATAATGTTGCCGGAGATAGAACGCTCATTTGTTCTTGCCCGCCATTAGGAAATACATATTAAATTTATTTTTATTTTGTTAAATCTATTGGATTGCATTGGAAGGCCCACATAAAATATGTGGGCTTTTTGATCTGCTTTCTCTCTTTATATGATGAAAATTTTGAATAGTTTTTTTAGCAGATTTCAAAAAATGATGAGAGGATGCTGATCAAAATATTGTATCTTATTGCCCTTTATAGAGATGCATTGAAAAGTTTTGTTTCGCATTTTTGCACGGATTATAGAATTTATAACCGTTAGAAATCGTTATAAAAATTTGTTATGATAGAGAGGTGGGCGATGAGAGGCTGGAGTTTTTTTGTTCTCTCATCCTGTTTTGACGGTGCATAAAATGACTTGCGAGAGTGCATATCTCTATGATGTGAGGAAGAAAGCCCTTCTTATTCACGGGTGATGCCACATATTGATTGTTTTTGACTTTTTTCTTCCATATTTTCTATAAATGCTATGGGTTAATCAATTTTGTTGGGGGCAATTATTGGGAGAATTTCATCATGAAAGCCCATTTAAAATTTTCACATCTTATTTTATGGTGTTGTATGCTGAGATCAGTAAAATAGTCAATTTTAGTGTTTTCATGGTGTGTGATACTGTTTTAATGGTGAACGAAAAACTGTTATTCTACGTTGGAAAACACACATCAACATCCGATCTTTATCGGAGGGAATTTGGGGGTAAACGGATTATTTCAGAACAGTGCTCTTCTCCATAGTATCCGTAATATTACTTCATTTGGACGATTCACGCGTGGATATAGGATAAAACTTCAATTGTTATGCATATATGCCAATGAGAGGATTTTATTGTAAAGAGATTAAGCTTTTTGCATTGTTCATCTCGTTCATGGGTTGTTTTGAAGAGGCAGAACTTTTTATGCAAGCAATAGCAAAATTATTTTTCATTCTATAAAAATGTGTTTTGCAACATGAAGTGTAGGTGTATTGTTCAGATCTTTAATAAAAGCAAAAAACTTGCATATTCTCGCACATACTTGATAGATTTTCATGGGAAATGTCAATGCATTAATATGCTCAATGGGGGAAGTTGATAAAATCATAGTTTCTAGAGGAACATTGCAACATGATTGAGGCATTGACGTTACAACGTATCGATTTGTCAAAATGATTTATTGTTCCTGTATGTTTGGGTGAGGGTGCTAAATTCAGCCATTTTGTTTTCTTGGGTTTAAAATCATAAGAATATTTTTTTGTAGGCTACCTAAGAGGAGTTTGTGTGGGGAATAAAGATCATTTGAGAAAAAACGAAATTGTTCCTTATCAATTGTCACCATGCAAAAGTGGCTACAAAAAGATTTTAAAGCTGGAAAATATGCATGGTGGTACTTGTTTTTTCCTTATAGAGAATCGATTTAAAAGTTTAAGGGGCAATTCTTACATATTAATTTGTAAAGAAGATAGCTCTTCGTTTGTCAAGAGAAAGATTTTCAGCAAAGTTTTGTAGTTTTAGCAAAGTCAATTTATAACATTGAAAACTGGTGTTATGTTTTATTTTCAAGACCTTTATTTATAATGATTATTTGTCGTTTTTCACCTTGAATCATAACCTCAAATACCCATAAGATTTTCTCATCTCAAACCTCTTTATGTTGAATCAATTTTATTCACGTGGTTTTACGCCATGAGCGGGGTTGGCATATGGGTAAAATGAGAAAGGAAAATGTCTCTCATGAACCGTCTTCATGCAAGGGCTGTCGCAACACCCATATGCTGGTAAATAGTATGATGGTGTCGGCTTGTACCTTCTTGTGTGAGAAGAGGGGAAGAGCAGCGTTGATGTTTTGCTGTGTTCTGTTTTGCACAAGCGTTAGACATTTTAAAAAGATTTGCGTATGAGAGCTTTTTTTGGGAAACACTGTTTTTTACTTTTTCATGAAGAACAAGAATCCATCATCATTTAAATGTAAATGCGTTTATAGCGGGGGCCTAGAGACGTCAGAATTTCATGAGGAATGGTGTTGGCATCTTGAGACACGTCTTCAAGGGTTTGGTGTGCTCCAATGAGTTCTACCCAATCGCCTCGTTGAGGCTTTTTATGGGCAAGGTCGGTAGCGTCAGCGATGAGAGAATCCATGGAAATGGATCCAACAATGGGTAGTTTGTATCCATTGAAATAAACAGAACCTTTATTAGAAAGAGCGCGCAACCAGCCATCTGCATAGCCCGTGGAAATGGTTATAAGAGTGCTTGGTCTGTTGGTTATAAAGCTTTCTCCATAACCGACGGGGATTCCAGCATCAACAGAGCGGCTTTGAATGACTTGCGCTTCAAGTTTTAACACAGATTTTAAGGATATTGGGTGTTTTTTGCAAGGACTAATTCCGTAAAGTGCAATGCCTGGGCGAACGAGATCAAAATAAAAATCTTGTCCAAGAAAAATACCTCCAGAGTTGGCAAACGAGGCTTTACAGGGAGGGAGTTGTGAAAGTGCAGTTTTGAAAGAGGCCAATTGTGCAGCATTAGACGGATGTGTGGCATCTTCTCCATTCGCAAGATGGCTTATGATATATTTTATATCCGCTTTTTCAAAAAGCGTAGGTTGTTTTATGAGTTGTTGTAATTCTTTTTGATCAAGTCCTAATCGGTTCATATTGGTGTCAATCTGAACAATTGCTGGGAGTTTTTTATTCTTTTTATGACAAAGTGTTTGCCAGCTTTCGATAGCATTCCAAGAGTTTAGAACAGGGATAATACCAGATTGTGCAACAAATTCTTCCATCATATATGGAAGTCCATTAAGAAGGGCAATCGTAACATTTGAAGGTAAAATCGATTTTAATTGAAGTGCTTCTTCGATTTGGGCTACAAAAAAACTACGACAACCAGATTGGTAAAGTGCAGGCGCAATTGTTTCAGCACCTAATCCATAAGCATTCGCTTTCACAACCGCTGAACATTCGCTTGGGGTAACATGTTGAGCCAAAGTTGTGTAATTTGCAACAATGGCACGCACATCAATGGTTGCTACAGCTGCATAAGGTGGTAAGGTGTTTGCTTCATCATGAACGGATTTTTGCATTTTGAGATCCTATCTTTTTTGGTGAGATATGAACTTCCCTTCGTTTGTTGCATATATGCTTCTATAATGGGAAGAAGATGCGAATATTGTTTATGATTTCCACAAGTTGGTGCTAAATACTGTGCTATGTTGGTAATCTTTTTGTATACATCGACTGATCTTTATACGATGAAGTGAATGTTTATACAATGAAGAGAATGGCTTTTTTTGTGCATTGTCGTAATATATAACGAATGGAAGCAATAGTTTTTTGTAAGCGTATGGTTGATGTCTCTATCATAAAGAAGACTTATCATTCTTGAAGTATATTGCTTAAAGAGTATCATACAAGCCAATCATGAAAATTTTTTGGTATTTCGGGATTTAGATTGAGATATTTTAAATGAAGCAGGAGGAAAACACATTCTTAACTCTATGCTGCTAAAGATGGTATTGGACCTGTTTTTCATCAGACGTTTTTATGCTTGCTTACTATGCTTTATGGTTTGTTTATTGAACTGTCTTTTATGCTAAAGCGTTCATTGAGTGGTTTATTTCTGAAGAGAAATATTGAGATAATTGCACAGACATTATATCACTTTTGAAATTTGAGTCTCTGTCGAATAAAGATAAGGAAGGGTTTTATGAATACGTCTGCCACAAAGGTTCAGTCAAACATCAGCAGCGTTGCATCAAATTTCCCAATTCCTGAAAATGTATTTGCGCTTACTGTTCAGGAAGTTTGTCACTACACAGACCGTTTGTTTAAATTTCGTCTGAATCGTCCGGAAAGCTTTCGTTTTCGTTCAGGTGAGTTTGTGATGATTGGTTTACCAAATGCAGAAAAGCCGGTTTATCGTGCTTATTCAATCGCAAGTCCGTTTTGGGATGAACAACTTGAGTTTTTTTCTATCAAAGTTCCAGGGGGGCCATTAACTGAGCACCTTCAAAAAATTAAAATTGGTGATACAGTTCTCATGCGTAAGAAATCTACGGGAACGTTGGTTCTTGATGCTCTTATTCCTGGAAAGCGTCTCTATCTTCTTTCAACAGGGACGGGGGTTGCGCCCTTTGCAAGTCTTGTTCGTGATCCGGAAACTTATGAAAAATTTTCAGAAGTGGTGCTTATTCAGACAACGCGTGAGCGAGATGAGCTTAACTATGCCAAAGAGCTTGTGACCTCTTTACAACAAGATCCACTTATTGGCGCATATGCACAACAATTGAAATTTTATCCTATGACCACGCGTGAAACTTCCGAGCATATGGGGCGCATTACAACTGTTATGGAAAGTAGTGCTTTTTTTGAGACAACAGGTTTACCGAGAATTTCTCCAGATGACGATCGCGTGATGATTTGTGGTTCCATGGCAATGTTGAAAGACTGTGCAAAGATGTGCGAATCTTTTGGGCTTGTTGAGGGGGCTAATAATGCACCTGCCTCTTATGTTGTAGAGCGCGCTTTTGTAGGGTGAGAGCACTGTTTTTTGTGGTTTGTGTGGAGAGTCTCTTTGATTTTGCAGGGCTTATTTACCGAGAAACTTTCGAGATGAAGGTCTTGTTATGATTTGTGGTTTTATGGTGGTTTGAAGGACTGTGCGAAAATGTGTGAGGCCTTCGGCTTTGTGGAGGATGCCAATAATGCGCTTATGTCTTATGTTGTAGAACGCGCTTTTGGGAGATGAGAGCACTGTTTTTTGTGGTTTGTGTGGAGAGTCTCTTTGATTTTGCAGGGCTTATTTACCGAGAAATTTTCGAGATGAAGGTCTTGTTATGATTTGTGGTTCCATGGCGATGTTGAAAGGCTGTACAAAGATGTGCGAATCTTTTGGGCTTGTTGATGATGTCAATAATAACACTCTATTGATTTATAAGGATAACCTTTCGTTATTCACTTATGAAACAGTGGACCGAATATTATAAAACTCTCTCATTTCAACCCCCTTGATGTTGAAGAAATTTTGTTCACTTGGCTTGTACGCCATAAGTGAGGTTAGCATGAGGGTAAAGACAAGAGAAGAAAAGAGGAAAAATACCCTTCATGAATTGTCTTTATGCAAGGGGTGTTACAACATTCTAGGCTCGTAAATATGCCTCACCATGAGGCGAGTAATATATTATGGGGAGCTGGTAAAGAGAAGAATGATAGTGTACTGGTTTGTCCTTTTATCAGAGTGAATATAGTGGTGCTTAGTGGCTTTATCGTTATACAATTCATTAAAACACCGCCGCGAAATGGGTTTGCGAGCATGAAGAGAAGTCTCTTTATAAATAAGCGCGTGAATGTGCAATACCCCGTGAATGTGTAACGCAATGTACCTACGTTCTATGTTGTTGAGTACGCTTTCGTTGGATAAAAACACTGCTTTTTTGCAGTTTTGGTGAAGAGTGGTCTTTGATTTTTAAAACGATAAGTTTCTCCCAGATTTCTTTTGATGAAGATCTTATGATGATTTGTGGTTCCATGATATTGAAAGGCTTTGCAAAGATGTTCGAGTCTTTTGGTTTGTTGAGGGGGGATGTGCCTTTCTGCGTCTTATGTTGTTTTTGTGGGGTGAGGAGATAATTGTGTTGCTGCATGGGCTAATGAATGGATAGCCTCCCAATCACCCGCTGTAATCAGTTTCGTGGGCGCTATCTAGGAACATCCAATGCAAAAAATGTTAGAAAGCTTAAGCCATTGTGCTGCGTTTTTTGGTGTTATGCCACCTGTTGGGCAAAACTGGATTTGAGAGAAAGGGGAAGCGAGGGCTTGAAGGAAGTGCATTCCTCCCGCTGTTTCCGCAAGAAAAAATTGCAAATATGAATAACCTTTATCCCATGCTTCCATTAACTCGCTTGGTGTTATTGCACCGGGGAGAAGAGGAATTTCACTGTTTTTTGCACAATCAATCAATCCGCTTGATAATCTAGGGTTTACGATAAATTTTGTACCGGCGCATTTAGCTTGTTCCTAGTGTGTTGTATTAAGAACTGTTCCTGCTCCAACAATTGCTTCAGGGACTTTTTGTAGAATTGCTTTCATTGCCTCATATGCAATTGGGGTTCGCAAGGTGATTTCAATTGTTTTTAGTCCACCTTTGACAAGAGTGCGTGCTAAGGGTATTGCACTTTCTAGATCGTCAATGCGCGAAACAGGTATGACGTTTTGTTCCTGGAGAAGCGATAAAAGCTGAGTTATTTTTTGGCACATGGAGTTTTTTCTCTTAAAAATGATGCTGATTAATATAGTTTGATTAAGCACAATATGTTAGAGAGTAAATGGATAAACCTTGAAATTGAATAAAACGCGCGTTATGGCAAGACTCATGGAAAAGAATTTTAAAGTTGCGGCACTTTATTGCTTTGCTGATTTGAAGCATTATCAACAATTACAAAAGCCTTTGCAGGATTTATGTCAAGAAAAGGGCATCAGGGGTACCCTGCTTTTGGCACAAGAAGGTATTAATGGAACTGTTGCTGGGTCTTGTGCTGCCATTGAAATATTGGTAGATTTTATTACAGCGGAGCCTGCATTTCAAACACCGGAAATTAAATATTCATGGGCGTCAAAAATGCCTTTTCATCGTATGAAAGTGCGGTTGAAAAAAGAGATTGTGACAATGGGCGTGGAAGGGATTGACCCGTTAAAGGTTGTTGGAACTTATGTCGATCCTGAGGATTGGAATGCCCTTATCCAAGATGAAGAAACAATTCTTATTGATACGCGCAATGATTATGAATATGCAATTGGCAGTTTTCAAGGAGCCGTTGATCCGAATATTAAAACATTTCGTGAATTTCCTGCATGGGTTCTCAAACATGAAGCTGATTTAAAAAAGAAAAAGAAAATTGCTATGTTTTGTACAGGCGGTATTCGGTGTGAAAAATCAACAGCTTTATGTGCGTGAACTTGGTTATGAGCAGGTTTACCATTTAAAAGGTGGGATTCTCAAATATTTGGAAATTGTTCCAAAAGAAGAAAGTTTATGGCAGGGCGAGTGCTTTGTTTTTGATGAGCGCGTTTCTGTAAAACATGGTCTTGAAGAATGTGGACGCGAATTATGCCGGGCATGCCGTTCTCCTCTTAATGCTGAAAGCAAATTATCACCTCATTATGAGGAAGGTGTTTCGTGTGATGCTTGTTATAATACACGTAGTGAAGAAGATCGGCAGCGCTTTCGTGAACGTCATAGGCAGTTTCAGTTAGCAAAATTGCGTGCAATACAATCTCATCAAGAAATGTAAAAATATTGTATTTTGACACTGGAAATTTTTGCTCTTTCTAAGAGAGAAAGCTTTCTATTCACGGGTTTGTTTTAAAAAACATTTCTTAGACGGTTCTCAGCTTATTTTGCGGTGGTGGTTGCGTGAATTGTATAACAATCACGTTTACTTACACACCACTATTTTTACTTACACAAGAGACAAGCCGGCACCATCATTCTTTTTGACCATCCCCCATATATTTACTCGCCTCATAGTGTTGCATATTTACGAGCTCATGAGATTACGACCGACTTTATGGGCATTACAGACTTTTCTGAGGGCGCTCTTGTGAGACCCAAATATTATTATATCCTCAAGTATAGAAACTGTAATAAATATAGCAAATATAATAAACACAAAAAGCAGGAGACTGTTTCACGTTCAATGCTTCCAAACTCCTGTAATAACAACTCTTGCATGAAAGCGATTCATGAGGGGTCTTTTCCCTCTTTTCTCATTTTACCCTCCTGCCAATACCGCTGAGAGTGTATGAGCCAAGTGAACAAAATTCCCTCAAGATCAAAGAGGTTTGAAAGTAAGAGAATTTTACGATATTCGGGATTGTATTTCATAAGTGCATAATGATAAATTATCCTTATGATTCAAGGTATTGTTGTGTGGATAAAAAGTGTTTTAATGGCAGGGAGTTATCGAGATTTTGGGTGTTAATAAAAGTTTAGTCGTTCACTTATAAAGTTCAATCATCATTGTTTTTTTGAAATAGGTCTCTTTTTAATCTTATTGCACTTGGTTTATTTTAAACATTCTTCATTCTTATTTTGTCAAAATGTTTCAATGGTTATTTTATGCTAGAATCGTTTTATGCTGTAATCGCGTGAAGGGAGAGGTGGTTTGAAGAGGCGTTTGAAAATAAAAATGCTATAAATACTCTATTTTCAGAGTGGAGAAAATCTGTGAAGGGATAGATAGAATGATGGGTATAGATTTGTGATCTTAGAGATATGGGAAAGGTGATACTGTAGATGCTACTCTTTCAGCATTTTTATGGTGAGAAGACCTGCATTAAGAATAAAGAGTCGCACCTTTTTGACGGGAAAATCAAAGCAAAAGATCTCTTTTAAAGCAATACTTATGTGTGATTAATATAATTGATTTATAAGAATCAATTTGTTGTTACTCATTTTGAATCACAAGACTGAATATCGTAAGATTCTCTTACTTTCAAACCTCTTTGATCTTGAGGAAATTTTGTTCACTTGGCTCATACACTCTCAGCGGTATTGGCAGGAGGGTAAAATGAGAAAAGAGGGAAAAGACCCCTCATGAACCGCTTTCATGCAAGAATTGTTATTACAGGAGTTTGGAAGCATTGAACGTGAAACAGCCTCCTGCTTTTTGTGTTTATTATATTTGCTATATTTATTACAGTTTCTATGCTTGAGGATATAATAATATTTGGGTCTCACAAGAGCTCCCTCAGAAAAGTGTGTACTGCCCATAAAGTCGGTGTAATCTCATGAGCTTGTAAATATGCGACACTATGAGGCGAGTAAATATATGGGGATGGTCAAAGAGAATGATGGTGCCGATTTTTCCCTTCATGGGCGTAAAGATGGTGGCGCTCAATGGCTTGGGCTTTATCTGTATATATTTTACCCATGCCATCGTGAAATGGGCTTGCGCGCTGTTTCTTTAAAACAAGCTCGTGAATGTGTAGTACGGTGGCGTTTTGTAGCGCAACGCATTGGTTTATAACGATAAATTATCGTTATCTATCTTGAATCATACCCCCGAATATTGTAAGATTCTCTCATCTCAAATCACTTCCTGTTGAATCAATTTTATTCACTTGGTTTTACACCATAAGCGGGATTAGCATGTGGATAAAAATTAGTAAGGAAAGGAGGAAAAATGCCTCTTATGAATCGTCTTAAGTGCCAAGGGCTGTCGCAACATTGGGTGCTGGTAAAGTGAATGATGGTGCAGGCTTGTACCTTCATAAGTGTGAAGATGGTGGCGCTTAATGGCTTTATCGTTCTACAATTCACGGACGACGCCGTGAAATGGGCTTAGGTTCCCTAAGACATGTCTCTTTAAAACAAGCGCGTGAACATGCAACACGGTGACGTTCTGTTTTACATGAGGGTCGTGATCCCATTAAAGAACGTGAGAAACAAAAGCGTGAGGCAATGCGTAATCTTCATTATCTCAAAGACATTGCTCTAGAGACTCTTGAAAGCCGTAAAGCTGAATTAAAGGATGATGGTAAGGAAGGCGATTGGTTTTCATCTTTACAACGTCATGTACTCCCTAAATTAGGCTGTCTTCCCATCTCAGAAATCACACAAACAGAGATACGCGATACACTTGCCCCCATATAGCATACAAAAGCTGGAACAGCAGAGAAAGCACTAAACCGTCTTAATCTTTGTTTCAAACATGCTGCTGCACTGGGGTTAGATGTTGATTTACAAGTCATAGCCAAAGCACGCGCTCTCTTAGCGCAACACACAATGATTGGAGGGATTGCGTGGGGAATACGGGGGATGAGGGGATTGTGGGGGAAGGGATGAAGGTTACAACCCTTTAAAATATTGCTTTTCGTGAAAAGAGAAAAGGCAACTTATCTCTTTGAGAAGAGTGTCGTTTTTTATATTGTCTTGTCTTTTAAAATTAAAAAATACTTAAAATCAAAAAAAATGATTGAAATGAGGAAAGATTCGCTTTATACGAAACTCTGCCCAAAGTCGCACGTGCCTGTGGGTGTCCGCTGGTGCTCAAATGGTGAGATTAACCGGTACGGTACCTGGAACTAACCGCTCCAGTCATTCTTACGGCCAATCGAAAGAGTGAGGACATCTTGAAGCAACGACGGTGCGGGCCTTTCTGGTGTCTTTCAGCTGTTCAAGTGCTGAAATAACTATAGAGGCACACCTCATTGCCTTCAGTGCGGAAGTGGTTTTCTCAATTCCAATCAAAAAGGCAGACAAAGTAGAACAACGCGGTTATTGCGCTGTTTTTTGGTTGCATACAATTTAAATTTCTTTCTGATGAATTATCAGAGTGGAGGTCTTTATTGTATGTGTTTTGTCCCTTTGCTTCTTGGCAGTTTTATACTGTCTTAAGCATAGAGTAGAGATTTTTTCTCTAGGAGGATTGGTAGATGGCAACGCAACGTATTCGCGATTTTCTTGCAACACATCGTTCTGAAGGTCCATGCTTAATTGTTGATCTTGATGTTGTTCGTGAAAATTATACAAATTTTGAAAAAGCACTTCCACAATCTCGTATTTTTTATGCGATAAAGGCAAATCCAGCTCCTGAGATTTTGAGGCTTCTTGCTTCTTTAGGGTCGTCTTTTGATGCAGCTTCTGTTGCGGAAATTGAAATGGCTTTAAAAGCTGGTGCAACGGGTAATCGCATTTCTTTTGGGAACACGATTAAAAAAGAGCGTGATATTGCGCTTGCATATGCACTTGGTATTTCGCTTTATGCGGTTGATTGTGTGGAAGAAGTAGAAAAAATTGCTCGCTCTGCTCCAGGGGCGCGTGTTTTTTGTCGGGTTCTTACCGATGGGAAAGGTGCAGAATGGCCATTGTCGCGTAAATTTGGTTGTGTTCCTGCTATGGCGGTTGATGTGTTACGTCGAGCACATCAATTGGGTTTGCAAGCTTATGGTGTTTCTTTTCATGTTGGTTCTCAGCAGACGGATCTTAACGCATGGGATCGTGCTGTATCCGATGCGGCGACCGTTTTTGCATGTTTAGAGCGAGAAGGAATTTCATTGAAATTGGTGAATTTGGGAGGAGGTTTTCCAACGCGTTATTTGAAAGATGTTCCTAGCGAACAAGCTTATGGGATAGCTGTCTTTGATTCATTGAAAAAATATTTTGGGAATCGTATTCCTGAGACAATTATTGAACCGGGGCGTGGAATGGTTGGCAATGCTGGTGTTATTCGCACAGAAGTTGTTCTTATCTCCAAAAAAGCCGACAATGATAATGTTCGATGGGTTTATCTTGATGTTGGAAAATTTAACGGTCTTGCTGAAACTATGGATGAAGCCATTCGCTATCCTATTGAAACACCGCATGACGATAAAGTCATGGAACCTTGCATTTTAGCAGGTCCAACATGTGATTCAGCAGATGTTCTTTATGAAAAGACACCTTATCTCTTACCTTTATCTCTTACGGTGGGGGATGAGCTGTTGATTCATGGAACGGGCGCTTACACGGTAACCTATGCATCTGTTGCCTTTAATGGTTTTGAACCTTTGCGATCTTATGTGATTTAATTTTTTTATGAGAACCAAAGGTATAGTGGGGGTGTGACAAAGATGAATATGATGCGTTTTCAAACAAAAGATGGTGCGTTTTTTACACTTGCATGTGAGCAAGAAGCAGATAAGTCATGCCGGGAGAAATTGCTTGATTTAACTCTAGGAAGAGGGCGTAAACGCAAGTCGTCGGAAGTTTTACGTCGTGGACGATTGGCTGCGTATGGGTTATCCTTTGTTGTCAAAAATACCCTTGGAGAACTTGTGGGGAGTGTGCGTCTTTGGCATGTTCGGTTTAAAAAAGGGAAGAATGGCGTACAGCATGCTTTGCTTTTGGGACCTTTGGCGGTTGCAGCGGAATGTTCTGGTATAGGAATAGGGTCTGTTCTTATGCGGCACGCAATTGAAACGGCAAAAAAATTAGGATATGGGGCTATTTTCCTTGTGGGTGATTGTGCATTTTATCAGCGTTTTGGTTTTTCAAACAGTTTAACCCAAAATTTGGCAATGCCCGGTCCTTATGAAAAACATCGTTTTCAAGCATTGGAACTGATCCCAGAATATCTTTCTTCTTGTCATGGCACTTTGCTTCCTAGTGGAGAACGCGAAGGCTTGAGTCGTTTTCAGCATCATCAGGTGGCATAAAGAGATTGTACATTTTCTCATAATTGTGCTTCCTTGTTTTCCAGTCGTCGCGTTCCAACAATGATAGTATTGGGGCGCGGGTCGTTTTCGTGCGTGACGTATTTTATACGAGGCAAAGTTTGAGGATAGCTTTATTGCAGAGTCTGCTTTTTTATGTGTGTTTTTTGATCTTTGATCTTGTCTATTGATTGAGGATTATGGTGTGTTGCATTGTTTTAAAGTGATTTTGAAAAAGTCATCGGTTTATCTTTTATCGAGACTGTTTATGGTATTTTTTCAGTTATAATTGTTTGAAAAAAGTCTTCATTGGCAACCAGGGTGCAAGGCGAAAAACACAGATATTATATTAAAATTTGTTTTAAAACAGGGATATAGCTCATAAATGATGACTTTGAAGAGATTGGATTTTCAGAAATTATAGATGCATTTATCCTTAAAGCCTCTCAGTCATTTGTATTTTGGAAAATGATGATCTGTCAGATAAGAAGTGCTTTGTTTAACTCTTTCTTTGGCAGAGTATTTTGCTCTTCTAAATGGAGGAATATGCGCTTTTAATCCATAGGTTCTTGTCCTGATAATGTGAGAGACATGCTTCATGTGTTTAACAGTTTTGCAGCCTGTCTAGGAGGAGGGGGAGAAAGTATTGATTGGTAATAAATTGAGCTATTTTTATAATGATATCGATAGATCAGAAGCTTGAGAATTTTGTGTATAATTCTTAAGGTATACTGAAAGAGTTATCCGTTGTGGATGAGGGGGCGCTGTGTTTAAAAGATCGTAGCTCCTCTCTTCTTTAGAATTTCATAAATAAAAAAATTGTGTATATAAGAAGTGCTTTGCATTGAACATAATAATGCTAACATCATATTTTCATTTTTTGTGATTAACGCTCGTCTCTTATTTTCATGTTTTTTTATTCTGTGATGCACAATCAAAAAAAATCGAAAAAACGGATATTTTATCTATACGGGCAGACATTTAAAAGAGTGCTCAAGTTAAGAAGAATGTTTTTGTTTGTGATTGTTGAAGATTGTAAAGGCATCCCGTTTATGATGAGCATTATTCTTCAAAACATGAAAAGTCTTTCGTATTTTCAAGATCTTTATTAGGAATCATCATGTCACATGGTGCGTTTATAAAAACGTTTTTTCTATTGACAGACAAAAAAAGTTGGAGGTAACGGAGAGATGTTCTTGATTAAGGAAAGATATTCTCTCACTTTGTATATTAAGTTTAATGTCCTGGAGAAGAATCGGTGGGTTTTGTGGTTTTCTTGAGAAAAATAGTTGTGAGTGCTAAAACGGTAAATATCACGGTTATTATAAGGAAAACATCGCTAAAAGCCATAACCGTTGCTTGTAGACGTACTATGTTAAAGAGTTGTGTAAGAGAAAGAGCATGGGGATCAAAAGTTATGGTTTTAAAGTACAAAGAAAGTTGTGAAAGCATTTCAGTTGCTTGGATATTTCCTGGGTGGATGGTTTCGGCGATTCGTGCATAATGCAGATCTGTACGTTTTGTGATAAGAGTGCTGATAATAGCAAGTCCTACGGCACCACCAAGGTTTCGTGTAAGATTAAAAAGCCCAGAGGCATTTTTTATTTTTTCCGGTGGGAGTAATCCAAGTGCAATATTAGATACAGGAATTATACATAACATCATAGAAAAACCACGGAAAATTTGAGGCCAAAAGAGCTCCCAAAAGTCCCAATTGTCTGTGATAGAGGTGGCCAGCCAGGTTCCATATGCAAAGCCAAAAAGTCCTATTGCCATCATTAAACGTGCATCGATTCGTGCGGAAAAGAAGCCGGCAAGGGGGGCGGTTAATAACATGGCAACCCCTGATATGAACAATGTTTCTCCAATTATGAGGGCATCATAATGGCGGATTTGGCCTAAATAGACAGGATAAAGATATGTGAGTCCATAAAGGCCTATTCCAAGCATAAAAGAAAAAACTGAGGCGGCTGAAAAATTAAAATTGGCAAAAGCTGAAAGATCAACAATGGGCTCTTTAGCCGTAAAAGCGCGCCAGAAGAATAAGCCAGCGGTTATGATCATAATAATGAATAAGCTTAGAATCAGATTGTCGTTTAGCCAGTCATGACGTGCACCTTCCTCGAGAAGGTACTCCAAAGTCCCTAGAAAAATAGCCATGGAAATGAGTCCTAACCAATCAAATTTCGCCATTAAAGAGAGATCAGCTTTATCAAAATGAATGAGCTTCCAAGTGAGCATTGAAATAACAGCTCCGAAAGGCACATTGATGAGAAAAAGCCAATGCCATGAGGCGATATGACAGAGGTACCCACCCACTGTTGGGCCAATGGTGGGTGCTAACGTTGCAATCAGTCCAACAACAGGAACAACAATTGGACGTTTGGAAGGAGGAAAAAGGACATAGGAGGCAACAAAAACGCTTGGAATAATTCCTCCACCAATAAAACCTTGGAGTGCGCGATACACAATCATTTCATTGATAGATGTTGAGGTTGCACAAAGAATAGAGGTAATCGTAAAACCAACAGCTGATAGGCTAAAGAAAATGCGTGTTGAAAGCAATCGTGCTAAGAATCCAGAAAGGGGAAGCATGATGACTTCAGCAATGAGATAGGAAGTTTGAACCCATGAAATTTCTTCAGAATTTGCTGAAAGACCAGCCTGAATTTCAGTTAAAGAGGAAGAAACGATTTGGATATCCAAAATAGCCATAAACATGCCGAAAGCCATAGCAATGAAAGCTACGATTTTTCGGGGATCTATGTGTTCTTCGGATTGTGTAGGTTTTTGTGTCGGAGATGTCATAATGAGATCATTTTCTTTATAAGGGTTTTTTATCTTGTGACTTTGTCCGTGTATCAATTTCCACAGCAACACTCATTCCTGCTCGGATATGTCCGGTTTTTAAGACTTTTTCTGGAATAGAAATGCGTACGGGGATACGTTGGACAATTTTCGTGAAGTTGCCGGTGGCATTTTGTGGAGGAAGGAGAGAAAAGACAGCGCCTGTTGCAGGTGCAATAGAAAGCACAGTTCCTGTAAACATATCTTTCTTTAAGGCATCAACAGTAATATAAGCTGGTTGTCCAGCGTGAATGTTTTGTAACTGTGTTTCTTTATAGTTTGCTTCAATATAAAGAGCATGAATGGGAACGAGTGCTGCAAGGCGCTGACCATTGACAACAAAATCCCCCTTTTTTGCTGTTAAATTTCCGACAACTCCATCGAATGGAGCCCGTATAATGGTTGAATCAAGGTCACGTTGTGCTTTATCACGTGTGAGTTCTAAACTCTTTGTTTGGCTTTCTGTTTCACTTCGTTGCGCTTCTAACACTTGGATATTTGCATGTGCTGCGGTTATTTGTGCTTCTGCACGTTTCACATTGGCAATCGCTTGTTCATAAGTTGATTTAGCACTATCAACTTCAGATTGAGTGGCATAGCGATCCGCTCTCAATTCTGTGGTGCGTTCTAATGTTAGTTTTGCATTTGTTGCTATGGCTGAAGCAGCAGTTTTTTGTGCTTTTGCATCATCTAAAGCACTGTGGGCTGCGATAATTTGTGCTTCAATACGGAGAAGAGTTTTTTTTTGTGTATTGAGATGGGCTTTTGTTTGATCCAAGGCTATTTGATAATCACCATTATCTAAACGGAATAAGACATCACCTTTTTTTACAATTTGATTGGCTTTAACAGGAACCTTTTCAATATATCCAGTTAATTTAGGCGCAATTGCTGCGATATCTCCTTGTACATAGGCATCATCAGTAGAAATCATATAACGCCAATATGTTAACCACCTATAGCTAAATAAAATGACACAAAGGGCGAGGATAATAAGAAGAATGTTGATCATTCTTTTTTTATTGAAGTATTTTTTTGTTGAAACAATTGTCTCAGTTGTGGACATGATTTTACACTTTCAATTCTGTGTTTAATGAGCAAAACAAGTGCACTTTTAGCAGTAGAGAGCAGAGAGCGATATATATTTAAGCGCGCTAGGAGCTTTTCAAGCAATATTCTAAGGGGCAACGCATAACACTAAATATATCAACTTGCAAGTATAAATATATTACTTTTTTGCACACTTTTTACAAACACCTCGTACTTCTAAAATACTTCTTTGTGCTTGGAAGTCTACTTCTTGAACCATTTTTTGAAGGCTGAAGACAATAGCTTGGTTTTGTATTTCATTGACCTTGCCACAGTTTTCACAAATTGTGAAAGTTGTCAGTTCGTGTTGACAATTTTCAGGATGTAAGCAGGCCATAAAAGCATTGACACTTTCAAGACGGTGAATACACTTTAATTGTACAAGTTTTTCTAATGCACGATAAACTTGGAGAGGTGCACGAAATCCTTCTTCGCGTAAGTTATCAAGAATAGCATAAGCACTTAAAGGTTTTTTTGCATTCTTTAAAGTATTCAAAACCAATCTTTGGTTCCGCGTAAGTTTAGATGACATTGACACCTTCCTTTTACTCACTCAAAGCATAAAGCCTACATGTTCTTTATGCAATGGTGATTGCAGAAGATTATAGAGCAATGATAAAATAATGAACTCTCTTCTCCAAAATTAAATTGTCTGCAGTGTTTTTTCACGATTTTATTT
>NZ_CALW02000069.1 GCF_000312565.1 Bartonella rattaustraliani AUST/NH4
ACGACGCTTGCCCACTTGTGTATCAGAACACACAGCAAAGGAACGTAAAGGCACTTCTGCATCTATCGTCCATTCTCTTATCGTTTGTGACATAAGAGCGAGAGAAGGCACTAAAAATAAAACACGCTTGCCTTTCCCTGCTATCTGTTCTGCTATCTTAAGACTCGTAAAGGTTTTCCCCGTTCCACAAGCCATGATAAGCTTGCCACGGTCTGCTTCCTTTAAACCTTCACAAACCGCTTTGAGCGCTTCTTTTTGATGATCTAAAAGCTTTTTTTTCGGTTTCTCTTTAAGGACGGCTTGTCCCTGTTCTTTATAAGCCCCCCAATCGATTTGGCTGTTTTCCAAATCAAAAAGGTTCATGCGTTGAATACGAACCTCTTGTCCTTCACAAGTCAGTTCAACATTGTCACTCCAATCGGTTTCGGTGCTATCAATCAGAAGTCGACGCGTGAAGATCTTTTTGCCCGAGGCAGCGATAAAACTATCAATATCTTCTTTTTTAATTATGTGAGAAGCGTCATAGCATTTACATTGAATAGCCGCATAGCCACCTTCATCACGGATTGTAGCCACCAGATCAATCCCAATATCCGTTCCATTTTCGCCATGCTCTTGCGCCCACTCACAATAGGTTTGAACCTTTTCGTATTCTTGCTTTTGAAGAGGGTCTTTCGTCAAATAAGCTATGACCAAGTTTTCAAACAATGTTCCTAATTCACGGGGTGATTTGGCTCGTTGACGATAATATTCTAAGAGCGAGCGTAAAGTGACGTGTTCATTATCGGACTTAGTAGACTGAAGCATAAAGAAGTGACTCCATGGCAATATATGCTACTGATTAATTCTCTTCAAAGTAATCAGAATGGAGTTTATTAGATTGATTCAAATCAAAGATCGAGGGCAAAATGAGGTAAAGTCATTCAAATGCGGATAAATTTTTCAAATAAAGTTCATAAAGGTTGTTTATCCACAGCCCATGATACAGAGTAGATCAGCAAAAGTGTGAAATTTACTGATCGTTTCACGGGTTAATCAAGACAAATGCACTATGTGCTTTAAAATATCAGAATGCGTATTTTGATAGGTTTTATGAGACACTAAAATGGTCTATTCTGTCAGTTCAATTTACTGACACATAACTGACAGGTTTTAATCAACGCCTATCATAGGTTTTCTTTAAAGATTGTACGATTAATATGCGTTATGTTTTAAAAATGTTAACCATTTGAAATATAATGTTTTTTATTTTTCTCATTAAAAAAATTAAGAGAGGGTCTAAAAAGAACTGACACCACTGACAAACTCTTCTTAATAGTCACTCAGATCATTGTTTTTTAGAGAAAAGTTCTTTGATGAGAATACCATTAAAAAGAGTTTTGCGTATTTGAGTAGTAAGTTTTTAAAAGAGGTTTCTTTATTGTTTTATGCTGTTGTTTTTGATCAAAGGATGCCATTCATAATAGGCACGAGAGTGTTCACTTGTCTGATGTGTTATAAACTTTTTTCGAAGGTGATTAGAACCGCATAAAAGCTCTAAAGCTTGTTTGACAGTTTCCTTGTCGTTTAAAGAACGCCAACACCGTCTATAGATATCTCTTGCCGTAAAGACATCGGGTAAATGATCACAACGCTCGACAATTAATTTTGCACTTTCTGCTGTTAATGTATCACCCGCCGCATAAAATCGTTTTGCATGGCTTAAGAGATAGGATGACCAACGCAATGCCATAGAGAGTGAAGGCAAGCTTATTTCAAAACGCCCACCCTCAACCAGTTCAAAAATCAACGCAAGGGTTGGTATGGTTCTATTCATTTTCAAAAGATGCGCTTTTAAACTTGCAGAAAAATGACCTTCATTTATTCTTTTCTGAAAATCTTCCCACCATACACGAAACATTTTTTGGGCTTCGGCAGAAAAGCGTATAGTTATCGGATATTTTGGTGATCCTAATGGTTTATCATAAAGAGAACGAAAGACCCCTTGATAGCTTTCCCATGCCTTTTGATTAGGAGGTCTATCGACCCATAACCGTTCTTGTCTTTCATCGGGAAAGATCAGCATTTGAAACCGTTGCATGAAACCATCATCGTTTATTCCATGGTGCTGGGAATAATACGTGCAGGTTGAATACCCCCTATGATAGAGACGGTTGCATTGCGAATAAAAATGGTTCCACGTCCTATACGGTCATAGGTGTATGACTTATTGCCATTAAAAGCTGTTAGATAAAAGGAACGGTCTGCTTGATATTCCTTTCTTTCCAAATTGGCAAAAAAACCAGCCAACTCATCACGCACCATTAAGAGACCACGGGGGTTTTCTTTTAAGAGTTCCCCAAGCTTTTCTACCGTGACATCATTGACGATAAGACGTCGTTTTATAGAACTGTCATCTTCCTCACTTTCTTTGCGTTCAAGAGCTTGTGAAAGAAGAGCAAGGGCTTGTTCTTCGTCTTGATCTTTGAGTGCTTTATAGGCTTGTTTTTTCTTTTCTCGTTTATCTAATTCACTAAGAATATCTTTTGTTTCTTGCTGTTTTTTCTTCTTTACCCACTCTTGATACCATTCCTCTTGAAAGACATAGAGAGGTTCTAAAGCGGCTTGCATGGTCTCTGTTTTCATGGTCGAAGGTTCGCCCACAATAACACCCCA
>NZ_CALW02000068.1 GCF_000312565.1 Bartonella rattaustraliani AUST/NH4
AACACACGATACCATAAATCAAAAAAAGACGAAGAGTTTTCGGGATATGATCAAGATAAAGCCAATGAAGATTTAACAGTCTCTCTTGCTCATCACGATTCTAAAGGGTTTTCGGCAACTTTTAAAAATAAAAAAGGCACATCATGAGTGTTCAGAAAGATGAAGTTGATACCAATATGGCGCCACTTTTAGAGCATTTGATTGAACTTCGTCAGCGCATTATTGCAGCCCTCATTGTGTTTTTAATAGCTTTTATGGTTTGTTTTTTTATCAAAGATTATATTTTAAATTTTTTGATATGGCCTTATCAATGGGCAATGAAAATATCAGGTGGTAATCCTGAAAATATTCGTTTGCAATCGACGCAAGTATGGGAAACTTTTTTAACAAAAATGAAACTTGCTGCTTTTGGGGCCGCTATTTTATCCTTTCCCTATACGGCTTTTCAGTTTTATAGCTTTATCGCACCAGGACTTTATAAAAATGAGCGTATGGCTTTTCTCCCATTTCTCATTGGTGGACCAATTTTATTTTGTCTTGGGGGCGCTTTTGTTTACGCTCTATTCGCGCCAATAATGCTTTGGTTTAGCCTTTCTCAACAATTTCTTCCCGATGTTCATTTAAGAATAGAGTTTATCGTTCGTATTTCTGATTATTTGAGTTTTATGACATCGTTTGTTCTGATTTTTGGTTTGATTTTTCAATTACCTCTTGTTACCAGTCTTTTAACAAAAGTTGGTTTTTTAACATCTAACAGTTTGGTATCTAAACGGAAGTGGGCTATTCTCGTCTCTTTTATAATTGCGGCTATAGTTACGCCATCGGATTTTTTTACTATGTTTGCAGTAGCCTTGCCAACAATAGCTCTTTATGAGATCTCAATTTTAATTGCTTACTGTATAGAAAAAAGAAAAAAACCTCTTAAAAGAAGTTTATCTTTTGTGCGAGAGGAAACGAATAAAAATGATGGAAATGAGGAATTTTGATGCTTGATATTAAGTGGATTCGTGAACATCCTGAAAAATTAGATGCTGCACTGGTCGATAGAGGTCTTGAGCCGCAAGCAGAAAGATTAATAAAACTTGATCTTGAGCGGCGTTCCTATGTTGCTAAAGTCCAATCTGCGCAGGAGCGTCGCAATGCGATTTCAAAAGAAATAGGGCGGGCTTTAGCGGCGGGTGACCAGAAGCTGGCGGAACAGCTGAGAGCTGAGGTTGAAGAGATTAAAGATTTTCTTTCTTCTGCTATAGCGGAAGAAAAACGATTGACAGAGAATTTTGAAATGGCTCTTTCCGTTCTTCCAAACACTCCATTAGATGATGTTCCAAAGGGTAAAGATGAAAACAATAATGTTGTTATGCGGTATTTTGGGACACCATCAAAGTTTGACTTTACACCAAAGGAGCATTTTGACCTTGGTCAAAATCTTAAACAGATGGATTTTGAGCGGGCAAGCCGTTTATCGGGAACACGTTTTACAGTGCTTTCAGGGACATTGGCGCGACTTGAGCGCGCACTGGGTCAATTTATGCTTGATGTGCATGTTGAGGAGCATGGTTATACAGAAGTTTCTGTACCACTTCTTGTACGTGAAGAGACTGTTTACGGGGCTGCACAGTTGCCAAAATTTGCAGATGATCTTTTTCAAACGACAGATGGTAGATGGCTTATTTCTACAGCGGAAGTCCCGTTAACCAATTTGGTAAACAATGAAATTCTTGAGATATCGGATTTACCTTTACGATTTTCTTCTTTAACGCCTTGTTTTCGCTCAGAAGCGGGCGCTGCAGGTCGTGATACGCGTGGCATGTTGCGGCAACACCAATTTTGGAAGGTGGAAATGGTATCGATTACCACTGAAGAGCAATCATTAACGGAATTGGAACGTATGACAGAATGTGCAGAAGATGTATTGAAACGTCTTGGTTTACCTTTTCGTACAGTGGTTCTTTCGACAGGTGATATGGGGTTTTCTGCACGTAAAACTTATGACATTGAAGTTTGGCTTCCAGGTCAAGGGCAATATCGTGAAATTTCCAGTTGTTCAGTTTGTGGAGATTTTCAAGGGCGACGCATGAATGCGCGATATCGTAAGGAGGGTGATAAAGCATTACACTTCGTTCATAGTCTTAATGGTTCTGGTACAGCGATTGGGCGTTGTTTGATCGCAATTCTTGAGACTTATCAGCAGGCTGATGGGTCTATTATTGTACCAGATGTTTTACAACCCTATATGAAAGGGATGCGTTGTATTACTGCTTAATTTTGCAAAAGGAAAATGGATATATTTTTGTTGCTGAAAGTGATAATATGCAAATGTGAAGTTCTGCCACTTTTGAAAGAAGTGCGTTGTACGTAGGATAAGGATATTACTCTGTTGGAGACTAAATGAGAGTATGGAGCAGAAAAGCACTTTACGATTTCATGAAGAGTTGGCAGTTCTTGTGCTGAAAATGCGCAGTAAAGGGATTGATGATGTTCGCTTTTTTAAGGCGATTGAAAAAATTCCGCGTCAACATTTTGTGGCTTCCCCATGGTTTAGCAGCGCTTATGATAATAAAATTATTCCTATCGAATGTGGTGAATATATTGAGCGTTTGGAAGAGCAGCTTTTGGTCCTTTCTGCATTATCGTTGAAAAAAAAGCATCGTGTTTTAGAAATTGGTACAGGCTCTGGTTTTTGTACTGCTCTTATGGCGTGCCTGAGCGATCGTGTGACAACAGTTGATCGTTATAAAACACTTGTTGATTTAGCACGTCAAAAATTTCAAGCTCTAGGACTTGACAATATTATGATACAGCAGCTTGATGGAAGTTGTAATATTACAGGTTTGGGAACATTTGATCGTATTCTTGTTTGGCCGTCACGTTCCAATGAACCAACGGAATTTTTAGAACTTTTAGCTGAAAATGGGATGCTCATTCAAGCTATAGGACCTGATGAAGGGGTGCAAATGATGAGGTGCTATACAAAAATTGGTAATCGGTTTGAGCGTTTAGAAATGTTTCAAGTACGTTATCAACCTTTTATTCCAGGTATTGCGGAAATGCTTTAATTTTTTAAATAAAAACATGTTTTTAACATAAAAGTAGGGTGCGAACAGTTTAAGGTTCATAAATAACTGATTTTAACCCTTAAGTAAGATATACAATATAATAAAATAAACAAATTATATGAAAATTTGGGATTTCATGATTCATTGATTCTATTACATTTTTTGGGGGGGTATCCCGAATTTTTTTGCAGTTTTTTGATTGCTTCAATGGCGAGCCTTTTTCTGTCTGCTGTCTTGGTATAATGCGACGCCATTGTATCATCTGTCCAACCAAAGAGGGCTTTCATTTGGGCTACCGTTGCGCCTGCATTGGCAGTGCGTGTGGCAGCTATTTTTCGAACACCATGAGCAGACTTTTTAATACCCGCCACACGACAAGCTTTACAGAACAAAACTCCAAAGACATTTTTTGTTAAAGGATTTCCTTTTTTGCTACATATAAAAGTATTGAGACCGGTTTTACCGCGTTCCAGACTGTCTATAAGAGTTGGTAAAAGCGGTAAGTGAACCTCTGTTTTAAAGCCGCTCTTTTCTGTTGTTAGAAATAAGATACCGTCTTGAACGTCTTGCTAACCGATACGAACCGCATCGCCGCGACGCAAGCCCGTGTAAAGCAAAACGTCAAGCCATACCCGTTCTTTGGTATGTTCGTCCCAACATTTGTAGTAGTCCTCTATGTCTTTTTCCGTCCAGGCTATAAATTCATCTTTGTTTTGTGATACAGGTCTTTTAACACCAATTGTTGGATCATCTTCAACATAATCCATATCAACTGCCCATTTAAAGAGACAGCTCATAGCTCCCATAAAATTCTTTGCGGACCCCGGCGTATCAAGCAGGTCATTGATAGCGTGCTGTAGCGTCTTTTTGGTAATTTCTGAGTAGAGAGCCTCACCATTTTTATCAATTATATTACGGTAGGTTAATTGCCTCTGGTAACGGGTTCCTTTTGATAATTTATTCCAGTGAACGCTTTGATAGTATTTATAGATGAGCTCTATCATATTGATCAATAAACTCTCGTGCTTCTCTTTGGCATTTTGATTAACTTTTCTACAATATTACAATTTCAATTTCCATAGATTCCTTTGATACGTATACGAGGACCGTGACCAATACGAACATACCATAAAACATTCCCGTATCTTGTGACTTCTTTCACAAGATGAGGCGGTTTGAAAAAGTCGTCTGAAGATTTCTTTTGGTCCTTTTCTTGGATGAAAGGCGGTAAGTCATCTTTGAGATACATTAAAACAGAACAACCTTCGGTTCTTATTTCCACGGCGCTTAATTCATTTTTTTTTGGCTGAGCGTATGACACGGTTGATTTCTGGTTCTGTTATGACGGGTTTTCTCATAGCCATGATATTTTCCTCTATGATTGATTGAGAAGTGGGTGGGGGTGCAGAACGCTGTAAATGCACCCCCATAAGCTTTAAGCCGCTCTTGTAGAGAGTTGTTTGATATCTTGATCTATCTGTTGTAAAAACTCTTGTACGGCTTGATTGATCTGTTTAATTGACGCAAAAAAACAAATCGGTTAAAAGGGCGACAAGTGCTTGAAAAACACTGTAATACGAGCGAATAGGTTGCGAAAAGACCTCTTCCTATGCTTTTAAATATACTGGCTTTCTTTTGTGCTATCATTAGCATATAACGATTTTGCCGGGTGTGGTTACACTATACAATACCCTTTATAGGGAAAAGTGTAACGACGGTCTCGTATCCGTGTTTTTCAGCGCCCGGCGCCCTTAGGGGGGCAATGAAAATGTTAAAATACGAGGATTTACTATGAAAAATTCTGTAAAAAAATATGAACTCACAGATGAAACTAAAGTTGTTAACGGTATCACTTTACACCGCATTAAAGCTTTAAGAGATTTTGATGATGTCAAGGCTGGTGATCTGGGCGGTTTTATCGAAAAGAAAGAAAACCTTTCTCACGAAGGCAATTGCTGGGTTTATAATGATGCCATTGCTTCATATGATGCTATTGTTAGTGAAAATGCAAAAATAAGTGATAAGGCTATGGTTTCTGGCTGTGCCAAGGTTTATGGGAATGCAGTAGTGAGTAATAAAGCCAGGGTTTATGGTTGTGATACTCATGTTTATGACAATGCAGTCATTAATGGCAATGCAAAAATTGGTGGCTACGTTTATGGCAATGCCGTTGTGAGTGATAACGCCGTACAGAGGGCAATATATTATCATAAAAAACACAATAATGTCAATAGTTTGTGTGCAATTATTTTATATGAATCCATTTAAGAATCCATCTTTTTATATGTGATTCAATTGACCACTTTTTATCAACAATTGCTATTTATAAACAAAGCATGAAAAGCAAATCATGATACAAATCTTATAACGCATGTGAGCATTCAAAAGCAGTAATCATTCATAACAATTCAATAATACGTTTTAATCATAAAATCGATAGTTATTATTAGACGCAATCGTTTGAAATTATCCAATCAACATAATTGCATGTGTTTAAATCACATCTTAACAAACGTTAAAAATTGTTAGCTCTAAAAAACAACGCCTCTAAAATTGGGGTTATCTACTTTAGAAGTATAATTTTCAAGTATCTCTTATATCACGCATAAGTGACACTAAAATCACTCACTTCAAATTTGAGAGCGTTAAATTCTCAAACATTCTTTTGAGATCACGACTAGGCATAGTTGAAATAAGCCGTTGTTTATTATCTTATGAGAGATTGCTTTCAAAACCAATGCTTACAAGCATAAAATCAAAAGAGCGGGTTTGTTACTAATTACACTTACCAACGCATTTACTCTTGATTGGATTGATAGAGACCTTACAAAACGTTTTGATCTACTCAATAGGTTTTGATTTTGAGAATGTAAGTGATTTTAATTGACGCTTTCAAATATGAGAGCGTTATCATGAATAGGTTTTATCGTAAACGCTGTATTCACAGTTTCTCTCTTCTATCAAATATAACAAGAACGTTTTATACTTTTTTGGATAACGTTTCATAATGACAATAGAGCGCTTGCAATATGATAGGTTTTGTATAGAGAGGCATTTATTGTTAATTGATATTTTTTATCTACATTCATCATTTATAAAGCCGCGTCGATTAAAAGCGCGGCTTTTTGAATACGTTTAAAGAATAAAAGGCCCCCCCCATGCCTCATTATTTATTGTTTTTAATATCAACAATTTTACGACCTTTATAAACTTCTTGATGATTTTTAATAGAGCTTATTTTGCTTTTTTTATCGAGAATGGCAGTGCCATAGACTTTCCCCCAAACCTTAATCTTGTGGGAAATCTTTGCTCTCTCATAAACAGAACCATAAATTTCAGCCGTGCCACTCACGCGAGCATGCCCATAGACCTCACCATAAATTTTCGCACGCTTAAAAACCATGGCATGCCCATAAACTTTCCCATAGTTACAAATATATGCAAAACCTGAAACCTGCGCATCACCATAAATCCTTGCATAACTACAAACCCAAGCGTTATAAAAAACGTGAGCATTGTCATAAACATGCGCCTCAACATCAATATGTGCATTGCCATACACATGGGCATTGTTATAAACATACCCCATGACATAAGCCTTGTCATAAACGCGTGCATTGTCATAAATTTTTGCGAATTGAGAAATTAACACCTTGCCATAAACAAAAGCATTGCCATAGACTTGCCCGCGCACGTGCGCATTATTGCGTACCCTTGCATTTTCAAAAACCCTTGCATGGCTATAAGCACAGGCATCATCATAAAGCCAGCAATTGCCTTCGTGAGAGAGATTGCTTTCCTTTTCAACAAAGCCCCCAAGTTGACCAGCCTTTACATCACTAAAATCTCTTAAAGCTTTTTACCTTCGCGAAGAATGGTTTGATCTGTGAGTTCATATTTTTTTTCAATTTTTTGATTTTGAGTAGAGGCGGCTTCGTTTGTAATGGAAGATATAACTGTATTGTTCATAAAAATTTCCTACCTGTATATAAGTTTTTGAATTGACGCCATAATGGAGACGCCGGGCGCTCAAAAACACGGCAGATAGTCCGTTGGCATGCCTTCCCCATAAGGGTCTTGTATAGCATGACCACACCCGACAAAATTCTCATATACTAACAAAAGTATAAAAGATAGTCAGTATTTTAAAGTTTGGAAGAGGTTTTTTCGTAACCTATTCGCTATCTGTATAGTGTTTTTGATCACTTAAGTATTAGTATAACAAAATACGTATTTATTGTCAACAATAGTTTTATCTTTTTTTGATATTTTTTGTATTTTTTAAACACGTTGTGTATAAAGATTGTCATGTTCTTATAAACAGTTTCTATTTTATTGCGTGTTTTGGATTCTATATTAACGGTGTGGTTAAGCGTTTTCGTTATTTGTCTATCTATATTTATAAGATTTGAAAACGCTCTTAGCAATCATATTTTTAGCTTTAAAAGCATGCCTCTTTATTATTGAATGATTTTTGTGAATTGTCTTATAAGAGATTTATCATTTACCTAGCGAGCCTTCATAGACACCGCGCTTTCATAAAAGCAAAAAACAAATACGATAGTGCATTTTTGTTATGAAAGCCTCTAAAGATAGCCAATCTATTTTAAAAAAGCAGGAAGGTCGTTTTGTAAGCTACTTGCTTATCATAAAGTGTTTTTAGACTTTTGGTTATTGATTTAATAAAATGCCCATTCATTATTAACAGTTGTTTTATTCTTTAATCCATTGTGTGTAAATATACGTCAATCTCTTTCAAAAGAGTTTTATGGCTTTTGGAGGTGGGGGGTATGTTTATATTATTTTTTTAAAGAGTAAGAAAAATAAAAAACATTATATTTCAAGTTGTTAGTATTTTAACAATACAACTTATAAAGACAGTACAATCTATAAATACAACCAATAACATACATACTAAGGGGTTCTGTCGTGGTTTTGGTGTTTTTTTAACAGACTAAACTTATGATTTGAGAGAGTGGTTTCAATATAATTTATGAAATGGCATAGAAACCTTTAAAGAGGTTTTGAATTCTTATGATAGCATCATAACTAAAGGACTATAAATACTCACAATTCTCTTTAAACAGAACTCTTAAAAGTTAAAAGACACCATTTTAGATTTCTATATAATCTCTTAAAGGCAATCCCAAAAAATCTGATCTTATAGAGAAAGGGGTTTCTGAAAAGCCTTAAAGCAATCCAAAGAAGAGTATTTAAAAGTGCAAAGCTTCTCTTTTTATTGAAATAACGCATGATAAAAAATTCCTAGTGTTTTAAATTGTCTATCATCAATCATCACAATATGATGCCTTATAGACTGTAGTGTTAATGAAGATTCAAAAGACCTCTATAAGATGAGCATGCCTTATTAATTCTGTTCAGTTTATTTCTCTTATTTCTAATGTTGGTAAGTTTCTCACAATTTTCATGGTTTCTAAACTTACTGTGATAACCCGTTGAAACAATTCTAAGGGGTAAGCAGGGTTGCCAATGGTCTCAACGGCATAACGATTAGCATCATTAACAATACCACTTTTTTTATCGGTCTTTACACATTGACGCCCCATAACCCATTCAAGAGCAGGTTTGCCATTGACGATATACTCATAGGCTTCAAGAGGTATATCTGTCATGGTGATATGACGATTGTAAATCACTGTAGATTTATCTTTTTCCTTACACTTCTTAACTTTTGCGAATTTCATTTCAGTCACATAATAGAATTTTTCAGGATTAGGGATATCAGTTAATTTTGGATTACCCTTTTTAAAGGTTACTGGATAAGGTGCTACAGTTTCATAATTCATGTGCAAGTGACCAAGTTCACGTCCTGCATTAACAAAAGCCCAAAAATCTTCAGCAGTTTTTACACAAGGGATACGAGGCAATTCTTTAGAAAGGTTATCAGTATAACGAGCACGGTAATCTTCTGAATGCAAAATTCCATAAATATAATAAAACAGATCATCTTTAGTGATTTTCTCATCAGGATAAGCGGCTTTAAAATGTGCTAATCCTTCATCAGTAATGGCATCACGCCTTTGTAAACCAACGGTTTCATCTTTCTCTATAGAGCTTTCAAATAAATGGGACTGCTTTTTATTTTTATCTTTTGAAATTTCAGCCTCTTCATAAAAGTACCTTGGAAAACATTGACCATTATTTATGACATTAAGTTCAGGCAAAGTATTCGTCATCAAAACAGAAAAACTGCTTCTTCCTCCAACTCCTGTAACCTGAATAACCCTATTTTCGGCTGCCGCTTTTCCCATAGGGAATATACGCGGCATTTGATAAACCATTTCATTAAAAGCGCGATTATAATAAAGCCACTGTTTTGTAAAAGGGCGATAAAGACTTTGCGTAAGACAGTTATTTTCAAACGTAAAAAGCTTTTCTTTGCTTAATTCCTGTTTGATAGCACGGCTCCAGCTAATTTTACTTGCATCTGAGTTTACGAAACTGTCTACAGCCTTTTTACGTGTCTCGCGATTAGCATGCTCATAGGCGTCATTAAAACGTTCTACTTCGCTATTATAAAAGCCAATCATATTGCTCATGTTCTTCACTAACGCCTCACGGCTCGAGTTATATGCCCAAGCGTCACGACTAGTTACAATACCACACGAAAAGGTTTCAAAGAGTTTTGTATCATGTCCTCTTTTAATACCTAGTGCTAAAAATGTTTTGAAACTTTCATCACGTTGATTGATCCAATCAGCATGTTTGTCTGGTGTAATAAGTTGCCAAGCTTGCTTTTCTGTAATACCACCGATACTCTTAAAGGATTTTATTATATCAAGTTTCCTTTCTGCTGTAAGATTACTACCAATGTCGTGATAGTAAATTTTACAAGGTCCAGTAACAGTAGGATTTTTGATAAAGAGCGTTATAGCAATACCGGTCATACTGCCATTGCCAAAAACATTTTCGCCTTCTTGAGCATTTCCATTACTTAACATGTTTTTACGAATATCCCCTCGTAAATTGAGCACATAAATACTGGTGAATTCTTTGGCTAAAGATTTTCGTACACCATCCATTGTCGATTTTTCTACGTAACCAGACCCAGAAACAAAGCCAATGACCCCAGCATTATCAATACGATCACTCGCCCAACGAATTGCACGGATATAACTATCATAAAGTGCTTGCATATTGGTTGCTTTTGATTGAGTAGCATAGGTCTCACGAATACGGTCATCTAATACCGGATAAGGTGTATTTTTTGCATTATCATTTTCATTTTTTTGCTTTGTTGAATAAGGAGGATTACCAAAGATAACTTGAATGTTTAGTTTTTTCTGAAGTTCTAAATAGTCACTGTTTGCTTTGAATATACCTCGCAGCAAATCTTTCTCTTCAAGCATCCGGAAGGTATCTGTTAAACCAATATGCTTAAAGGGGATATAGTCACCTTTCATAAGACTATGATAGGTCGTTTCAATGTTAATGGCAGCAATGTAGTAAGCAAGCAAGACAATCTCATTGGCATGAATGTCATGACGGAATTTATATTCCATATCCTCGGGTTTGATGAGATTGGATTGTAAAAGCCTTGTGATAAAGGTACCCGTTCCAGTGAAAGGGTCAAGAATAGAAACATCA
>NZ_CALW02000067.1 GCF_000312565.1 Bartonella rattaustraliani AUST/NH4
CTCTAGCAACGTCTATCATATAAAAACACAATAAATTCAATATGTTATGTGTATTTATTTTATACGAATCCACTTAAGAATCCACACTTTTATATGTGATTCAATTGACCATTTTTTATCAACAATTGCCATTTATAAACAAAGCATGAAAAGCAAATCACTATACAAATCTTATAACGCATGTGGGCATTCAAAAGCAGTAATCATTCATAACAATTCAATAATACGTTTTAATCATAAAATCGATAGTTACTATTAGACGCAATCGTTTGAATTATCCAATCAACATAATTGCATGTGTTTAAATCACATCTTAACAATTGAATTGCTTATGGCAGTAAATGCTCTTAAAAGAGATTGCACGTTTGAAACTGTTTAGTGATTAAAATGACTTTCTATTGTAGTCATAAGATTATGCATGCTTTATATCTCATTTGATAAAAGCCATTGTTTGTTTGTCTTATGAGAGATTGCTTTCAAAACCAACGCTTACAAGCATAAAATCAAAAGAGCGGGTTTATTGCTAATTTACACTTACCAACGCATTTACTCTTGATTGGATTGATAGAGACCTTACAAAACGTTTTGATTTATGAATAGGTTTCAATTTTAGTAATGTAAGCTATCTCAACACTCAGTTTTTGAGTTAAGTGTTTTAAAGTGCTCTAAACATTTTGATCTACTCAATAGGTTTTGATTTTGAGAATGTAAGTGATTTCAATTGATGCTTTCAAACATTGGAGCGTTATCAGAATAGGTTTTATCGTAAGCGCTGTATTCACAGTTTCTTTCTTCATATCAAATATAACAAGAATGCTTTCATATTTAACATTTATGCTTTTTTGGATAACGTTTCATAATGACAATAAAGAGCTTGCAATATGATACGTTTTGTATATATGCGTTCATGACTCCATTGTGGATGATTTAATTTTAATCATCAGAATCGTTATTTGAAAGCCGCGTCATATCATGGCACGGCTTTCTTTTTTGAATGTTCTCTTGTTAAGACGTTTAAAAAATAAAAGGCGCCCCCCATGCCTCATTATTTATTGTTTTTAATATCAACAATTTTACGACCTTTATAAACCTCTTGATGATTTTTAATATAGCTTATTTTGCTTTTTTTATCGAGAATGGCAGTGCCATAGACTTTCCCCCAAACCTTAATCTTGTGGGAAATTTTCGCTCTATCATAAACAGAACCATAAATTTCAGCCGTGCCACTCACTCGAGCATGCCCATAGACCTCACCATAAATTTTCGCACGCTTAAAAACCATGGCATGCCCATAAACTTTCCCATAGTTACAAATATATGCAAAACCTGAAACCTGCGCATCACCATAAATCCTTGCATAACTACAAACCCAAGCGTTATAAAAAATGTGAGCATTGTCATAAACATGCGCCTCAACATCAATATGTGCATTCCCATAGACTTGCCCGCACACATGAGAATTATTGCGTACCCTTGCATTTTCAAAAACCCGAGCATGGCTATAAGCACAGGCATCATCATAAAGCCAGCAATTGCCTTCATGAGAGAGATTTTCTTCCTTTTGAATAAAGCCTCCTAGGTCGCCAGCCTTGACATTATAAAAGTCCCTTAAAGCTTTAATGCGGTGTAAAGTGACACGGTTAACAACTTTAGTTTCATCAGTGAGTTCATATTTTTTAAACATAAGTGTATTAGTCATGAGAAAACCCATTCTATCATTCGTTAGATTATCAGTTGAAAATGAGGGTAATGGGCGCCCCCGTCGCGCCAGAGGCAAACAAAATAATCAAGAGAAAGAGCTCACAGACAAAGAGCAAGAACTCCTTCATGAGATGATCAATACGTATCAAGTTGTAAAGGTGATGTCTCGATTTATGAGGTGGCTAGCCTTTGCGCTTTTCCTATTTGTTATTGATCTATCGCGCATGTTTGATGCGTTAGAGAATATTGTATCGCACTTTAAAAAATGGCTCATCAAGAGTTAGAACACACAAAAGATTTTCTTTAAAATATGACAACACAAGAATTGACACAAACATTGTTTGCGTGGATGGGTGGTAAACACTGTCTGCGTAAGAAAATTATACCGATTTTAAATACTATTGAACATGAAACCTATGTTGAACCGTTTTTAGGCTCTGGTGTTATTTTCCTGAATAAAAGACCAGTCAAATATTCGGTGATTAATGATTTGAATGGAGAAATTACCAATCTGTTTCAATGTGTTCAAAACCATTTTGATGATTTATCCAAACGACTTGAGTGGTTTGTTTGTTCAAGAGAGTTGTTTTTTGATTTTGCAGCGACTTCCCCAGAACACCTTTCCAAAGTTGAAAGAGCGGCACGTTTTTTGTTTCTGCAACGTTGTATTCTCTATGGAAAAAACCGGTATGTCTGTTTTAACTTTGGAAGAAAGAGACCGGCTGCGTTTAATCCCGATAAGCTGCTCTCAAGGATGAGACGTGTTAGACAAAAGCTAATTGATACGGTTATCTTAAATTTGTCGTGGGAACGTGTTATGGAGCAATTTGACGCGCCGGATAGCCTATTTTACTTAGACCCGCCTTATTTTATAAAGAACAAGTATTATAGTGCGGGTGATTTTGTTGAAGAGGATTTTGTCCATATAGCAAAAGTTCTCAATGGGCTGCAAGGCAAGTTTGTTTTAAGCCTGAATGATTGTGATGCGGTGCGAGACATCTTTAAGGATTTTGACTTTTTAGAAGTTGAGACAGTTTGGATGGCAGGTATGGCAAAAAAAGCTCCTCGAAAAGAGCTGTTAATTCACAATAGTCTTTGTGATTCTAATAGTTTTGACTTATTTAGCCGCGTATGCTTGGCGCGTTAGAGAATGTTTTTTGCACTTAAAAATGTGGGTCAGTAAGAGCTAGGGTCTATGATTCTTTTCCTCTAAAACGAGTAGCCAAAATGTGGTTACGGAGTACAGTATTTAGAATCCTATTCCCGTGCTAATATTCATATATCCCGTACCTTTAAAAAAGATATAAGAATCAATGTGTTATAGTAGTCATAAAACGACATATTATCCTTCAGATGGATAAGATTGAAAGTTTGGGCATTAGCGTCAATGATTTGATTACAATGTTACGGATTAAAGGTTGTAGTTTACATGAAGCTGCTTTTGTCCATTTAGAAACCAAGGGTGATTGTTCTGTTGTTAAAAAGGAGGAAGGTAAGAAGTCTGTCATTTTAGTACAAAATGGTGAAGTTTTCGATAATGGTCTCAGAGAGATTGGTAAATCAAAGACATGGCTTCAAGCAGAATTGAAAAAAAACATGTGAAGATCAATAACTTATTTGCAGCAGAATGGTGTGAGTATACAGACAAAAATAATAAATCTGATAAGGGATTATTTCTTGTCCCTTTTTAAAAAACAGTCTAACTTCAGAGAATAGTATGTGTTGTTTATAGTGAGTATATTAAAAAGAAATATAATCTATAAGCAACGAGATGGGTGCAATGCTTATCCAGTGGACGATGAAGAAGTAAGGGCTTTATGAAACAGAATAAAAGAATAAAAACTGTATCGTCAGATACAGGGCAGACTTTGCGCACAATTTATAATTTATGGACTTATATGTGGCCGGCAGAGCGGCATGATCTCAAAATGCGGGTTATATGGGCGATCTTTTATCTTGTTTTAGCCAAGTTCGTTCTCATATTGGTACCTTATTTCTTTAAATATGCTATCGATGCACTTGATGTAAGTTTTAAGTTCTCTCAGGGGGGATCATCTGGTTATGTGATTCCTATCATGCTTGTTTTAGCCTATAATGTTGCACGTATTGTTCAAGCTGCATTAAATCAGTTACGCGACTCTTTGTTCGCGACCGTTGGTCAACATGCTATTCGTCAGTTAGCGCATAAGACCTTTGTGCATATTCATGGGTTGTCTTTGCGATTTCATTTGGAAAAGCGAACGGGTGGGCTTTCTCGTGTCATTGAGCGTGGGACAAAAGGAATTGAAGCGATTGTACGGTTTTCTATTCTCAACACGCTCCCCACAGTTTTAGAGTTTATTTTGACAGCACTTGTATTCTGTATAAATTATGGAGGGCATTATGTGCTCATAGTTGTGATAACGGTTGGTTTATATACTTGGTTCACAATTAAGGCAAGTGATTGGCGTATTCGCATTCGGCAAGAAATGAATACAGCAGATACCGAGGCCAATACGCGTGCTGTTGATTCTCTTTTGAATTTTGAAACGGTTAAATATTTTTGTAATGAAGATCTGGAAGCACGCCGATTTGATTCTTCAATGGCCAATTATGAAAAGGCAGCAACAAAAATTTGGACATCATTAAGTTGGCTTAATTTTGGTCAGGCTCTTATTTTTGGTCTTGGAATGACTATTCTTATGTTGATGTCAGCTTACGAAATTTCTCATGGGACACAAACTTTAGGAGATTTTGTTTTTATTAATGCGCTTTTGATACAGCTTTCTATTCCCCTGAATTTTATTGGTTCAATTTATCGTGATGTTCGGCAAGGTTTAACGGATATTGAAGCCATGTTTGATCTTTTAGATGCTAAACAGGAGATCATTGATAAGCCAGATGCAAAGCCACTGGTTGTGAAAAGGGGTACTATTCGGTTTAATCAGGTAAAGTTTTCCTATGATTCGGATCGTCAAATTCTTAAAGAGATTGATTTTGAGGTACCAGGAGGAAAAACAGTTGCGATTGTCGGTCCATCAGGAGCAGGGAAATCGACTATTTCTCGATTACTTTTTCGTTTTTACGATGTTAATGCGGGTTCCATCACAATTGACGGGCAAGATATCCGCGATATAACACAAGAAAGTTTACGTGAAGCGATCGGCATGGTTCCACAGGACACTGTGCTCTTTAATGATACAATTGCGTATAACATTTGCTACGGACGTCCAAGTGCTACGGATGAAGAGATGCGTAAAGCTGCTGAAATGGCACAAATATCAAAATTTATTGAAATTCTTCCAGAAGGTTTTCAGTCTATGGTTGGTGAACGTGGACTTAAATTATCAGGGGGCGAAAAACAACGTGTAGCTATTGCACGGACATTATTAAAAGCGCCTCCACTTCTTATTTTGGATGAAGCAACCGCAGCTCTTGATACGGCAACAGAACAGGAAATTCAACAAGCATTGGATATTGTCAGCCGTGGACGTACAACATTGATAATTGCGCATCGTCTTTCTACTGTGATAAACGCTGATGAGATTTTGGTTCTCAAAAATGGTCGTATTATTGAAAACGGAACGCATGCAGAACTTTTACGTAAAAAAGGTTTATATGCTTCAATGTGGAATAAGCAGCTTGAAGCATCACAAGTTGAGGAAAAGTTACGTAAAATGCGTGAAGAAGATGAGATAGGCGTTGTGAATCGTAAAAAATAAGCTGTGTAAATATAGCTTATAACTTTATATGGAGTGATTGATTACAAAAAATGACAAGGAGGAACAAAAAGATTTATTACTTGTTTTAAGTTTATACTATAAATAGGAAATTATATGAGTATTTTACAATCTATCCATAATAGTTTTGCACCAATTCATAAAGAGGGATACCCTTTTATTTTAGCGTTTTTTATCATTTCGCTTGTTCTTGGTTGGGTATGGAGTCCCTTGTTTTGGTGTGGTCTTGTTTTCACAGCGTGGTGTATATATTTTTTCCGCGATCCAGATCGTGTCGTCCCTGTTAACGCAAATTGGGTTATATCTCCTGCTGATGGGCGTATTTCATTTGCTGAACCGTGTATTCCGCCTGAAGAATTGGGGTTGGGTACAAAAGAGATGATTCGTATTTCCATATTTATGGATGTGTTTTCATGCCACATTAACCGTATTCCGGTTAGTGGTACGGTAGAGTCTATCGTTTATCGTCCAGGACATTTTAGCAATGCGGAGTTTGATAAAGCTAGCCAGTTTAATGAGCGTAATGGGATGGTGATTGAAAGCAAACATGGTAAGATTGGTGTCGTCCAGATAGCAGGAATAATGGCTCGGAGAATTGTTTGTTGGTCAAAAGAAAATGATTCCGTGATTACGGGGCAACGTTTTGGCTTGATTCGTTTTGGTTCTCGACTTGATCTTTATATACCACTTGAAATGAAGTTGCGTGTTGCAGTTGGTCAGATAGCGGTTGCGGGGGAAACAGTTTTGGGGTCGTTTGACGATGAGAGTGCCACAACTGATTTCAGATTCGATTAGGATGAACAATGAAAAATTTTTCGCTATTTTCTCCCTTTAGTCCTGAAGGACAGCATGATGATAGTGCAAATCGATGGCGTTCACCTACACCGATGCGGTATGTTATCCCCAATATTATCACTGTTTTGGCGATTTGCGCGGGGATGAGCAGTATTCGCTTGGCTTTTGAGCACCGTTATGAGGCTGCTATTTTAATGGTTCTTTTAGCGGCAGTTCTCGATGGAGTTGATGGCCGTATTGCACGTTTGATGGATGGGAGTTCATCTTTTGGGGCACAGATGGATTCTCTTGCTGATATGGTTAATTTTGGGGTTGCACCTGCACTTATTGTTTACTCTTTTATTTTGACGGAAGTGCGTCAAGTTGGTTGGGTAGCAGCACTTGTCTATTGTATCGCTTGTTGTTTGCGATTAGCACGTTTTAATATCATGTTGGATAATGCAGCTATACCAAAATGGAAGGGGAGTTATTTTGTTGGGGTTCCTGCTCCGGCGGGGGCATTGTTGCTTTTATTGCCCGTGTATCTAGGTGCTCTTGGTTTAGTGCCAAATTGGGGGGGGGCGTTATTTTTTAGTCTTTATACTGTCATTATTGCTTTTCTTTTGGTGAGCCGTCTCCCCGTATGGAATGCAAAAACAATAGATCAAAATTTGAGGCGTGATATCGTTGTACCGTGTATATTAGGGGTTGTTATTTACGTAGGTTTTCTCGCAACTTACACATGGCATACTTTATTAATCACAGCTATTGGTTATATGATTTTTCTCCCCTGTAGTTTTTTAGCTTATCGTAAACGCGCTGTTTTGGAAGAAAAAAAAGCTCAGACTAAAGCTCTTCAAAAAACATAGGGATTGATATATTATCTTTTAGGATAAGGAAGAAGAAGAGGAATTCAAGTTTACCATCTTTCTTTCTCAATAATGAATAGGAAAATGCTTCTCACGAAGGATATTTTTTCTAATAGAGCAAATGTGTTATGTTAAAATTTTGGACTTTATAACTCATTGGTTTTATCGTGTTTTTTTGAGGTTTATCCCAGATTTTTGCAGTTTTTTGATTGCTTCAATGACGAGCCTTGTTCTATCTACTGTCTTTGTGTAAAGTGATGCCGTTGTATCATCTATTCAACTAAAGCACGCTTTCATTTGGATTACTTATTGCTCCTGCGTTGGCAGCACGTGTGGCAGCTCTTTTTCGAACACCGTGAGTAGATTTTTAAGACCAGCATCACGACAGGTTTTATAGAACAAAAATCCAAAGCTCTCTTTTATGAAAGGATTTCCTTTTTCGGCCACATATAAAAAAGTATTGAGACTGGTTTTTCCACGTTCCAGATTTTGTATAAGCACTGGTAAAAGTGGTAAATAGACTTCTGTTTTAAAGAGACTCTTTTCTGTTGTTAGAAATAAGATACCCGAACATCTTTCTAACCGATACGAATTGTATCACCACGACACAAGCCTGCATAAAGCAAAACGCCATACTCTACGCGTTTGAAGGTATGTTTTACCCAACATTTGTAGTGATCCTCTATGTCTTTTTCCGTCCAGGTTATAAATCCGTCTTTGTTTTGTGATACAGGCTTTTTAACACCAATCATTGGATCATCTTCAACATAATTCATGTCGAGTGTCCATTTTAAAGAGACAACTTATTACTCCCATAAAGTTTTTTGCAGCTCTGGTATATCCAGCTGTGCATTTACGGCGTGCTGTAGCATTTTGGGGGTAACTTCCGAGCAGATGCAACGCATTGATTATTAATGGTTTTTATCGTTTCTTACCTTGAATCACAACTCCGAATATTGTAAGATTTTCTCATCTCAAACTATTTTATGTTGAATCAATTTTATTCACTTGGTTTTACACCATAAGCGGGACTGGCACGTGGATAAAAATGAGTGAGGAAAGGAGGAAAAATACCTCTCATGAACTGTCTTAATGCAAGGGCTATCGCAACACCCATGCGCTGGTAAAGTGAGTGATGGTACCGATTTGACCCTTTATAAGCGTGAAGATGGTAGCGTTCAATAGAGTTATTGTTATGCAATTCATCCACACCGCCACAAAACGGGCTTAGGGGCTTCTCAGACATGTCTCTTTAAAACAAGCCTGTGAATGTGCAATGTGGGTGGTGTTCTGTTTTACATGAAGGTTATGACCCCATTAAAGAACGTGAAAAACAAAAATGCGAAGCAACACGTAATTTTCATCTCAAAGATATTGCTGTGGATGCTTTTGAAAGCCGTAAAGCCGAATTAAAAGGAGATGGTAAGGATGGACATTGGTTTTTACCTTTGCGTCTTTATATTCTTCCTAAATTAGGCTGTCTTCCTATTAGACACCTCACAATTTTTATTTAATTGTCTCTGGTAGCGAGTTCCTTTTGATAATTTACTCCAGTGAACGCTTTGATAGCATTTATAGATGAGCTCTTGGAGCGAGCCACTCTTTACATAATTTCTCTTGCTTGGTATGGGCTGATTATTCTTTAAAATGGTAAATGCTTCTTATAAATTAATAATCGCTCTAATCGGGGATATGATAACTCATAAACCGATTTTGACGAACATTAAAAAGCTTTCCTGTTTCTTTTAAATGAGGTGAGGATAAATGTGCTATTTTTTCTGCAACTTCTTGTGGTGAAGGAAGAGTTTGAGGATCTTCACCAGGCATGGCTTGTGCACGCATGGCAGTGCGTGTTGCTCCAGGGTCAACACAATTAATTTTGATAGGGGTTTGCTTGAGTTCTTCTGCCCAACAACGGGCAATCATTTCTAGAGCAGCTTTAGAGGCTGCATAAGGTCCCCAGAAAGCGCGCGCAATATGAGCAACGCTTGAAGATAACAGGGTTACGCGCCCAGCATCAGATTTACGCAATAGGGCTTCAACAGCTTTCATTAAGCGCCATTGGCTCATGAGATTTATTTGAAAAATATCTTCAAACACAGTGTTTTCAACATGAGTCACTGGTGAGAGTGTCCCGAGGATTCCTGCATTGGCAACCACAATATCAAGTTTCCCCCAGCGTTTGGCAATTGAAGCGTTAAGAGTATCAATGTTATCCATATGATGTAAGTCGAGTGGAACAAGCGTTACCTGAGAACCTTTTTCCCTCATTTTGTTATCAAGTTCAGTAAGCCCATCCACGGTTCGTGCGAGAGCAATAATGTGAGCACCACGTGCTGCAAGCTCTAATGCTAAATGATAGCCAATTCCCCTTGAAGCACCCGTAACAAGCGCAACACGACCAGAAAGACTAAAATCAACATTTTTCATCATTAATCTCTTGTTTTTAGAACAGATGATGGATGAGTTTGGGAAAGACTTTCTTGATCAGCAAGATGTGTAGGATAATGTCCTGTGAAATAATGGTCAGTAAATTGTGGATCAGCATTATTTCGTTTTTCCCCTGATACAGCAAGGTAGAGGCCATCTGTTGAAAGAAATTCTAATGAGTCAGCTCCAACAAAATTGCACATAGATTTTAAGTCTGGATATTGATTAGCCAACAAACTTTCAATATTAGGTGTATCAATGCCATAAAAATCAGGATAGAAAATCATAGGGCTAGAAACCCGCATATGAACTTCTTTTGCGCCCGCATCGCGAAGCATTCGAACAATTTTGAGAGATGTTGTCCCCCGTACAATAGAGTCATCAACGAGAATAACGCGTTTTCCTTCGATGATAGGACGGTTTGCTGAATGTTTTAATTTAACTCCAAAAGCACGAATTTGTTGTGTTGGCTCAATAAAAGTGCGTCCAACATAGTGGTTTCGAATAATCCCAAGCTCAAAAGGAATTCCGATTTCTTGTGCATAACCAATAGCGGCAGGTGTTCCCCCATCAGGAACGGGAACCACAACATCACCTGCACAGGGGGCTTCTTGCGCTAAACGAATGCCCATATTTTTACGCACAGTATAAACATTCCGCCCTCCAACGGTTGAATCAGGACGCGCAAAATAAACATATTCAAAAAGGCAAAGTTTTTCTGGTTTTTCGCTCTCTGGTTTTATAATTCTTGTCGTAATTTCTCCGTCTTTTTGTATTTCACAGATGATAATTTCCCCATTTTTGACATCACGAACATATTTTGCTCCAATAATATCAAGTGCACAAGTTTCAGAACAAAAAATGGGTTTACCATCAAGTTCTCCCATCACGAGAGGTCGAATACCTATTGGATCGCGTGCGGCAATGAGCTTGGTACGTGTAAGCGCTAACATGGCATACCCACCCTCTACTTGTCGAATGGCATCAACAAAGCGATCGGATGAAGATTCATAGCGTGAACGGGCAATGAGATGAAGAAAAACTTCTGAATCTGATGTTGATTGGCAGATAGCGCCTGAGGCAATCAATTCGCGACGTAATGTAAGACCATTGGTAAGATTACCATTATGAGCAATAGCAATGCCTCCAGCTTTTAATTCAGCAAAAAGTGGCTGAACATTGCGTAATGCGACTTCTCCCGTTGTTGAATAACGGGTATGTCCGATAGCACGATTTCCCGGTAAGCGCGCAAGTGTTGCGGGGTTTGTATAATGATCACCGACAAGACCGAGATGCTTTTCTTGATGAAACATTTTATTATGGTAGGAAACAATTCCAGCTGCTTCTTGCCCACGGTGTTGAAGTGCATGGAGCCCGAGAGCTGTTAATGCCGCTGCATCTTCATGCCCAAGGATACCAAAAACCCCACATTCTTCATGAAGGGTATCATCATCTAATGAAAGTTCCTGTTGGAAAACGTTGCTTTTTGTCATCATATTCTTTCGGTTGTGATATGAGAAATGATTACATCATACTTCATATGTTATTTGGAATTCTTTGTCATGACAAACTATTTTCCATTTTTCTTTGCTCAATGACTTTTTCATGAGAATGCTAATGTTGTGGATTAGTGTCGTTTCCTTTAAAGAATTTTTCTGCTTTTTCAAGAACAGTGTCGAGATTTTTGGGGAGTTTTTCCCAAATTTTTTCTCCCAATGAATCTAACATAGGCTTTGTTGTTGCATTTTTTATCCAGTGAGCTTGGTTCTCGGGTTTAATAAGCGCATTAAGAAGCAGCATACCGATGACCACAATGAATAAACCGCGGAGTGCTCCAAAAACAAAACCGATAGTGCGATCAAAGATACCAATGCGACTATCAATAATAAAATCCGAAATTTTCATTGTAATGATTGAAGTAATAATGAGAACAATAATAAAAATGGTTATCAATGTCGTGATTAATGCAATCATTTTATTAGAGAGATACTGCTCAAAAAAAGGCAATATTGGCTTAAATAAAAACAGTGTAGCAACAGCTGCAACTGCCCAGGAAACCAATGATAGAAGCTCGCGTGAAAAACCTCGGAGCATAGCGAGGAAAGCGGACAACAGGATGATTACTACGACAATTCCATCAAGGACTGTTATGCTCATTTGTTTGTTCCTTATACATAAAGTTGTGTTTTTTAGTCAGTATACAAATGCATTTCTTGTTATGCCATGTTCAGTTCTTATAGCAAGGATCTTTTATATTTTATAGATTTTTTTCTATACTGTCATGTTGGGGAGAAGATCATTTTTTATCCAGAGTAATAGCTGCAACCAACTCAGGAAGATTAGAAAATGTTTTTTGTTGAAAACTGATCAACTTTATTGTCTCAGCTGTCGTAGGAGGATGAACAGCTCCTTGAAAGCCAAGTTTTTTTGCTTCATTGATGCGTTGTGCTGAATGTGCAACGGCACGGGTCGCACCTGAAAGGCTGATTTCACCAAAATAGACATAGTCCGTTGGAAGAGGAATATTGGCAAGAGAGGATACCAAAGCTGCTGCTACTGCCAAGTCAGCTGCTGGCTCTGATATACGATATCCGCCCGCAATGTTAAGATAAACATCATGTTGTCCAAAACGAATGCCGCAATGAGCTTCTAAAACGGCAAGAATCATTGAAAGACGATTGCCATCCCATCCAACAACAGCACGCCGTGGTGTTCCAAGTGAAGAGGGCGCGACAAGGGCTTGGATTTCGACTAATATCGGGCGTGTTCCTTCCATACCTGCAAAAACAGCAGCACCTGGTGCTTTTTCATTCCGTTCACCTAAAAACAGCTCAGATGGATTGATAACTTCCCGCAATCCTTTATCAGACATCGCAAAAACGCCTATTTCATGCGTTGGTCCAAAACGGTTTTTTACAGTTCTCAGAATGCGATAATGATGTCCGCCTTCACCCTCAAAATAAAGAACACCGTCAACCATATGCTCGACAACGCGGGGACCTGCAATTTGTCCATCTTTTGTAACATGTCCGACAAGAACAACAGCTGTTCCTGTTTTTTTGGCAAAGCGTATCATTGCTTGAGCACCAATGCGCACTTGTGTAACTGTACCGGGTGCTGAATCCGCTGCATTTGACCATAAGGTTTGAATAGAATCGATAATGACCATATCAAGGCTTTTCTGCTCGCTTAAGGTTGCAAGAATATCTTCAACATGTGTTTCAGCAGCAAGTTTCACTTTCGTATTGGCAGCACCAAGTCTTTGCGCGCGCAGGCAGACTTGTGCAATAGCCTCTTCCCCTGAAACATAGATGACATTGTGCCCTTTTTGCGATAAAGCAGCTGCCGTTTGTGTGAGCAATGTTGATTTTCCAATTCCTGGATCTCCGCCAACAAGGAGTGCTGAGCCACGAACAAAGCCTCCACCGGTAACACGATCGAGTTCAGTGATGCCAGAATGAATACGTGGAGCATCTTCAATATCCTCAGTAAGAGAGGTCAGGGCGACAATGTGTCCTTTCCGGATATTTTGTATAGGTCCACCACCAATACCGCTATTGACATTTTCTTCGACAAGAGAATTCCATTCTCCACAAGAGCTACATTTTCCAGCCCAGCGCGAATAGATGGTTCCACAGTTTTGGCAGACAAATTGAATGCGATTGCGTGCCATGGCGATTTAACCAATCTGCTCTGGAAGATAATTATTGTCTGCCAGATCACTAAAACGTGTGAAATCAGATTGAAAGGCAAGATGAACTGTTCCTATTGGTCCGTGACGTTGTTTGGCAACAATAACTTCAGCTTTTCCAAAGGCATCATCCATTGTTGCTTGCCACTTTTCATATTCAAGAGTTCCTGTTTTAGGTTCTGCATTTTTGAGATAATATTCTTCACGATAAACAAAGAGAACAATATCGGCATCCTGTTCAATCGAACCCGATTCACGTAAATCTGAAAGTTGTGGACGTTTATCTGTTCGGCTTTCAACTTGACGTGAAAGTTGTGAAAGGGCGATAATAGGAATATTCAATTCTTTTGCTAATGCTTTAAGCCCTGTAGTGATTTCTGTGATTTCTTGAACACGATTTTCAGACGAACGTTTTGAGCTGCTCGTCATTAATTGGATATAATCAATCACTAAGACATCCAAACCATGTTGCCGTTTGAGGCGCCGTGCGCGGGCTGCTAATTGCGTGATAGATATACCACCAGTTTGATCAATATAAAGTGGTATTTTTTGTAAGTGATGCATTGAGCGGATTATTTTTGTAAAATGCTCGTCTAAAATATTCCCACGCCGAATATCAGAAGAAGAAATTTCTGTTTGTTCAGAAATAATACGGGTTGCGAGCTGTTCCGATGACATTTCAAGCGAGAAGAAACCAACAATTCCTCCTTCATTTTCTTGCGCGGAATTTTTGTCTTTCTCACCACGATGATAAGCATTGGCAATATTAAAGGCAATATTGGTGGCAAGTGAAGTTTTGCCCATTCCAGGGCGACCAGCGAGAACAATGAGGTCAGAGGGTTGTAATCCTCCCATTTTTTCATCAAGCATTTTAATATGGGTGGCTATCCCTGATAATCTTGAAGAACGCTTTTTGGCAGCGCTTATCATGTCAACAGCTTTGCGGACAGATTCATCAAAATTTTCAAATCCTCCACCATATTTGCCTTTTTCTGCTAGTCCAAACAATTGGTTTTCAACAGTTTCAATTTGTTGTGCTGGTGTAAGCTCGATGGGAGCATCAAAAGCTGTATTGACAGCTTGCTCTCCAATATTAATCAAAGAGCGCCGGATAAAAAGATCATAGATAACACGCCCGTAATCTTCGGTATTGATAATTGTTACGGCTTCTTTTGCTAAACGTACAACGTAATTATATACGGTGATATCTCCAATTTTTTCCTCAGCTGGAATAAAGGGTTTAATAATTGTTGGATCTGCAATTTTTCCTTTTTCGATAAGATGAGACGAAACCTCATAGATTTTCTGATGTAATGGGTCAAAGAAATGTTCTGGTTTTAGAAAATCTGAAACGCGATCGAGCGCCTCGTTATTTATGAGTATTGCGCCAAGCAATGCTTGTTCTGCTTCAATATTATGCGGAAGTTGTCGAAAAGAAGACGTTTCTTCTTTTTGCGCAGGGCTGAAGTTGATCGTATTTTTTTCTTCCATAATATTTTCCGCAAAGATTTTATATTTTTCTAATTTAAACAATAAGCTAAGTTGTGTGGTTTAGAAGATAAGACATTAAATTTTTGTTTAGGTTAGAATCATATTTTCACTCCCTTACCTTCCATCATGTATGCATTCCATATCTTTGTATAGAGTATATTTCTTTACATTTTGTTTTTTAATATAAAAATTTGAGAGGGTATGGAGATTTTTATTTTCAATATCAAAAAACAATGCTACTTTCAGTCTATTTTTTTTGCTTAAAACTTTGGTAGCATTCTTTCAATAAAGCAATTTTTTATAAGCAAAAACGCGTCATATCTTAAGAATAAATTGTAAATGTCAAGTTTTTTTACTGGGGCTTTCGTTTGCAGTGAAAAGCGAAGGGTTGAAAAGCAACCACTAAACAACATCATCTTTTCAGTCTTCTGTCTTTTCAGTTTCAGACAATTAAAGGATGTAGGAAATGAGTATCTGTATCAAATACATTGCTTAAGTATAGTATCTAAAACAGTTTTTGTGGTTTTTTGGAGAAAACAATCTATAAGAGCATCTTCTAGCAATTTCATAGGTGATTCCTTATGTCATTATAGAGTTTGGCAAAGATGACTCTTTCCATAAAAGTTTGTCTTTAGGAAGATAAAAACGGCAAAGCACTGAACTTAAAAAGCCGAGTGCTTTACAACATGCACATATGCTAAAGAGAAAGCCAGAAAAGGAAAAAGATATTAAGATTTTTCAGTGATGCTGTTTGCATCATTATCATTCATTTCTTCTGTAGGTTGCTCTTCTTTATTTTCGGCTAATGATTCTTCTTGCACATCATAGATCGCATCAGCCGAAGTAAGGGTTTCACCTTCTGCTTGGCGCTGTGCTTCACTCTCTGAACGTGCAACGTTGACGATCACAGAGATTTGCACTTCAGGATGTAGGCTAAGAGTAATCGTATGAAGCCCAATCGTTTTTATTGGGTGATTAAGTTCAATCTGATTTCGTTCAAGAGAAAATCCTTCAGATGTTATAATTTCAGAAATATCACGTGTTGATACAGAGCCGTAAAGTTGCCCTGTTTCACCAGCTGAACGAATGGCAATGAATAGTTTGCCATCGAGTTGCACAGCAACTTTTTGTGCTTCGCTTTTGCGTTCAAGATTACGCGCTTCAAGCTGTGCACGTTGCGCTTCAAAATGTTTTTTATTTGCTTCATTTGCGCGTAAAGCTTTCCCTTGAGGTAAGAGAAAATTGCGTGCATATCCATCTTTAACTGAGACGATATCACCCATCTGACCAAGACGAGGAATACGTTCAAGAAGAATAATATCCATAGTGTTTCCTTTCAAACAAATAAATTTAGTAAAGTTTGTTGCGTGATTGAAGAGTTGCCCAAATTCCCATCAAAAGCATCATAAGAGAAATAGGTGGTGCAAATACAACGGTTAAAATAGCAATATAAACAAGAGAAAGAATGATAATCCGACCATTGATTCCTTTTGTGATATTATGGAGATATGCAAGGCCACTGATTGAGATGATGACGGTATATGCAGTGCTAAAAATACGCATACCCAAATTAACAGTAGCATTTAATTCAACCATTGAGGCTATGCAAACAACAATAAAAATCAGAAGGCCAGAAATTGGAAGACGGAAAGTTTGGCTCCAGTCATCACGAGGTCTTTTCAACCACTTCATATGTTGCGCTGTTATCATCGAAAAATAAAGATTACCGATAAGAAAAATTAAACTATAAGTCGTTAGAGCAATTGTTGTTAAAGTTGCAGCATGCGCCATTAAAACTTCACTAAACGCAACAATATCAGTTTCTCTTAATGACTGCGATTGCCGCATAGCTTGCGCTATATTCTCAGTGACTTGTTTTGCAATGAGAGGGGTGGATGGAAGGGATTGAATATACAGTCCAATGAAAGTTGTTATAAGAGCTATAAAGTTGGTTAAATGAAAAATAACCGATGATAATGGATACCATATCAGCGTGTTTTCCTTTTGTGCTGGTCGTGCAAGGCCTAGAAGCCAAGAAGCATAGACAGCAGGAAGAAAAAACAACAACATAAAGCCAAAAGCAGTATAAATATTGGTAACGATGGCAAGAACGACAGTAGCACTTATTAAGGCAGCGAGACTGGCTAACGTTCCTTGACCAAAAGCAACAATAAAAATTGGGAGTGAGAGAAAACAACCAAGAAGGATAGAAAAATAAGGGGCGATATTTGCGACACTAATGATTGCCATTCCTATAACAACAGCAAACAATCCTGCCAAAACACCAGCCATTATTTTATAAACACGAACGTTTTGCATTTAACGCTGTCCTGCTTTCTGCAGTTAGAGGCATTTGGGAGCCCCAACTTTTGGTATTTTTTACACCGTCATAGAGTTCTGCAATCAAAAATGTTACTGAATCATAGAAGCGACTGGAAAGCCTCCAGTCGCATGGTGTTTTTATTATTTTATAACATAGGGAAGCAAGCCTAGAAAACGAGCACGCTTGATAGCATTCGCCAATTCACGCTGCTTTTTCTGACTAACCGCTGTAATCCGTGAAGGAACAATCTTTCCGCGTTCTGAAATATAACGCTGCAGTAATTTGACATCCTTATAATCAATTTTGGGAGCATTAGCACCGGAAAACGGACATGTTTTGCGACGACGATGAAAGGGACGACGTGCTGCGGCTTGATTGATATCACTCATCATTCTACTCCTTCTATAGCATCTTCACGTTGACGACGCGGGGAGCGAGGACGCTCTTCATCTTGATTCGTGTGAGCACTACGATCAAGACGTGAAAGCACAGGAGACTTTTCCTTTTCATGTTTTTCTACGCGAATAGTCATATAGCGCAAAATATCCTCATTGATGCGCATTTGACGTTCAACTTCAACAATCGCTGCAGCTGGCGCATCAATATTCATTAGCGCATAATAAGCTTTACGATTTTTGCGAATACGATAAGCGAGGGGACGAAGACCCCAATTTTCTACACGCCCAACTTTTCCACCGTACGATTCGATGACACCTTTGTAGATATTCAAAAGTTCATCAACTTGCTGCGGTGCAATATCCTGCCGGGCAAGGAACACATGTTCATAAAGAGCCATTGTTTTGCCTTTCTTCAATCAAATTTTACCGGTTTTGACGCAAAGCCTCTGCGACTTGTCTTTTTTGGAGAACCAAAGAAGAAAGGACGCGTTTACAATTTGAGACATCCGAGAGCGGAGACACAGGAGGCCGGAAATATTGCATTTCCTACTGAATCATTTATCAGTTTTTATCAGTCCTCCGTTCAACCTCCAGCCAAAATGCCGGTAATGAACATTTGACATTTACAGTTTATCTTTAAAAATAGCAAGCTTATGCGCATAAAAAAATTGATTTATTGAATTTTGATATATTTTTCACAGTTTCCGCTTTTTTACAAAAGAAACGGTACTGTACAATTATTAGGAGTGAAGGATGGATTTTTTTTACCAGATTGATGCTGCATTTTTTGAAATGCTTGTTGGCAGTCATCAATCTTGGTCGGTTTTGATTTTGTTTAGTATTTTTTGTGCAAAGTTTTTGATTTATATAATTCCTATCCATCTTTGTGTGTTGTGGTTTTGTGGTGAAAAGAGAGAACGATGCGTCGTGCTAAGTATTTGTGTGAGTATTTGTATGGCTCTTTTTATAGGCTATCTTATTTCTCTTATTTATTTTCGTTCACGCCCATTTGTTGTAGGTTTGGCGACGCCATTGATTCAGCATCGTGCAACAGCTTCTTTTCCGAGTAATCATGCTTTGACGATTGCACCTTATGTGGCAAATCTTTACTTTTACCGGTACAAAGTTTCTTTTAAATTTGCCGCAGTATTTTTATGCTTGATTTGTTGGGCACGGGTCTTTGTTGGTGTCCATTATCCCTTTGATGTTTTATTTGGTGTTATTTTAGGAAGTTTCATAAGTTGGGGAACTATTCAGTTTGTGGCGCCGTATTTCCCGCAGTTTCTATATAAAATTCCTCCCTTAAAATATAATTTTAAGAGTGGTATTCGTTTTAAATAAGAGACTTTGTCTTGATTTGTGCTTATGAATAAGATCAAAAGTAAATAATTTATGCACAATTTTGAGGAGTCGATAGATGGTGGCAGCTTTTACTTTTCCAGGGCAGGGGAGCCAGCTTGTTGGTATGGGCAAAATGCTCACAGAACAATTTGCTGTAGCGCGAATGGTGTTTGAAGAAGTTGACGATGCTTTGGGTGAGAAATTATCAGAGATCATTTTTGAAGGTCCGGCAGACATTTTGACATTAACAGCAAATGCGCAACCAGCTTTAATGGCGGTCTCTATGGCTGTTATGCGTGTCATGGAACAATTGGGATTTGATATAAAAGAAAAGGTAAAATTTGTTGCCGGTCATTCATTGGGTGAATATTCGGCTCTTTGTGCTGCTGGTACATTGAGTCTTGCGGATACAGCAAGGCTTTTGCGCATTCGTGGAAATGCTATGCAAGCGGCTGTTGCTGTTGGTGAAGGTGCTATGGCAGCACTTATTGGTTTAGGTGAGCAAGATGTTGAGGAAATCTGCAAAACTGTTTCTGAAGAAGGGATCTGTCAGATTGCTAATGATAATGGGGGAGGGCAAATTGTTATTTCAGGTGAAACAAAAGCCGTAAAGGCAGCAGTAGAGATCGCTTCAAAAAAAGGTGCTAAACGTGCACTTCTTCTTCCGGTTTCTGCGCCTTTCCATTCGTCCTTAATGCAGCCTGCTGCTGATGCCATGAAGAATGCATTTTTGACTGTTAACAAAACGGCTCCTCTTGTTCCTCTCGTTGCCAATGTTTCTGTTGCACCAGAGAGTGACCCAGAGCACATTGTTGCGCTTCTTGTTCAACAGGTGACGGGAAGAGTACGGTGGCGTGAAACAGTAGAGTGGATGTATTCCAATGGGGTTGATACGCTTTTTGAAGTTGGTTGTGGAAAAGTATTAACAGGTTTAGCGCGTCGTATTAACAAAGAGATAAAAGGTTTGACAATTGGCACGGCCGAGGAAATAGAAACGGCACTACAGGTGCTTGGTGTTTGACTTTGTAAGGAGTTTAAAAAATGTTTAAATTATCAGGTCGTAAAGCTCTTGTGACAGGAGCATCAGGGGGAATTGGTGAGGCAATTGCCCGTTGTTTCCATGCGCAAGGAGCAATCGTTGGGCTCCATGGAACACGTGAAGAGAAGCTTAAAGAAGTGGCGGCAGATCTGGGACAAGATGTTTTTGTGTTTCCAGCTAATCTTTCTGAGCGTCAATCGGTTAAGCAATTGGCTAAAGCAGCGGAAGAAGAAATGGGGGGAGTTGATATTTTGGTGAATAATGCTGGTCTCACAAGAGACGGTCTTTTTATCCGCATGCAAGAGAAAGATTGGGATGACGTTTTAGCAATCAATCTAACAGCTGCTTCTGTTCTGACACGTGAATTGACTCATTCTATGATGCGGCGTCGCTATGGAAGAGTGATTAACATAACATCTGTTGTTGGTGTTGTCGGAAATCCTGGACAAGCAAATTATTGTGCTGCAAAAGCCGGTTTGATAGGCTTTTCTAAAGCTTTGGCGCAAGAAGTTGCTTCTCGAAACATTACGGTTAATTGTATTGCTCCAGGTTTTATTAAGTCGGCCATGACTGACAAACTTAACGAGAAACAAAAAGAAAACATTATGGCTGCCATCCCAATGAAGCGCATGGGGATGGGAGAAGAAATAGCTTTTGCTGCTGTTTATTTAGCGAGTGATGAAGCTGCATATGTGACGGGTCAAACTCTCCATGTTAATGGCGGCATGGCAATGATTTGAAGTATTTGCTTTATTCTACATTGATTTATAAGTCGTATTATTTTAGATAGGAACGAGTGAAAAGAAATGAAAAGATATGTTCATTTCACCAAATATTGTAGATTGATCAATTTATGTCGGGATGTCAGATTGGTTCATTTGGGAGGGGATATCCACAGGATGCTTAGAATCGCTGCCAAAATCTTTAGAGTCAGAGATCTATTGCTTGATTAGATGACCCGATATAGCTAACAAATTATAAGTAAATAATATAAATTCGAGGATTTCAACATGAGTGATACAATAGAGCGCGTTAAGAAAATTATCGTGGAGCATCTTGGAGTTGATGCAGAGAAGGTCGTAGAAAATGCAAACTTTATCGATGATTTAGGGGCAGATAGTCTTGATACGGTTGAGCTCGTTATGGCTTTTGAAGAAGAATTTGGTGTGGAAATTCCAGATGAGGCCGCTGAAACAATTTTCACAGTCGGTGATGCAGTAAAGTTTATCGATCAAGCTTCTGCGTGATTATTATTATTCAAGAACAAAGACGTAAAGTGCTTTTGCCCACATTCTTTAAGATTATTTTTCTTATCAGGCTATTTTCAAGAAGAGAGCTTTAAGAAGTGAATCTCAATTCAAGGTTAGAAGTTATGAGACGTGTTGTTGTTACTGGTTTAGGACTTGTGTCTCCATTAGCTGGTGATGTCGAGTATAGTTGGACCCGGCTGCTTGAAGGGAAGAGTGGTGTTCGGCGCATTACTGAGTTTGATGTATCCGATTTGCCATGCCAGATTGCTGCTCGTATCCCCTTGGGAGATGGAACAGATGGGACGTATAATCCTGATTTGCACATGGAGCCCAAAGAACAGCGCAAGGTTGATGCATTTATTGTTTATGCAATAGCTGCTGCTGATCAAGCGCTTGCAGATGCGGAATGGTTTCCGAAAAGTGATGAAGACCAGATTGGCACGGGTGTCTTAATTGGTTCGGGCATTGGGGGCATTGAAGGCATTGTTGAGGCTGGTTATACGCTTCGTAATAAAGGTCCACGACGTGTTTCTCCTTTTTTTATTCCAGGACGTTTGATTAATCTTGCTTCTGGCTATGTATCGATTAAATACGGTTTGCGTGGTCCTAATCATTCGGTTGTAACCGCCTGCTCGACGGGAGCACATGCAATTGGTGATGCAGCGCGTTTGGTTGCTTTGGGTGATGCAGATGTTATGGTGGCAGGGGGGACTGAGTCCCCAATAAATCGGATATCTCTTGCTGGTTTTTCTGCTTGTAGAGCTCTTTCTACTTGTCGTAATGATAATCCTGAGCACGCTTCGCGTCCTTATGACATTGATCGTGATGGTTTTGTGATGGGTGAGGGAGCTGCGGTTGTTGTTTTAGAAGAGCTTGAACATGCAAAAAAACGAGGTGCTCGTATTTATGCTGAAGTTATAGGCTATGGCTTATCTGGCGATGCTTATCATATTACTGCACCTTCAGAAAGTGGTGAAGGTGCACAGCGTAGTATGATGGCAGCTCTTGCACGTGCAAAAGTGGATGTAAGTGAGCTTGATTACATTAATGCGCATGGAACTTCAACGATGGCTGATACTATTGAATTGGCAGCTGTTGAGCGTGTTTTGGGGCATTATGCGCCACAAATATCCATGTCATCGACGAAGTCATCTGTGGGGCATTTACTTGGTGCTGCCGGTGCCGCAGAGGCTATTTTTTGTGTTTTAGCGATACGAGATAATATAGCACCAGCAACACTTAATCTTGATAATCCATCTATTGAAACGAAAATTGACCTCGTTCCACATAAGCCGCGCGAACGAAAAATTGATACGATTCTTTCCAATTCCTTTGGGTTCGGTGGGACAAATGCCTCTTTGGTGATGCGGCGTTTTAAAGAATAGTAATCATTTTTCTGTTGATGAGATTTCTGCTTTTTTATTATAAAAATTTCAGGAAAGGATTATAGTGGTGTCCCTAAAAACTATTGAGGGTGGTAGTTATGTCCGCTATGAAAAATGGAAGAGCACTGAAGGACGTACATGATTCTTCTTCGAATCAGAGAGTAGATAATAATGGTATGTTAGCTCATAAAAAACAAAAAAAGTCTTCCGTCATACGTAATCCTTTCGTCATCCTTGGTCATTTTTTTTTGATGCTAATGCTGGTTGTTATCTTGGCTGTAAGCATTCCTCTTTACATTGGAAAAACGATTTTTGAAGGGAAGGGAACGTTTGAGACAGAACAGGTTGTTCTTATTTATCCTGGAATGGGAATTCGTGAAATTGCTTCATTGCTAGAAAAACACGCTCTTATTCGATCATCAGATGTTTTTGTTTATGGGGTTGGTTATCATCAAAAAACAACACATCTGAAGGCTGGTGAATATTTGATTCCAGCACATGCTTCAATGCAGGATATTATGGATATCTTTGTGAAAGGAAAATCGATTGAATATACGTTTACAGTGCCAGAAGGTTTAACGGTTCAACAGGTTTTTGATCGATTAATTGCCAATGAAATTTTGGTTGGGGATCTTCCAAAAGCTTTGCCGCCAGAAGGCAGTTTAATGACAGACACTGTTCACTTTATTCGGGGAACAACGCGTAAAGAAATTATCAACAGATTGCGTGAAGGACAGACAAAATTAGTTCATGCAATATGGGCTATGCGCTCTCCTGATTTACCAATAAAATCTATTGACGAGTTTGTGATATTGGCATCGATTGTTGAAAAAGAGACAGGAATTGCTGCAGAGAGACCAAAGATTGCAGCAGTATTTTATAACCGCCTTGCAAAACATATGCGTCTTCAATCTGATCCAACGGTTATTTATGGTCTCTTTGGTGGAAAAGGGTTACCAGCTGGACGGGCCATTTATCGTTCAGATCTTGAGAAAGAAACACCCTATAATACTTATAAGATTTACGGTTTACCACCAACAGCTATTGCAAATCCAGGAAAAGATTCGCTAAAAGCGGTGGCACATTCACCAAAAAGTGATGTGCTCTATTTTGTCGCGGATGGTTCTGGAGGACATGTTTTTTCTAGAACTCTAGAGGAACATAATATAAATGTTCGCAAGTGGCGTGCATTAAAGGCTGCGGCACATTAGTTTAAGGGATTGCCAAAAATCTTATTATGGAAGTTTTGAAGCAAAATTGAAGAAAAAGCAAAGCAGTATGATGACCTTTTTAAAGCATGAATTGGGGAGTAAAAAAAGAAATCAACGTCGCGGTTTTTTATTGATTCTTTCTTCACCTTCAGGTGCTGGTAAATCAACACTTTCTCGGTTACTTTTGCAAGATGGACAATTAGAGCTTTCTGTCAGTATGACGACACGGCAAAGACGTCCCAGTGAGGTGGACGGTGTTCACTATCATTTTATTTCAAAGAAAGAATTTGAACGCAAACGTGATGGAAATGAATTTATTGAATGGGCAGAAGTTCATGGAAACTATTACGGAACTTTACGTGAAAGCGTTGAAAATGCACTTAATGCCGGTAAAGATATGTTATTTGATATTGATTACCAAGGTACTAAACAGCTGCAAAAAAAAATGTCGGGAGATACTGTATCTGTTTTTATCCTTCCTCCATCAATGAAAGAGCTTATTTCACGTTTACACCGTCGAGCAGAAGATAACCAGGATATTATTGAGCTGCGATTGAAGAATGCACGAAAAGAGTTGCAGTATTGGCATTCTTATGATTACATTGTGGTAAATGAGGATCTCAATCAATCTGTTTCGCTTATGAGATCAATTTATTGGGCAGAAACAGTGAAGCGTGAGCGTTGTTCTTTTCTTGAACCTTTCATTGAGAGACTTATCGCTGAAAAGATTGACTGATATCATTTGTATGAAAACAATGAGTCAGAAACTGTGTTTTTTAGTGCAATAAATTAGCTAAAGTAACAAACTCAGAAATTGAAAGCGTTTCGGCGCGCCGTGTTCCATCGATTCCAGCTTTTTCTAAAAGTATTTCACCTCCAAGTGTCTTGAAATTTTGACGAAGCATTTTTCGTCTTTGTCCAAAAGCAACTTTTGTTACCAAGCTTAATTTTTGTGCACAGCAGGCGAGAGGCTGTGTTCGCGGAATAATATGCACAACGGAAGAAGTGACTTTGGGCGCTGGAATAAAGGCTTGAGGAGGTACATCAAAAGCAATTTTGGCAAAGGTACGCCAACCGGTTAAGACACTGAGACGTCCATAATGGGCAGATTGAGGTTTTGCAGTAAGACGTTTGGCAACTTCACGTTGAAACATCAATGTCATTGATTCATAAAAAGGAGGCCATGGCTCGACCAAAAGCCAATTTAACAAGAGTTGTGTTCCAATATTATAAGGGAGATTTGCAATAATACGTGGCTTTTCTAAAGGGGCTGTAAAAAGTTTTGAGAAATCTTGCTTCAATGCGTCATGACAAATGATTTTCAGTTTTTGCGGATAGTGCTTTTCTATCTCTAGGAGAGCCGCTATACAACGTTCATCACGCTCTATTGCTGTGACAATGGCACCCTTTGCCAGTATGGCACGTGTCAGAGCTCCAGGCCCTGGACCAACTTCAATAACAGGTTTTCCTTCTATATCTCCTGCTTGACGGGCAATTTTAGATGTTAAGTTAAGATCAAAAAGAAAGTTTTGACCCAAGGATTTATGCGCTTGTAATCCATATGTATCAATGACCTCACGAAGAGGAGGGAGAATATCTATTGGCATGACATCAAATTATTTTTTGCAAGTTGATTTGCAAATTGAAGAGCAGCAATAAAGCTTTCAGGAGAGGCAATCCCTTTATGAGCAATATCAAAAGCAGTTCCGTGATCTGGAGAAGTTCGAATGAAAGGTAGCCCTAAAGTGATATTGACAGTGCGATTAAAATCCAATGTTTTAACGGGAATTAGAGCTTGATCATGGTACATGCAAAAGGCAACATCATAGGTTTTTCTTGCGCATTCATGAAACATTGTATCGGCAGGAAGAGGACCAACAATATGAAGTCCTTTCTTTTTAAGATGTTCAATAGCGGGCGTGATAATTTCAATATCTTCTTTTCCCATTGCACCCGATTCTCCAGCATGAGGATTGAGTCCGGCAACAGCAAGACGGGGAGATGTCATTTTAAATCGTGTTTTTAAATCATTTTCAGTAATGCATATCGTTTGAATGATTAAATGGCGGGTGAGGTGTGAGGGAACTTCTTTGAATGGAATGTGAACAGTAATGGGAACAGTCTTCAATTGAGTCCCTGACAACATCATCACTGGATGATAGTATGTACTGGAGGCTTGATGGGCTAAATGAGAGAGAAATTCTGTATGTCCTGGAAATTCAAATCCCGCTTCATAAAGGTTTTTCTTTGCAATGGGGCAAGTGACGAGTGCACACGCATTCCCGTTTTGGATGAATTGAACACCGCGTTCAATCGCTTCAATGATTCCAGCTGCATTCTCCGGTGAAGGCAAACCCAACCGATCGCTCTGCTGGTTTTTTAATGGTATGACGGGAAGAGCTGTTTGAAAGTTTTTTACAGAATGATTTATGGAAACAGATTCTATCTTAGCATCAATTTGTAAAAAATGAGCACGTGAACGAATAACATCTGGATCTGCAAGTAAAGCAAACGGTGGAATTTGACGCGCTAGGCGCAAGCTCCACGCTTTTATAGCTATTTCAGGACCAATTCCGGCAGGATCACCACCACTAACAACAAGTGTAGCCATTATGAGTTTTGAATACGCGCTGCTCGCCGCAATTCCTCTAAATATTTTTCGCTTAATTTTTCAAGTTCTTGTGGACCGTTTTTCTTTCTATCTTCAATAGAAAAGACGAGCTGAGCTACGTAATCATCAGAAACTCTTTTTATTTTACACACGGCAATTGATTCAATTCCATCAGAAGTCTCTTGTAATTTTGACATTTTTCCGACAGGTGTTTCCAGTATAGCCTGCTCCCATGCATTGGGTAGTTGAGGCTCAAGAAATTTTCCTAAATTTCGGATAGTAACATCTAAAATGCCCCTTGCTTGTTTCCGCGAGCTCGTACATCCTTGGAAATGTGCGCGAAAATTATTTGCTTCTCTATAACGCTGTTCAAAGATTTCTGAACGGCGATGTGCAGGAATGACAAAAACAATGCGCTGTAGTGTATATTCATTAATGGAAGGTTTTACACCACCATTTTTCAAGATTCTGCGAACAGCCTCTTGTTCAGTAATGAGACCCTTTTCTGCCTGGTAGCGCGCATTAACAAGACGTCCCCATCCCATTTGTCCACGGATGTAATCTTTAAAATGTTGCACTGTGATATTACTCTGAATCAGAATCTGATTGAGCTGATCAACAGCCATATTATTTTGTGTTGCAAAGTTCTCAAAAGCACTGTTAACTTCCTCATTGCTCACTTCAATATTACGGCGTTTTATTTCGGCATTTTTGAGTGCTTCATCGATAAGATCTTTTTTAGCTTGTGCAGCGAGATTACCCTGCTTTTGTTGTAGCTGAAGAAAGGCAATACGCTTTTGAATATCATAATTTGTGATAGGAACACCATTAACTGTGACAACAATGGTAGTTTGTGCGACGACAGGTAGAATAAAAATTTCACTCACCAATAAGCTACTGACGCTTAAAGGTGCAATACAGAATAAAGCAAGAATACGCTTTTTAAATTTGTTCATGGAGTAAGCCTTCGCACTGTTTATTAATATCAATTACTCTAAAATATACGTTTTTTTCATAAAAACAACGATAAGTTAAATTGTATATAGATTCTCTTTACAAATTTTAACTCTTTATAAATTTAGATTTATCTTTTTCTAGCATTTGCAATTGTACGCAATGAAAGAGAAAAATTAAAGTTTTGCAAAGGTGTTTTTTTCTCTGGACTTGTTAATTGTTGATAACCGAATGTAAGCCCGAAACATTCATCTGTATAATTTAAACTGATTCCCCGCTTTACGAATAGACCTGATGTTAAATCATAATCAGCATTGCTATTAAGAGACCAATAGTGAGCGAATTTAATGTCAGTTTGAAAAGAAATTTCTTGTCGTTTTTGTGTATATTCATCATTTGGTTGGCTTGCGATATAGGCATATTGTACAGCTGCCACAAAGTTTTGCCATTTTTGTGATGCTTCAATTTCACTGCGATGAATTTTCCCTGTTGCCTTATCAAAACGCCCACGAGCTTCTAGAGAAAAAACACCCTTATAGTTTGCTCCCAACATGGCAACATAGTCTGAACGTGTTGCTTCAAGGCTAGAATGTGTGCCTACATGAACAAAATCCTTTTCTGCAAAAGAATTTTTTCCTGCAAGATGAAAGGATTGTCCAACCAGACCATAAAGAGACCAATCATTGTTAAAATTTCCGGAATATCTAAGTCCTATATTGGCTCTTGTTCCCCCTTCTACGCGATCATAACCAGAGAATTTATCACGCTGAAAGAGCGTTGTTGCGTCAAATACAAAGCTTTGTGCGTCTTCATTGGGAATTTGTCCGATAGAATGTTCATTATTGCGTATAAAAATTTGTGCTGTTGGTTCTATGATATGTGTCGATTGATTAAGTGTGACGAGGAGGGGATAGCGTACTTCCAAACCTGCTGTGGCTATTCCACGAAATGCTGAGTTACGAATAGTTGATGAGAAATCACTGATGAGAGGATCCGTATCATTTTCGTGTATATTTGTTGTAATGATATCAGCACGTAGAGAAAGAAGGGGAGTTAATATCAGCCCATTGTCTGTGTTGATGCGTTTTTTCCATTCAAACTCGTTTGTTAAACGAAAACTGTTTCCAGCCATACCAGAAAGTCTCGCTGAGTTGAGAGGATGTCCGTTCCAGTCAGTAGAATTGAGATCAGTATGACGACGATAAATGGATTGCATATTGCTATGAAAAGTGAGTTCTCCAGTATAAATTGGTTCATCTGGTGTGAAAGAATAATCGATGCGGGGGAGAACAAACGCTTGCCGAGAGTGGCGTTCAGAAGAGGAGTCATTCAAAGTCAAATTTTGAACTTTGAAATGGTAAAAATGCATATCGAAATGGTTTTTTCCCGCAAGGCCATTCAAATAAAGCTGAGACAGTTGTGTAGGATCGCTATAATTTTCAAGTTTATAGGCACGACTAAAATGTTGATCAGATTGTGCAAAAATATCCCATCCATAAGTCCAGCGTGAATTAAGACGAAAATCCCCCTTTGTTGCTAGCATATAACGGTTTTTATGCTGTGCATCAACCATATCACTCTCAAAGTCATGTGGTTTCATTTGATGTATATAAGCGAAGCGAACATTGTAACTTCCTGTTTTAAAACGTTGTCGCCATTCACCCTCAGTTAAAAGACCTTGTTGGGTATAAATCGTAGAAGAAAGCGTGAAATCATAATGGGGAGCGAGATTCCAGAAATAAGAATTTTTCATGCCTATGCCGAGATAATCGGTATAAAAAAAGCGAGGCGCAAGAAAACCACTAACACGTTTCACAGTTGGGTCATAGAGCTCAAAAGTTGGAAGTTGTGCAACGGGCATACCAAAAACTTCAAAACGACCATTTTCAAATCGAATTTTTTTGGTAATACTATTCCATATAATTTTTCTCGCTCTAATCTTCCATATTATTTCTTTATCGGGCTTATAAGAGCAAGGTTCACAGGCTGTATAGGTAGCATTTTCGAAAACTGTTATCTGGTTATTGCTGCGTGTAGCACGTGCTGCTGCAAAATGAATATTATTTTCTGTATCGATGCGTAAGGCATTAACGAATCCCTCACCAAAATCTTTTGTCATATCAATTTGATTGGAATAAATTTTATTCCCATCTCTTTGTATAATTTCAACATTTCCTTGTGCGATAATCCGCCCTGTTTTTTGATTATATGTCACTTTTTGAGCGGAAACTTTATTACCATCATATTCAATTTGGACATTGCCTTGTGCAGAAACAGTGTTTTCATCACGATTGTAGATGAGTTCATCTGCAGAGAGCAAAAGAGGGCTCACGGGATTTTGGATGCGATTTTTGACAAGAGTAGGAGGGCTTTTAGCATGTATAGAACAAGATAAAGATACAACTAAGATAACGCCCATAATGCTTTTTAAGGCACATGCACTTAATTTTGTTAAAATCACTTTCTTACTTATTGATACTTTCACTTAACCATCCTCTTTATGAAGTAAAAAAGAGATTCCCCAAAATAATGCAATAACAACAGGGGTCCAAGCTGCAATAATTGGTGGAATATATCCGGCGTTCCCAAATGCTTGAGCGAGTACAGAAATAACGTAAAGCATGAATCCGGCAATGACACCACTGAGAATCAAAGTTCCAGATTGTCCAAAGCGTGTGAAGTTTAAAGAGACAGTCGCTGCAATAAGCGTCATTGCAACAAGCAATGTTGGTAATGCAATCAACGATTGTAAATACATGTTAAAACTATGTGCAGAATAGCCAAATGAGCGTGCAATCATAATTTTTTTTGGCAATTGATAAAATGGGATAGTCTTAGGGTCTACTAAACGTTCAGTTAAAAATTCAGGTTTGAGATTCGTTTTTATTTGCAATTTGGTAAATTTTTCAGGAGGGTGACCTGCTTTGTGAATTGTTCCGTCGGTTAACAGCCAAGCACCATCTGTCAATATTGCTTTTCTTGTGTTAATCCAGTTTTTGATTGTTGCATTATCGTTGTATTGCACAAAGGTTGCATTGATAAGAGAAGAACCTTGGTTTGTAATAGATTGAGCACCAATGGTTGTTTTCCCTAAATCTGTGTGTTGTGTTAACCATGGAACGCGCGTGTTATGAAGAGATGTTAGCACATTATTGCTACGCCATTCAGTCATCATTTTTTCGGCTTGAGAAAATCCCCATGCGGCAAATGGGTTAAGGAGAAGAATGGAAAAGAGTCCAAAAAGAAAAGCTCCAAAACAAGCTGGTGTGAGAAATTGCCATGCAGAAACACCGATAGAACGCGCCACGACAAGTTCAAGTTTTCGATTAAGCAAGATCAGCATGACCATTGCAGAAAACAGTGCAATAAAGGGGATGAGTTGTTGCATGATAAAAGGGATGCGCAAAACGGAAATAAGAAATATATTTTTTGTTGTATAATAAGGAAGATAGGATAACCGCCCAGAGTTTTCTGTAAAGTCGATTAAAAGAGCGAGAATAAAAACACCCCCAAAAAAAGAGCAGGTTACTTTAAGATAACGTATAAAAAAATATCGTCCAAGTGTCCATCCAATCATGATATATCACCCGAGGGATAGTGCGATTTTTGATGTTCAAACTTGCTGAGCATTTTTTGAAAAACTATATAAATGGCTTCGTTAAGTTTTGTAGGAATACCAATGTTATGATTTGTTAAAAGCATGAAAAAGGTGAATATACCCATTCCTATGGGGGTTATATAAAGGAGAGGAACGTATGCTAAATCGCTCTTTGCTTTTTCGGCGAAAAAATACCCCATCCAATACAACAGTAAAGAAAAGGCAATTGCGGAGAAATTTGCAAAGTTACGTGCTTGCCGATATGAGCGGACATCTCCTACTGTTGCCAATGCAATGAGTGAAAAAACCATTGGATAGAGCCACTCTGTCAGTCTACGGTGAAACTCAGCTTTATAGTGAAGTGGTTTTCGTTGATAATAAGGGTCGTTTGGGTCAGGATGGAGCAAATAAGAAAGGGGACGATCCTTTGGATAAAGAGTGGGGGGGGTGGTGTTGGGAGTGAATTCACCTAAGCTAAAGGTATATGCGCTGAATTGAATGATTGAAGTGCTGTCATTTTGATGATTGATTCTTTCTATTTCACCATTATTGAGAATTAAAAAACTACCATTTTTATTGTTCACAATTGAGGCATCTTTTGCATAGTAAAAGAGATCAGTCTTAGGGTCTCGCTGGTCAGCAATAAAAAGGCGTCCAAGAGTTCCATCTGGGTTCTGTTCACCGATTTCTATGTAAAGGTTATTAGCGAGTTTTTGGAAGCTGCCTTCACTAATGAAAAGGTTAATAAGATCAAAATGGGCACTTGCGAGGATTTGTCGCATATTAAGACGTGCTTGAGGAACAACAAAATTGGCGATAGAAAAGGAGAAGCAGGATGCAATAAGAGCGAGAAGGAGAACTGGTTTCCAAACAGTACTTTTGGGAAAGCCAGAGGCTTTAATAATTGCAAGCTCTGAGTCTCGATTCATTGCTGAAAGGGTGCTGGTAATTGCAATCACCAATGCAAATGGAATAACAAGAAAAATAACAGAAGGAACCAATGAGAGTGAAAATTGCAAAATTGGGAGAAACGTTTGCTTGCTTGTTGTTAAAAAATTTATTCGTGCAAGGATTCGCACTGTCCAACTGACACCGATTGCTGCAACCATGACAGCACTAAACAGGACAAGAACACGTTTCAGGATGTAAAACTCGATAATACGCATAAAGCAACATTCTTAGCTTTTAACTAGAAAAGAGACATTTTTACACTGTTTTAAATCAAAAATATAATCAAAAAATTTAAAAATGATTCCCCTCATATATTGCGTATTTTTATTCCATAAAGATTATAGGATAGTGAGTGAGCTGCAACTCATTTAGCCGTGTATTATATTCTATTTTTCACGGTAGTCTACAGGACTGCTAGAAAATGGACTAAAATAAATCTTTTTATGAACTTAAAAGCGACAATTTTTCTTTCTTCTTTTTTATCTTTAAGACACATGAAAAAAAAGATAAAGAGAATTGGAAAAGGGGAATCATGATATCTTGAATTATTTTCTTTTGTGCTAAGAGCATAGAAACTTCTCTAAAAAGATATTGTTTCCTAAAGAGTGATGAAGGTTTAAGAGGATGGATATTCTTTTCTATCATTTGACGCAGTCAACGTTAGAAGATATTTTACCATCGCTTGTGGAGCGTGCACTAGATCGTTTTGGTAAGGTCACAATACAATGTGTAAGTGAGGAAAAACGTGATATGATAGATATGCGTTTGTGGGTTTATGCTGATGATGCATTTATTGGGCATGGAACGGAGGCGGATCAATATCCAAATTTTCAGCCTGTATTTCTAACCACAGGGCAGGAAAACCCGAATGCTTCAAAGGTACGCTTCCTCATAGAGGGGGCCGTTTGTTCGAATATCGATGTTTATCAACGGCTTGTCGTGATATTTGATGGTCGCAATGGTGAACAGTTGGATTTTATTCGTGCACAGTGGAAAAAATATAAAATGGAAAATTATCATTTAACCTATTGGCAGCAGACTGAAGATCGTGGTTGGGAAAAACAGGTTTGATGCGTGTAACATCTATCATTTTGATTTTTATAGGAGTTATCGGAATCATAAAACCAGAACTCTTTATCGAACAAAAGTCGGGAGGAGGTCGTTGGGTTTTTATTGTGATTTTTCTTTTAGGGTTTCTCAAGTTGTGGCCTATAATAAAGCAAATCGGACGTTATGATGATGATCATTGATCGGATTTTACTTATTTTATGGGCTGTAATGTTGGCTTTTTTTTGTGTTTCATGGTTGGGGACAACCCACATTTTATCACAAATCTTCCCTTTTATTTATATCAGCAATGTCGCCGATATTTTATTCTTTATCTTGAGTGCATTGTTTGCTGGAATATTGTGGTGGTGTGTACCACAACCAGTGTCTTTGAAAATGAAAATGGCGGCATTTCTGCCGCCAGTATTCGTTTTATTCTTCTTTATTGTGTTTTAGTTGGATATTTCATCGTCCGTAAATCCAATGAAGCAAATCAATGAAATAAAAGAAGCAAGAAGCAAATAATAGCCAAGAAAAGAAGGACCCAAATTCTGCACCAAATATTCTGAGATATAAGGAGCAAGAGAGGCACCTACGATACCAGATAAATTGAAAGTTATAGATGAACCCGTGTATCGAATTTCTGTTGGGTACGGTGAAGCCAAAACAGCACCAAGTGGGCTATAAACAACTCCCATAATTGATAAGCCAATGATGGATATTGCAAGGATTCCTTCAACTCCGCACTCTAGAAAATAAGGAATTGAAAAAGAATAGATACCAGTGATTATTGTGATCCAAATCATCAAAGTTCTACGCTTAATACGATCGGAAAGTTTTCCGGTTATGACGGTAAAAAATCCACAGAAAATAGCACCAATAACTTCTACTTGCAGAGCCTGATGATATGGCAATTGTAAATGGTTTGTTGCATAACTGAGTAAATATGCAGAGACTAAGTAAAATAAAACAAACATTGCCATGCCAGCAAATGTGCCAAGAAATAAGATACGCGGATATTTTAAAAAGACATCTACGATAGGGACTTTGACCCGCTCTTCATGCTCAAGTGTTTTCTTGAATGCAGCGGTTTCGTTGATTGAAAGACGAACCCATAATCCCACAATCATGAGAAAAACTGAAGCAATAAAAGGAATGCGCCAACCCCACGCTAAAAGTGCATTGTGGTCAAAGAAGTAAAATAAAGCTAAATAAACAGAAATAGATAAGAATAAACCGATTGGAACACCTAATTGAGGGAACATCGCATACCAGCCACGTTTTTCTGGTGGAGCATTTTCTGTTGCAAGTAGAACAGCTCCCCCCCATTCTCCTCCTAATCCCATTCCCTGCCCAATACGGCATAGGGTTAAAAGGAAAGGCGCCCACCACCCAACTGTTTCATAAGTAGGAAGAAAGCCAATAATAGCTGTTGAAAGTCCCATGGTGAGAAGAGCAGCGATAAGTGTTGCTTTTCGCCCAATTTTATCTCCAAAATGCCCAAAAACAACCGACCCTAAGGGGCGAGCAAAAAAAGCTGCTCCGAAGATCAGAAAAGATTGCAAAATAGCCAGTTGATCGTTTTGTATTGGAAAAAACACATGAGGAAATATGAGAGCTGCGGCAGTTCCAAAGACATAAAAATCAAAATATTCAATTGTTGGGCCAATAAGGCTTGCAAATAAAATTCGACGAGGGGAATTTCGTTTATTTATATCTTGTATTTCTGAGTTTATAGACATGAACAGAATGTCCCTTTCAGTATATGACAAATCAAATTATGAAACTAAATTCCTTATCATTATAAAAAATTCAAATCAGTGTCGAGTCGATATTACTATATTTCCAATAGATTAAAACAGTGCGCGAGACATTATCATCATAGGTGATTATATCTGAGGTATCTAAAAATTTAATACAATAAAAACAATATGTTAATAAATTTAAGAGGAACGTATATTTCTATAAAGGATGCAATTTTTCCAATCTCATGCACCTAGTTGCCTTAAGCACAACACTCTATAATTTAAATACGTTTTGGTTTTTATATTAATTTTTGTTTTTTAAAAGTGCAAAAAAATTTTTTCAGATACAATTATAACACTTTTTAGTTGTATAAAAAATGTTTCATCTTTTGATTGCGTTGATTTTAAAATACAAATTGTATTGTTTTTTCAGTGGAAGCTTAGTGTATTTAACACTTTATGTGTGATGATGTGTCATCTTGAAAAACATGAAATTGAGCAGGCGTGTTGTAGTGTCTTGATATGCTTTTTTTCAAATAGACAGAATTTTTATTTGAAATCATGGAGTATGGATAATGCAACGTAAATTAAAGTTAAGTTTTTTGGCATTAATGATCAGTGTTTTTTTTGTAAAGAGTGCAGGTGCAGAAGAGGAAAATACTGCAACAGGAGAAAGATCACCAACACAAGAATGTGTAAGTGAAAAGCGAGAAGAAAAAGACAATAATCTTATTGATGAAAATCTTACAGTTAAGAGCTATCAAGTTCAAAGTGTCAAAAGTGGAAAGCTTGTAAATGATGCTTTTATTCAAAAATATGGATTGCAAAGTGTTGATGGAGGGGAAACAAAGGATACTAAAGTCTGTGGTGGTGAGCAAACTGTTTTTGGAGAGGGAAGTTATGCTTACAATTCTAAAATTTATGGTGAAGGTAATATATCAGGAAAACAGAATATATATGATGAAGGATCAGCTTTGTTCACAGATGTTATGAGTGGGGGAGAACAAAATATTTATTATGTGAGGTTTGGAAGTGAGGGCGGTTTAGCAATAGATACTAAGGTGTATTCAGCTGGTATACAGCGCGTTTTCGCAGGTGGTAAGGCGAATACTGTTACTTTAAACGATGGTGCTCTTCAAGAGGTCTATGCTGGTGGATATGTGGAAACTCTAACGATTAAGGGTGGAGCTACTTCCTTGGTACATGGCGGCGTAGTGTTAGAAGGTACGACAAAGGTCAATAATTCTGGAAGACTCTTTCTTTATGCTGGAAATGATCAAGATCGAACGAAAGCAGAAGACATTATTTTAAATGGGCAAGAGGCTAAATTATACTCTGTTGCTACTAACACTAATGGTTCAAGCACTTCAATTCAGAAGTTAAGTGGCGATGGGAGTGTTATTTTTACTGCTACTTCTACTGCTGCTAATTCTCCTATGCGTAATCCATATTATTCTCTTCTTAAGATTAGTGATCTTTCTGGAAAGATCAATTTTAATTTTAGAGCTAACTTTAAAGAGCAATACGGTGATTATCTTATTGTTGAAAATGGCAGTGGGCATCATACAATAAGTGTTGAAGATTCTGGTACTGAAATTACAAACTCTTCCTTATATATAGTTGATTTAATCACTGTTAAAAGCGGAAATGCTCATTTTATTTTCAAAAATTATTCCCTCGATGGGGGGGCTTATATGTATCAATTAAAGCAGAAAGATAATAAAAATGAGAAGATTTGGTATTTAACTGCTGCAGAAAAGGGTTCTTCTTCAGAAACTGTGCCTAAGACACAGAAGCCTACTCTATCTGATTTTTCTGGGGAAGAAGAGAGTATGACAATTCTACACGATCCTATCATCAGTTCTTATGAAGATAACTTTAGTTTTTATGCAGATGATTTCGGTGATGGTGGGAGTAAATTTGTTTTGCAAAATGTTTTCATCAACGATAATCGAACAATTTATTTTTCCGATGATATGGAAGGTTATCCTAAGTTTTCTATGAACACCATTGTTGAAGGGGGGGGAATACTCTCTATTGATACAGGTGCTTTCAGTAAAAATACGATAATTATGAATGGTGGCACCGAGATTATTGGAGAACAAGGGATTTCAGAATTTGCCATTGTGTACGAAAATGGAAAACAAAGTGTAGAGGGAGGGGGCACTGCATTGCAAGCTACAATCTACGGTGGTGAGCAAACTGTTTTTGGAGAGGGTTATGTCAATGGTGGGCTTGTGGGGAGTAGCGCTTATAATACGAAAGTTTATAGTCAAGGAGAAACGCTGGGACAGCAGAATGTGTATGATGATGGAATGGCTGTCGGCACAAAAGTTATGGATGGAGGGATACAAAATCTTGGAAAATGGTTTGCAGATGATAGTAATTTTGCAGAAAAAAGTGGTGGTTTTGCGTTTAATACCGAGATTTTTATGGGAGGGGTGCAGCATGTATTCGCAGGAGGGGAGGCGGATGGCGTTACTTTATATAGTGGTGCGTTTCAAAGAGTTCATGCTGGTGGATTTGTAAAAAATCTTACGATTGGTAGGGAAGCCAATTCATGGGTTTTGGCAGGTGCAAGTTTAGGTGGAGAAATAAAGGTCCATAATTTAGGACAACTCTATCTTGATGCTGGAGATGATAACCAAAAAACTACAGTAGAAAATATTCATTTAGTTGGAGAAGAGTCTCAATTATACGTTCTTGCCAGTCATGATGATGATAAAAGCACGCACATTCAGAGTTTGAGTGGTGTAGGGAGGGTTATTTTTACTTCTCTTGGTTCTCGCTTGTACTATTCTAAGCTTTATATTGATAATCTTTCGGGGAGTATGCATTTTGATTTGAATGTCAGCATTGCAGAAGGAAAGGGGGATATCCTCTTTCTTCAGAATGGTTCAGGAAATCACACGATAAGTATTGCAGATTCAGGGTTTCAAATCGTCGATCTTTCTTCAACAGATTTTGATCTTATTGTTGATCAAGGCGGGGGAGCAAGTTTTACTCTAAGAAGTTTTTCTGGAGCAAAAATTCAAGTCTTTGATGGTGGGACCTATGCATATGGTTTAAAGCAGAAAAATGGTGAGAATGGCAGTGAAAAAATTTGGTATTTAACACCGGTTGAAATTAGTCGCGTAACAACTAGGAATAGATTTCGTCGACATTTAAGAAGCCAAAATCAACAGGTTTCTGTTTCTTCCACGGCCTTGTTTCAGGGAAAACAAGCTATTGAGCTATCACGTCCAGATAATAGTCATCCTTCTTTTGAAGAGCAGCAGCAACCCGTTGTTTCTATTGGTGCCCAATCTTTAAAGGATAAAATGCTTATGCGCCCAAGTGGTCAGGACGAACTTTCTGCCCAATCACAGAAGGAAATATCAGTCTCTGATCTTTTAACCACACCTTCAACCGATGCGGTCTTGTCTATGTCCGTTGCTCCAGGACTTATTTTCCATAATGAATTGCAGGCGGTTCGTTCTGGAAGAGGCGTTTTAGACAAAAGTAAAAAAAATGCGGCATTCTGGACATATGGGATCAAAAGCAAAGAGACTATTTCTGCAGATCATCTAGATTTTAAGCTTGAGCAGACAGGTGTTGTCTTAGGGCTTAGCGGTTTAAGTGAATGGGAAGATGGAGAGTTTTATATTGGTGGTTTTGGTAGTTATGATCATGCACGTCTTACACATGCACGAGGTGGTGTGAGTGGCCTTAATACTTATGGTGTTGGGGCTTATGCAACCTATGTTGATCATAGTGGGTGGTATCTCGATGGAATTTTGAAATATAATTATTACCAAAATCATCTAAAGGCCGTTTCAACGAATGGTTCAGCGATTGCAGGAGATTATCATCAGCGGGCTGTGGGAACGTCATTTGAAGCGGGTTATCGCATAAAGACCACGCAGTGCAGTTGGTTACAGCCTTATGGTCAATTCACGTGGCTCCAAGTTGAAAAAAAAGCAATCGAGCTTTCTAATGAGATGACAGGCGATATAAATGCCTTTACTTCCTTACGCAGTGAGGTGGGATTATCGTTAGGGTATGAATTTGGAAGCAATAATTCTTCCCTGGCTTATATCACGGCGGCCTGGTTGCGTGAGAATAAAGAGAATAATCAGACCACGATTAATGAACAGCATGAATTTATTACAGATATATCAGGGAATGCGGGCAAATTAGGGTTTGGTTTGAGCAGTTTCGTCAGTGAGAAATTAAAGCTTTATGCACAAGCGCATTATGTTAAAGGGCGTAAAACGAAGCAGTCTTTTCAGGGTGTTTTAGGTGTACGCTATAGTTTCTAAAAATATGTTGGGTTGTTTGATTGCTCTTTTACCATATGGGCCTTTTAAGAGAGCATTTCACGAGATTCTCATGAGTAACTTTTGAGAGAAAACAGATTATATTTTTATGATACACCAAACACCTTGGTGTACGTTTCTCTATATTGAGCCTTTTTTATTTGATAAAATATCTTTTGAGAAAATGTAAAAAACCGCAAGAAAGATACTGCTTTTTGTTTTTGATAAATCAAGGATTTAATGGAATATAAAAAGCAGTTTTTTGTAATATTAATAAAGCATTAAAGATAATTCTTAAAATTTTAGATTGAAAATATATTTTGCAGAACTAATTACCCTTGATGTCTTCAAGTGTAATGGGGGAGGGTATAATTATGCAATACAAGTGGATACGAAGTTATTTGATGTTTATGGTCTGCGGCTGTTTTGTACAAACAGCAATTGCAGGTAAGAGCAAGACACAGCAGCTTATTTGTCAACCTTCAGGTTACAGTGTCAATGGGAAAATATTTTACAATCAATACAATAAGGGCATGAAAAGAGGTGAATGCATAGAGGTTAGAGGCTCTAAAAGCGATGTTCTCTTAAAGACGCGTGATGAGGCAGGGGTTTTTGAAAATTTCAAGAACACCACTGTGAATCAGGGGAGAGGAATATTAACCAATACAATGCTGGAGCAAAATGGTAATGCGGGGCGAACTGTGCAAGAAAAAAAGATTGCAGTACGTAAGAATTCTGAACTTATTTTTATTAAGGATGGGGCAATTCTGACAAATTCTGTACTCGATAATGAGGGTAAAGCTTACATTTCCAATGATGGTGAGAAAGATGATCCGGGGAAGTCTATCAATAATACAGTAAAGAATGGTGCTGAGATCTATGTTTATGCGGGAGGTCTGAGTGAGAATAGCAATATTGAATATGGTGGGATTGAAAGTGTTGAGGCTTTAAAAGGAAAACAAGGATTTTCAAAAAATGCAGTTGTTAAAGAGGGTGGGCAGCAAAATGTCGGCAATGGAGGAAAGGTAGAGGGAACGGAAATTTATGGTGGTGAGCAACTTATTTTTGGGGATGGTGATGTTGGAGGGGACATTAAAGGGAGTAGTGCTTCTAATACCGTAATTTATGGTCAAGACAAAAGATTAGGGCAACAAAAGGTCTCTGATGGGGGAAGTGCTTGGAATACGAAGGTTATGCAAGGAGGCGTACAAGAAATTGCAAAAAAAGATAAAAGAGCAAAAAATGGTGGTTCTGCGTTTGATACACAAATCTTTGGGGGTGGTAAACAGCGTATCTTAGAAGGAGGTAAGGCTGTTGGAGTCACTTTAAATGAAAGTGCTATTCAGGAAATATATAATGATGGATCTGTAAAAGATCTAACAATGAATGATGAATCAAAATCATGGGTATATGCTGGAGCAAAATTAGAGGGTAAAACTCTGGTGAATCATTCTGGACAGTTGCATCTTTATGCTGGAAATGACCGAAATCGTACTATAGCAGAAGATATTGTTTTAAATGGACAAGATACAAAACTATATTCTATGACGGATGAGTCTGATGGCAAAAGCTCTGTGATTCAAAAGTTAAGTGGTAAGGGGAGTGTTATTTTTTCCTTTACGGGTTCTGATCCGTATTATTCTCAGCTTCATGTCAATGATCTTTCAGGAAGTTTACATTTCCAGTTTAATACCACACTTGCACAAAACCGTGGTGATTATCTCTTCGTTGAGAATGGCAAAGGGAATCATACAATAAGCGTTGCTGATTCAGGCGTTGAAATTACAGATCCTTTTTCAAATAAACGTGATTTAATTACAGATCAAAGCGGTGGAGCTGATTTTACCTTGACAGATCTCTCTGGTGAAGAAATTCATGCTGTTGATGGTGGCACTTATATGTATGATTTAAAACAGAGAAAGGATGTAAATGGAAAAACTTGGTTTTTGGCTGCAGATCGCATCGGTGGACCAGAATCTTCACTTCCTAATCCAACAGACCCGTTCGCGCCTGGTGGAGCGCTAACGACTCCTTCAGTTGATGCAATCCTTTCTACAGCAGTTGCTTCTGGACTTATTTTTAACAATGAGATGGAAATTGTGCGTACGGGGAGAGGAGTTCTAGAGCAAAATAGGAAAGATACCAATCTATGGACTTATGCAATTAAGAGCAGAGAACGTATTGCAGCAGATCATACACATTTCAAGCTTGATCAGACAGGTATAGTCTTTGGGGCTGATCAGTTAAACGAACTCACACATGGAGATTTGTATGTTGGCGGTTTTGGCAGTTATGACCAAGCACGTGTTGATCATGCAAGAGGTGGTGATAGCAGTCTAAACACTTATAGCATTGGCGCTTACGCCACTTATTTTGATTATCGTGGGTGGTATCTAGACGGTATTTTGAAATATAATTATTATCGAGATAATTTAAAAGCTCTTTCAACGAATGGTTTCGTCGTTCAAAGCGATTATAATCAGTGGGCGATCGGTGGATCATTTGAAGTAGGGTGTCGTTTTGAGCCAGCGCAAAATACATGGATGCAGCCTTATGTCAAACTAACAGGAATGCAGGTTGAAAGCAAAAAAGTTAAGCTTTCCAATGGAATGACAGCGGATATAAGTCCATTAACTTCATTACGCAGTGAAGTTGGATTAACTGCAGGGCATGAATTTATGATGAATGCAGAAACTTCATTGAGCGCGTATATTATGGCAGCTTGGTTGCGTGAAAATGTAAACAATAATCATACAACAATTAATGACCGGCATAAATTTGTCACAGACTTGTCAGGAAGTGCTGGTAAGCTTGGAGTTGGCTTGAACAATTCAGTCAATGATAACCTATCGCTTTATGCAGAAGTCCATTATTTAAAAGGACATAAGATTAAGCAGTCGCTTCAAGGGATTTTGGGATTACACTACAGTTTCTAAATTATGTTGTTAAATGCACCCTCATTCTCTTTACCAGCTTAGGGTATCGCGACAGCCCTTGCATGAAGCCGGATCATGAGAGGAATTTTTCTTCTTTCTGCTCTCGTTTTACTTCTCACACCAATTCTCCTTATGGTGTAAAGCCAAGTGAACAAAATTGATTCAACATGACAGAGGTTTGAAATGAGAGAATCTTACAACAATATTGGGGGGTATGATTCAAGATGAATAATGATAGATTATCGTTATAAATCAATATATTGATGTGCTGAGGAGTCTTGGAAAGGTTATTGCTTAAAAGCGAAAGATTTAATGCTTAACGAAGTTTTCTTAAGAGTTTAGAGACATTGATGATGATCTTAGATTTTACTTAAAAGCACTATTGTTTCTTCATTTATTTCTTTAAGTATCGCAAAGTGTGCCTTTAATAGTAAGGTACACTTTGCATTCTATAAATTGTCTCACTTCAGACTAAAAACTCTTACTTGTTATACAATTATAAATTGTATAATTTTAAAAAACACAATTAAAAATTGTATTTAGACTTAAATAAAACACATTATGATACATTCTAACACGGGCTACCATGTCGTAGCGGGATGTTTGTTTAATAATTGATAATGGAGTGTAGATGATGCGGTATAAATGCAGATTAGGTTTTTCAGTCTTGATAATTAGTAGTTATCTCATGCAAGTTGCAAGCGCAGATGGGAGTGGGAATGAGGGACTTGCAAGAATAAACAATGTAGGAAATGGAGGAGAGATTCCAAAAGGCTCTGTATTCATTTCCAGTTCTTTCAGCAGTAATATTAAGATCAAAGAGGGTGGTGTGGAGCTTGTTGATAATGGAAGAACTTCTGTAGGTGCTACTATTGAAAAAGGGGGGATGCAAATAGTGACGCGTGGAGGGAAGGCTCTGAATGCTAAAATTGAGGGAGGACAGCAGTTTGTTCATGAAGAGGCTAATCTTGATCTTAAAGACGTGGAAAGAAGGAGTAGTACATTTGATACAACAGTGACTGGCGGGAGAGGAGCAATAGGGCAGCAGAATATATATGATGAGGCACAGGCTTGGAATACAAAAGTGGAAAATGATGGAGAACAAAATCTCTACGCAAAACAAAGAAAAAAAGGTGGAAACGCACGAGATACAGAGGTTTCCGGTAATGGGAGACAGCATGTCTTAGCGTTAGGAGAATCCTATAATACTACCTTGAAGGATCAAGCGACCCAAGTCGTCTATCCTGAAGGATTTATAGATACTCTAACAATTGGAGGGACTGCCAGCTCATGGCTACATATTGGTGCAAAAGACGTTGTTGGAGAAGTAAGGGTCAATAATGGAGGAAAACTGTATTTGTTTGCTGGTGATGTCACAGATCATATCACTAAAAAAGAGATTCCTATAGAGGGAAGAAGTCCTGAAACAATATTTTTGGTTGGGGAGCGGCATCCATCAGAAAGACCTGAGATTAACATTGAAGATTTAGGTGGTGAGGGAGGAACTGTTATTTTTACTTCTATTGGGTATGATCCACGACATATTTCACTTGCTGTTGAAAGACTTTCAGGGCATTTACATTTTCGTTTCAACATTAGTCCTAGAGCTAATGGTAGTGATTACTTGAAGATTGAGGAGGAGGGTACAGGCAGACACGGAATAAGTGTTTCCGATTCTGGTCGTGAAATTACAGCGCCTCTTTCACAAAAGAATAGTTTACTTGCTGGAATCCCGTTAGTTACCGATCGAAGCGACGGTGAAGGAGCTGGTTTTTTCCTGGAAAGTTTCACTGGTGAGGAAATTGAGGCTATTGATGGTGGGGCTTATAAATACCGTTTATGTAAAAAAGGCAGGAGTGCTGACTATAATGGTGATACTATCACTTGGTATCTAAGTATGGAAACCAACAATTCAGAATGTTCAAATAGTTCCACTCGGCGTACGGGTAAGAAGCCAAAGATTACTACTTTTGCAAGTTCTTCAGCTAGCGAAACAGGTTCACCCTCTTCTCGGCGAGGAGATAGTGGTGAACAAAGGAGTAAGCCACAACCTAAATCGAGACCTCCACGGCACTTAAGAGGAGAACAGCAGGTTTCTGTTTCTTCTCCTGTTTTATCTTTGCAAGAGCAGTTATCACGTTCAGATAATAGGCATCCTTCTTTTGAAGAGTATCAGCAGCCTGTTGTTTCTATTGGTGCCCAATCTTTAAAGGATAAAATGCTTATGCGTCCAAGAAATCAGGACGAACTTTCTGCCCAATCACATAAGGAAATAACAGTTTCTGATTTTTTAACCACACCTTCGACCGATGCGGTATTGTCTATGTCTGTTGCCCCAGGACTTATTTTCCATAATGAATTGCAGGCAGTCCGTTCTGGAAGAGGCGTTTTAGACAAAAGTAAAAAAAATGCGGCACTCTGGACATATGGGATCAAAAGCAAAGAGACCATTTCTGCAGAGCATCTAGACTTTAAGCTTGAACAGACAGGTATCGTCTTAGGGCTTAGCGGTTTAAGTGAATGGGAAGATGGAGAGTTTTATATTGGTGGTTTTGGCAGTTATGATCATGCACGCCTTACACATGCGCGAGGTGGAGTGAGTGGTCTTAATACTTATGGTGTTGGGGCTTATGCAACCTATGTTGATCAGAGTGGGTGGTATCTCGATGGAATTTTGAAATATAATTATTACCAAAATCACCTAAAGGCGGTTTCAACGAATGGTTCAGCCATTGCAGGAGATTATAATCAGTGGGCAGTGGGAACATCATTTGAGGCTGGTTATCGCATAAAAACCACGCAGAGTAGCTGGTTACAGCCTTATGGTCAGTTCACGTGGCTTCAAGTTGAAAAAAAAGCAATCGAGCTTTCGAATGAGATGACAGGTGATATAAATGCTTTCACTTCCTTACGCAGTGAGGTGGGATTATCGTTAGGGTATGAGTTTGGATCCAATAGTTCTTCATTGGCTTATATCACGGCGGCTTGGTTGCGTGAGAATAAAGAGAATAATCAGACCACGATTAATCAGCAGCATGAGTTTAGCACAGATATATCAGGGAATGCGGGCAAATTAGGGTTTGGTTTGAGCAGTTTCGTCAGTGAGAAATTAAAGCTTTATGCACAAGCGCATTATATTAAAGGGCGTAAAACGAAGCAGTCTTTTCAGGGTGTTTTAGGTGTACGCTATAGTTTCTAAAAATATGTTGTGTTGTTTGAGTAAACATGAGAGGTATGTAAGAAGTTGAGCTCACGGCATTTAAATCATTTTGTCAGAGAGGATAATCTTTTAGAGAGACTGTAATTTCTATTACTATTGTTTTGCTTGTATATTTTCTCTTTGTTGAAGAGTCCTTTAAGAGGAGTACAAGAGATTCAATGTTGTACAAAGGCTCATGGCAGTGTTTGAAGGAATATTTCTGAGTGCTTCAAACGCATTTTGCGGCTGTGCTCGTGAATGATATAAAGTCATTGGGTAGCACCATTTTTACTTAGAGTAATGAATTGATTTATAATGATTATTTGTCGTTATGGAGCTTGAATCATAACATCGAATATTGTAAGTTTTCTCATCTCATCTCACTTTATCTTGAATCAATTTTGTTTATTTGGCTATACGCTATAAGCAGGATTGGCATGTGGGTAAAATTAGTGAGGAAAGGAGGAAGAATGCCTTTCATGAATCGCCTTCATGCAAGGGCTATCGCAATTTCATGAGGCGAGTAAATACTATAAGTTGGTAAAGAGAGTGATAGTGTCGACTTGTGCCTTTATAAGCGTGAATAGGGTGGTATTCAATAGATTTATCATTATATAATTCACTAAACACTGCCGAAAAATGGGCTTAAGTGCTCTAAGACATGTCTCTTTAAAACAAGCACGTGAATATGCAACGCGGTGGCGTTCTATTTTGCGTGAAGACAATAATCCCGTTAAAGAATGTGACAAACAAAAGCGTAGGGCAATGCGCTATCTTTAATCTTAAAGACATTGCTTTAGAGATCTTTGAAAGCCGTAAAGCCGAATTAAAGGATGATGATAAGGATGGACGTTTGTTTTCATATAACTTCATGTGCTTTCCAAATGAGGCTGTTTTTTCATTTCAGAAATTATACAAACAGATATAAGCAATACGCTTACCTCCATATGGCATACAAAAGTTGCAACAGTAGAGAAAGCATTCACTTGTCTTAATCTTTGTTTCAAACATGCTGCTGGATTAGGATTTGATGTTGATTGAAAATCAACAGTGAAAGTACGCGCCCTCTTAGGAAAACAACGCTATAAAATCACTAGTATACCTGCAATGGATTGGAAAGGCGTACTGGCTTTTTATAAAGACATAAGTCAATACCATTATAATAGTTGCTTACGCATGGTGTTGTGGCAGTCTTTGCATTTAAACAGTTTCTAATAAAGAGTTTTTAGTTTTTTCTTAAGTCATTTTTCCTCCACGCCAATCGCGCTTGTAATGTGCAGACAAAAAGTTTTGTTTACTTTAACAGAGATAGGTTTGAAATCAAGAATCTTACAATTTCAGGTTTCTCATTTAATATGAAAATAATAAATGATGATTATAAATCAATTTATTGTTATGATAAAGAAATCAAGTTCTACGAGCATTTCTATTCTTTACTGAAATTTGCACGAACCAATGCAACTTTGTAAAAGCCAATAGAACTTTTTGAAAGTGAGTGCAATTTTTTTTGACAATTCCTTGGCAAAAGGTTTCTTGCTCGCTATAGAACAGCCAGAGAATGATTACAAATTAATAAAGGTGGTTAAATGGCTGTAGAGCGTACTTTTTCGATGATTAAACCAGATGCAACACGTCGTAATTTGACGGGAGAAATTACAAAAATGCTTGAGGATGTAGGGCTGCGTATTGTTGCCTCTAAACGCGTGTGGATGAGTCAGCGTGAAGCTGAAAGATTTTATGAAGTTCATAGAGAGCGTCCATTTTTTGGCGAGCTCGTTGAGTTTATGTCTTCTGGTCCAACAGTTGTTCAGGTTTTAGAGGGTGAAAATGCAATCGCTAAAAATCGTGAAGTGATGGGGGCTACCAATCCTGCGGATGCACAGGCAGGGACAATTCGTAAAGTTCATGCTTTGTCGATTGGTGAAAACTCTGTTCATGGTTCAGATAGTGCGGAAACTGCTAAAGAGGAAATTGCTTTTTGGTTTTCCGAAGCAGAAATTGTTGGTTAAAAAGCATATAAATAAAGGATCCCAAAACATATTGTTTTGGGATCCTTTTATGGGATGAGAGATTTCTTTGAAAAGCTTAGGCTCACAGTTTTTTATGTGATAACGTGCTTTAAGCCTGCACGAAAATAGTCCCACCCTGTCCATAAGGTGAGAAGAGCAGAAATCCACAGCATAGCGATACCAAACTCCAGTGTGTAAGGGAAGATTTTATGACCAGCTTGTCCTGCTAAGAGAAAGACAATGGCTACCATTTGTACAAAAGTTTTCCACTTTGCAAGACGAGAGACAGGAACACTGACTTTCAGTTCAGCTAAATATTCACGTAATCCCGATACAAGAATTTCTCGGCAAAGAATAATAATGGCCGCCCATAATGTCCAACCAGCGATCGTACTATCTGCGGCAAGCAGTAATAAACAGGCGGAGACAAGAAGTTTATCTGCGATTGGGTCTAACATACGACCAATATTGGATGTTTGTTTCCAAATACGCGCAAGATATCCATCAAGAAAATCAGTAATAGAGGCAACAATAAAAATGGAAACAGCAACCCAACGTGCGATATCGCTTGATTGCAATCTTCCTTCTAGAAAAAAGCATGCAACAACCATTGGCACTGCGATAATACGTGCATAAGTCAAAATATTAGGGAAAGAAAAAGTATGATTTTTCATAGAGCCATTTTCAATTCTTTAAAAAACGATTTATATCGTAAAGGTAACAAGGCAAACTTTATGAAACAAGTTTATTTTTCATTAAAATAGTTATGAATTTTTTGTGCGATTGTATCAGAAATTCCTGCAACTTTTGTTAAATCTTCGCGTGAAGCGCTAGAAACGGCTTTAGCACTTCCAAAATGATGCAGTAATGCACGCTTTCTTGTCGGACCAATATCTTCAATTTCATCAAGTGGATTTTTAAATGTTGCTTTTTTTCGTTTTGTTCTGTGCGTTCCAATAGCAAAACGATGTGCTTCATCACGTAGACGCTGCAAAAAATACAGTGTAGGATCACGTGGAGGAAGTGTAAAGGGTGTTTTGCCTTTTATAAAAAAGCGTTCTCGTCCTGCGTTACGGTCAGCACCTTTGGCTATTCCAATGACTGTGATAAGAGTGTCTAATTTAAATTCCGATAATATTGTCTGCACACTCTTTACTTGTCCCTCGCCACCATCGATGAGTATAAGGTCAGGCCAGACAGGAAAAATATTATCGTCTTTACTTTTTGTGTTGTTATTTTCATGGGGCAGATCATGTTCTTTGAGAAGACGTGAAAATCTTCGTTTAATGACCTCTTTCATCATACCAAAATCATCACCAGGTGTTATCTCAGTCGAACGGATATTGAATTTGCGATATTGGTTTTTTACAAACCCTTTTTGTCCTGCTACAATCATCGCACCGACTGCATTTGTTCCCATAATATGGGAATTATCATAAACTTCTATACGTCGTGGGGTGCCAGGCAATTGAAATACTTGGGCAAGCTTTTGGAGTAATTTTGTATGTGTTTCTGTTTCAGAAAGTTTGCGCCCAAGTGCTTCATGAGCATTGATATAGGCGTGATTAACAAGAGTTTTGCGTTCGCCTTTTTGAGGCAAAGAGAGAGATATTTTACGATTTGCTTTTAGATTGAATGCTTCGGTAAGAAGAGTTTGTTCTTCGATTTTTTCAGATAAAAGGATAAGTTTTGGCAGTGGCTTATCATCATAGAATTGGGCAAGAAAACTTGCTAAAATTTCGCTACGAGAAAAAGAGGAATCGGCTTTAGGAAAATAAGATCGGTTTCCCCAATTTTGTCCCATGCGGAAAAAGAAGACTTGAATACAGGTCATTCCTCCTTGCTGTGCAATTGCAAAAACATCTGCTTCTTTTATTGTTTGAGGGTTAACGCCTTGATGGCTTTGTATATGAGAGAGAGCCGATAAGCGGTCACGATAGGCTGCAGCTTGTTCAAAATCAAGGTTTTCTGCAGCTTGACGCATAGCGTGAACCATATCATTTTTAACAGATTGGCTTTTTCCTGAAAGAAAAGCTTTTGCTTCTTTCACCAACTCTTCATAAGCATCCTCCCTAATTTCATTCGTACAGGGTGCAGAACAGCGTTTAATTTGATAAAGTAGGCAGGGGCGCGTACGGTTTTCAAACACTGAATCAGTACAGGTTCGCAATAAAAAGGCACGTTGTAAAACATGAATTGTTTGGGTTACTGCAGCTGAAGAAGCAAAAGGACCAAAATAATGGGCTTTTCTTGTTCTGGCTCCGCGGTGTTTGTAAAGGGCAGGTGCGCGATGATCACGCGTGATAATGATATAGGGAAAGCTTTTATCATCACGCAGCAGCACATTAAAACGTGGATGTAATCTTTTGATGAGATTAGCTTCTAAAAGGAGCGCTTCTGTTTCCGTGTGGGTAACAACAAACTCCATATGAGATGTTGTACGAATCATGCGGGTAATACGGTTATTGTGTCCTTGTTCACGGGTATAGTTTGCGACTCGTTTTTTCAGATTACGTGCTTTCCCAACATAGAGAATATCACCACTCTCATCAATCATCCGATAAACCCCTGGCTTATGCGGAAGATATTTAACAAACTCTTGTATGAGTTTAGTCCCTTTGAATGGACTTCTATGATTTTCTTGAGAGGCATTATCCCATGTAATATGAGAGAGAAAAGAGAGTTTTTCTCGTTCATTCTGGGGATCATCTGTGTTGTTTTTCAGGATCATTGAGGTTATCCGAACATATTTATTTTTTCATACAAGATACTCTTTTTATCAAGTATTATCATTTATGTATTTATGGTTATTTTTTCTATAAATATAAATTACAATGCCACGCAGTTATGGAGTAATGACTTTTTACAAAGAGCATAATGAAAGTCTCGCTCAAAACATTTATCCATTTTCTCACTTTATCTCTTGATGATGAGAATGATAAAGTAAGGGTGATAAAGATAGCATTAAAATAGGTTTTATAAGAAAAAAATCGAATCTATGCCTCTCATTATGATATGCGTTAGGACTGATATTCTCTTAAAACAGCAAAGAAGTGATGCTATTGTGATCCTTAAACAACGATTATTATTTTAAATTTTTTGATATGGCCATTATCAATGGGAAATGAAAATATCAGGTGGTAATCCTGAGAATATTCGTTTGCAATCGACGCAAGTATGGGAATTTTTTTAACAAAAATGAAACTTGCTTCTTTTTTGGTAAATACATTGATCTAAAATGATAATTTTTCGTCATTCACTTTGAATTACAACTCCGAATATTGTATGCTCCTCTTATTTCAAATCTCTTTATGTTGAATCAATTTTATTTACTTGGCTTGTGCACCATAAGCGGGGTTGGCATATGGGAAAAAATGATAGAAGAAAGGAGACATAGCTCTCAAGAACCGCTTTCATGCGAGGGGTATCGCAATTTCATGGGGCGAGTAAATATACTATAAGTTGGTAAATATACCATGAGCTGGTGAATATAATGGTGGTTCCTACTTGTTAATTTTAAGTTGCTTAATATTTTTTCTTTCTATGAAAAATGATTTTCATTTAAAGCGAAACATTTCATGTCATAAATGCTCTTTTTGAAGCCATTTATGGGTTATTTGTGCATTTTTATCTTGTCCAAGGCGTGCAAGAAGAAAAGGGCTTAGTGTTTTGATTTCTTCTTCAAGAAGATAGGGAGGATTGATAACGATCATACCACTTCCATGCATTGTCGGGAAGATTGCGTTTTTTCGAACACGCATTTCAAGTTGCAAAATTTTGGGAATTTTTGTTTGATGAAGTGCGTGAAGAAAAGTTTGAATATCTTCATCATATTTAATAGGATACCATAAAGCATAGATTCCTCCAGAAAAACGGCGATATGCTTTCATCAGTCCCTCAACAAGACGCGAAAATTCGCCGGGTTTCTCAAAAGGAGGATCAACAAGAATCAAACCGCGTTTTTCTTTTGGTGGCAAATGCGCATTTAAAGAGAGCCAGCCATCCAAATGTAGGATTTTTGTTTGATAATCACCGGCAAAATTTTTTGCTAAAATATGATAATCTTTATCGTGTAACTCAATGGCGGTTAACCGATCTTGTTTACGTAATAATTGACGAATAAGAACGGGAGATCCAGGGTAGAATAGGACTTCTTTTTTCCCTTTATTGAATGTATCAATGATATCGTACCATGGTTGAAGAAGTGTTTTTAAATTTTCTGGGAGTGGCGCTGAAAGAAGGCGTTGAACACCTTCGTACCATTCTCCTGTTTTTTGTGCTTCTGCAGAAGAGAGGTCATAAATGCCAATGCCAGCATGTGTATCTATAACGCGAAAAGCTTTTTCTTTGCGTTTTAGATATTCTACAATACGGGTCACAATAATATGTTTAAAAACATCGGCAAAATTGCCAGCATGATAAATATGCCGATAGTTCATGGATCAATTCTATGATATATATGGTTTCATTAAATATTTCACTAGCACAAAATATTTGCTTTGTATCAACAAAAAGCTTCTTGTAAAAATCAAACAGTTAAAAAGCACAAATATATTGAGACAAATATTGATGTCACAGCTTTAATCTATTTTTATCTTTACACCGTTTGTATGAACAAAGGCTAAGGCTTTAAATTTTTTGTTAGGACATAGAGTGTGAGAAAAAAGGTTGTAATGGGAGCATGTATTATTTATTTTATGAAAATTTTTTGAGTTTTATTCCAAAAGAGGAAAAATAGAAAACGCAACAAATGAACGAAAGTACCAATCGAGTTTATTGAAGATTTTAAATCTCATTTGTATTTCCGATGATTTGAAAATCAATACATTAATGCGTATAAGTAAATGCAATTCAATTTAAACGCAGAGAGAGAATGATGGGTAATATTTTTTCACCAACGCATTTGATTGTAATTTTGCTGATTATCCTTGTGCTTTTCGGGCGTGGCAAGGTTTCTGAATTGATGGGCGATGTTGCTAAGGGAATTAAAGCTTTCAAAAAGAATCTGAAGGAGGAAGAAGATGGTCTCGAGGGTAATCTTGAAATGGTTGATGCTTCTCATACAATTGATGTTAAACTGCAACAATCTCAGCCATTATCGGTAAAGCGTGCGCCAGCGCGCAACAAAAGCACTTCTTCCTCTAAAAGAAGTAAAACGTCTGTTGCTAAAAAAAGCGTGTAAAATAATAAAAATGCAATCATAAATTTTACATTATCCTTATGAGGAAGTTGAGTATAAGTGATGTTTGGGATTGATGGACCAGAGTTTCTCGTGATCTTACTTGTTCTCATTGTTGTTGTTGGACCAAAAGATTTACCAAAAATGCTTAAGA
>NZ_CALW02000066.1 GCF_000312565.1 Bartonella rattaustraliani AUST/NH4
CCAAGGGTTTATCCAGAAAAGAACGAAACATTGCTTCATAGCCTTGCCGTGCTTTCTGATTGGGAGCTCTATCAACTAATTTCCAATCTTGATTGACATCAGGCCACACCAGCATTTGAAAACGTTGAATGAGACCATCATTGTTTTTTCCACAGTGCATTGCTTGAATGATAGGGGTAATTCGTGAGGGTTGAATGCCTCCAATCATTGAGAGAGTGACATTGGGAATGTAAATTGTTCCACGCCCTATACGATCATAGGTAAATTGCCCATCTCCATTAAAGGCTTCTAAATAAAACGCCCGTTCTGATTGAAACTCCGTTCTTTCCATATTGGCTAGAAAACCCGTAAACTCATCACGCATCATCAATAATCCACGTGGATTTTCCCTTAACAATTCCCCAAGCTTTTCTAGCGTGACATCATTGACAATAAAACGAGGGAGGCAATCATCATCTGCATTGTCTTTAGAGAGGATTTCAGACAAAAGAGCCCGTGCTGTTTCAGTATCACTCTTTTTGAGCGCTTTCTTGGCTTGGTTTTCCTTTTCTTGTTTGCTTAATTCCTCAAGCTTTTCTTCAATTCTTTGTTGTTTTTTCTTTTTCCTCCATTCTTTGTACCATTCTTTTTGAAAGCTATAGAGAGGTTTCAAAGCCGCTTTCATAGCAGGTGTTTTCATAATCGAGGATTCACCAACAATGGCACCCCACAGATTAGGCACAATTTTCCAATCATCATGCTGTTTTGGAGCAATACGAACGCCATTGCCAATCACAGCAGCTAAAGCACAGAGAGTAGCAACGGAAACAAAATCGATAGGGGATTGTTGACGATCTGAAACGTCAGAAATATAGCTTCCTAAGCTTAAAGGAACTTGCGTAGGGTCAAAAGGCTCTACTGGTAAAAGAGTAGCCTTGATTGGCTGTAATTCTCCCCAACCACTTTGTTGCAATGCTTTTTCATAGGGAATGGCTTCTAAACAAGCATTGTTGTGTAAAGAGGCATTATCGTTTTCATTCACGAGAGCATTATTATTGAGAGTTTTATTATCTTGATTATCTAAAGTTTTATTATCGTATAACATAGTAATAGACCTTTTAAAAAAGAGAAAAATGGTAAAAGTCAGCCCTTTAGGGGCTTGCTTCATTAAAGACATCAAAACCTTATCCATGCGCACGGGTAGCCAGGGCATAACCTGCTTTACGACCAGCCTCATCACCGTCCATTGTGATTGTCAGACGGGCTTTGGTTTTGCGTAAATCAGGAGCCAATCATTGGCTTGGCATAAATGCACAGCACCGCCATCAAACCATGGGTAAAAGATAAACGAGGAAATCTATCATCATGGGTAGGGCATGTGATATGCCCGCAGCATGTGTATAAGAATACATTTTTTATCCTATGATCTTGCGTCACAGGATGGATTTTGCTATTCATAACTCGATAAGTAATGAAGAGCCTTGTCCGTCCTTACGTGACAAGGTTTTCTTTTATGCAGCATGATTGCTACGGTTGTTTTTTGCTTTCTCAATCACACCGTGAAGATCAGATTGTAACCAACGCGACAAAAAACCAAACTTTAAGGGTTTTGGTAAAACACCGTTTGTCACATGACGCCGGAATGTTGAAACGCTCATATGGAGCAATTTTGCACTTTCACGGTCTGTGAGAAGAGTATCATTTTCGGTCATTTAAAAATCCTTTCAAAACACAAATTGCAAACAAATCATAACCACTTATTAACCATATTTCTGCAGGATTGAAAAGTAATATTATCTATAAAAAACAGTCTTTTATCATGTATTTTTAAAATTGAATCTTGATGATTCTTAATGACACAATATGAGAAAAGAGAGAGAGAAAGTTATCCACAGATTATGGGGTATTACACCCCATCTCTTAAGTTTGACCCGTGACATAAGCTGCCCATTTATCCATATAAACACGGCGCTGTTCTAGATAGTCTGTACGACGATAGGCACGCTCTACTTTACCACCTACCGTATGACTTAGAATTGTTTCAGCGACTTCATAGGGGGCATCGGTTGTTTCAGCGAGCCAATTGCGTAAACTAGAGCGAAAACCATGGGGGCAGGCACTCATCCCAGTCTTGTACATATATTGCGACATACAGCGTTCAGCAAGAGGACCGCGACCGGTTGCAGAAAAAAAGAAATCATTACGAGAGAGCAGGCGCGCTTGTTTCAAAATTTCTAATGCTTCTGATGATAAAGGGACGCGAAACTCTGTTGTCGCATCCCGTCGTCCTTTCATATTTTCAGCAGGAATAGTCCATATATCCCCTTCAATCTGATCTTCATGAATATGACGCAAAGGATTGCTACGAACACCTGTCAGAATAAGTAAACGCAAAGCCAGTTGCGTCATGGTTGTTGCTTGACAAAGCGTTTGGTAAAAAGCCGGCACATCTTTCCAATCCATTGCAGGTCTATTAGTCACTTTGTGGCGTTGTTTTCCTAAGAGGGCGCGTGCTTTCTCTGTGGCTTGTAAATCAACATCTAATCCCAATGCAGCCGCATGTTTGAGACAAAGATTAAGACGAATGAGTGCTCTCTCTGCTGTTTTTGCTTTTGTATGCCATATGGGGGCAAGGGTATTGCGTATCTCTGTTTGGGTAATTTCTGAAATGGGAAGGCAGCCTAATTTAGGAAGAATGTAAAGACGCAAAGGTGCCAACCAGTCCCCATTTTTCCCATCATTTTTTAATTCGGCTTTACGGCTTTCAAAAGTCTCTAAAGCAATGTCTTTAAGATAATGAAGATTACGCATTGCCTCACGTTTTTGTTTTTCACGTTCTTTAATGGGGTCACGACCCTCATGTAAAACAGAACGCCACCGTGTTGCATGTTCACGAGCTTGTTTTAAAGAGACATGTCTTAGAGCCCCTAAACCCATTTCACGACGGCGCCCGTGAATAGTATAACGGTAAATCCATTGAGCACCACCATCTTCACGCTTATGAAGTAACAAGCCGGCACCATCATTATATTTACCAGCCCCCAATGTTGCGACAGCCCTTGCATTAAGACGATTCATAAGAGCCATTTTTAGTCCTTTCTTATATAAATTTTATCCACACATTCATCCCACTTGTGAGGTGCAAGTGAGTGGTTTTGATTGATTCAACATAAGCAGCTTTGGAATGAGAGAATCTTACGTTATTCGAGACTCTCATTCAACATACAAAACAGTGAATTATTATTATAAATCAATGCCTTGTTGATGCGCGCAACGGATAATTTATCGCAACGGGCCTCAAGGATGATCAATTGTATTGTAACGCGCAAATTGCCTATTTGGGATGAGGTGACAGGCTGGTCCGCGCCGCAAAAAACGCGTTCTATCACATGGGCGCTTGCGGATATTGCGCGCAGCTCCTATGGCGGCAAATTGGAAGATAGTCGCATTGATCTGACGCAATTAAAAATACTTGATGATGTTTGGTACGCGCGCGGTGAGTTTTATGCAGGGCGGCTGTGTGCGCTTTGTTCGTGATGAGAAGCGTGTTTTGCCCGTGGTTTTGTTTAGCCCGCGTAATATCGTCAAAAACAGCCTTAAAATCCAATATCTGTTGGCCAGTGATGATACTGCGGACAGCGTTACCGTTGAATATTTTTCCAACCAAACATGGAAGGTTGCCGAAGAAACAGTAAGCTTGTCTGATGATGTGAGTGATCACCCAGCGCGGGTGCGCTTATTTGGTTGCACCGAGAAAGAACAGGCCATTCGCGAAGGTAAATATATGACTGCTGCCAATCGCTATCGCCGGCGTTTGGTGAGTTTCCAAACCGAGCTAGAAGGGTTTATTCCCACTTATGGGGACTTGATTGCTATAGCCCATGATATGCCAAGTTGGGGCCAAGGCGGGGAAATCATTGCAATTGATGACAATGTGCTGACTTTATCAGAGCCATTGACTTGGGATAGCCTGCTTGGTGATCATTTTATCAGCCTGCGCAAATATGATGGCAGTGTCTCGGGGTCGTGGCGTGTAGAGCCCGGCGAAGCTTCCAATCAAGTTGTTTTGCAAGAAGAGCTCGATTTTGAGCCCTATACGGGTGAGAGCCAAGAGCGCACGCATATTGCTTTTGGTGCGGGCGAAAATGGAGCACGCTTGCACGCGTAACCGCTGTGCGTCCGCGCGGTAATCTTGTTGAAATCAGCGCTGTCGTTGAAAGCCAACGCGTCCATAGCGCTGACCAATAATCTTTAAAACATGGAGAATACTTATGACCGCTGATAACCAGCAGCGGCAGCACGATATGGTGTGCCTGCCACGTAGCGAATTTGAGTCTCTGCTGGAGCAAGCCGCCTGTCGGGGGGCCAGAAAAGCGCTTTTAGAAGTGGGCTTAGCCGATCTTGAGGCCGCGAATGATATCCGCACCCTGCGCGATTTGGCCGGCTCAATCAAAATCATGCAGCGCACTTTTCTGCAAACCGTGGTGCGTTGGGTAACGATTGGCGTGCTGGCGCTCTTAGTGGCCGGTATTACCGCTAAACTTGGCCTTTTTACCCATAAATAGAGGAGAATATTATGCTGACATTATTGGGCAGCCTTTTAGGCTTTTTATCTTCCGCTTTTCCTGATTTGCTTAAAATATGGCGTGACAAGGAGGATCGCAAACATGAATTGGCTATTTTACAATTGCAAATGGAATAACAACGGCAAGGCCATAACCAACGCTTGTCAGAAATAGAAGTGCAAGCGGATATGAATGAGGCCAGAGCGCTTTATGCCAATAGGCCCAGCGGCGTGAAATGGGTCGAGGCTTTGGGTGCGTCGGTGCGGCCGATTATCACCTATGCCTTTTTTATCCTTTTTGCCACGGTTAAAACAGTGGTTTTATTGCGTATCATGAATGAAGGCTATGATTTTACCACGGGGCTGATTACGGTGTGGGATGGTGAAACACAAGCCTTATTTGCGGCGGTGATGTCGTTTTGGTTTGGGCAGCGAGCCTTGGCAAAAATGCGACTAAAATACTGAAAAATATAATCTGATTGACTTGATAAGCGTTGGAAAGGAAGCATTATTGTAATTGTAAAAACCATTAAAAAACAAGGAGTTAGACGATGGGTAAACGATTTAAAAAAAGCAAAAGATTTGTAATTGCAGAAATTATCGACGTTAAAAATGAAAATTGCACCGCGCTTGAAAGAGAGGCTTTGGTTGGTGCATTTGAATACACGATGCGCTCAATGGCAACCACGCTAGCAAGCAAATCTTGGTACGCCCTTGAGGACTACGCCACTACCGAGCAAAACGGCATTGACCAATTTACGCTGATGATGGAGCACAAGGATAACCTAGAGGCAGACGACTACTACTGGGTTGGGACTTTTGAAAACGGTCATAAGCGCTTGAGAGTGATGGGCGCCTTAATCAACGAATAAAACACTTAATTTAGGCGGGCATTACACCCGCCTAGGTAATTCTGGGTCTAAACAACCACACTGATTATTGTAAACCAAGGGAAGCATATCATGCGGCATATCACGCACTTTGAGCGCCCGAACAGGGCAACTAAACGTCGCGCCGTTAGCGATAAGGGACTAAACTTGATTAAGCAGTTTGAGGGTTTCTCGCCAACTATTTATATTTGCCCGGCGGGCTATCCAACGATTGGCTATGACCATGTCGTAAAAGATGATGAGGCGTTTCCAGCGGGCATTGATGAGGAGCGCGCCATTGAGCTGTTGCGCCAAGATGCCGTGGTTGCAGAGTGCGCGGTCTTGCGGTTGATCAAAGTGCCTTTGACGTCTAATCAGTTTGATGCGCTTGTGTCTTTTACTTATAATTTAGGCAGCGGCGCACTGCAAAGCTCAACGTTACGGCGCAAAATTAACCGCGGCGAACATAATGAAGCTCCCGAACAATTTCTGCGTTGGGTCTTTGCTGGTGGTCGTAAACTTAAAGGACTTGTTATTCGCCGACAAGCAGAAGGCGACTTATATTCTATTTAATGTTTGACTTTTTTATAACGCCTCATAATGAATTTAAGAGTATTGCGGGAGGCTCTACATTTGGGGTAAATCACCTTTATCAAGTGCGTTATAAAGCAGCTTTATTGCGCGCTCATCAATCAATGCCAGATTCAAAGGCTTATCTAGCGGCCTTGATGCATGCAGATATTGACCTGCACCCTCATTAAATTGCCGCGGCGCTTTTTGCCCATAGGAACCCCTATGGGGAAGGCGTTCTTCTTGCCGATGAAGAAAGATTGGGGAAACGCATTTCAGCTGGTCTTGTTTTGCTGCAGGCCGCGCTTGAGGAGCAAAAAATCTGTTGCTGATCTGTGATAAGGCGCGCCTTGCCTCATGAGTGCAAGAATTGCAAGAAAAATTTGGCCTCGTGAGCGGCGCGCTAGAATTAAAAAACGTTGAACGTATCTATAAGGTTGTAGGAAAAATTTGAAATTTTGTTGTTTTATTTGGCATATGGTCTTGTGCTGATATTATGTCATGTATATACGATAGTCAGATGTTACGGGTTGCGGGAGAAAGGTGTATATTAAATTAGGATGATTTTGGGAATGTTTACGCAGAATCTTGCTGTGGATACATTGTATAGGCGTTCGTTTGTGCTTAAGCTTGGTAACAAGAATGTTTTTCAGCTTGCAATAATACTACGGATACTAAGTTGGATTTAGAATCGCTTGATTATGAGAGGGGAATATGTTTGAACAAAAAATACGATTTTTGTTTGTGGTTTTTATCGCGTGCTTATCTGTTGGCGGGTTGATCTCAACGGATATTTTTTTGCCTGCTTTGCGTCCTATGGGTGTTTATTATCAGGTTGATGAATCTGCTATCCAAAATGTCATCGCTGTTTTTTTAATTGCTATTGCGGTTGGTCAGCTTATTTATGGTCCAATAAGTGATAGCTTAGGTAGGAAAAAAACTTTGCTTTTCGGTCTGGTGGTTTGGCTGTTTGCCACTGTGGCTATTATATATACAGCGCATTTTCAGTCCTTGTTGTGGTTGCGATTTGTGCAGGGGGTTGGTGCTTGTTCTGGAATAGTGCTGAGTCGTGCTATTGTAAGTGATTTGCTTGATAAAGATGCCGCTGCTCGGCTTTATCTGCGGGTCTTCCCCTTGTGGGTACATCGCCTGCTATTGCTCCTTTAATTGGTGGGGTTTTATTAAAGTATTTTAGTTGGCGATCTAGTTTTATTTTCCTTGCCGTTTTTATCGTTGTAACCTTATTTTTATGTTTGTTCTTTTTTGAAGAGAGCTTGCCACAGGAGCGGCGCACGCCCTTTCGGGTTAAGACGATGGTTCAGAATTTATATAGTGTATTGAAGAATAAAAAATTTCTTTTTTATTCTTCTGTTCCTTGTGTTGCATACGCGGCTTATTTTGGATATATTTCAGAATCTCCTTTTTTCTTGACGCAATTAGGTTTGGAAGAAAAAAATCTTGGATATAGTTATACAGGTGTTTCGTTAAGTTATGTGCTTGGTAATCTCGCTGCAAAACGTCTAACGAAAGTAATCTCATTAGAAAAAGCAGTGCGACTTGGATATTTTATTTTTTATGGCTGCTGGATGTTTGTTTTTTGCGCAACTTTATTTTAGTGCCTGGCCTTTGGTGACGAGTTTGGTTTCTATGTCCATGCTTACATTTGGTAATGGTTTTCTTTTGCCGCTGGGTACGGCATTTGCTATTGCGTCGCACCCGCAAGCTGCGGGGGCTGCTTCTGGACTGATGAGGGCAGTCCAGTTGGGGAACGCAGCTATCAGTGCTGCTTTGCTAGGGCGAATCTCAGGGCATGATCCTTGTGTGTTTGCCATGTTGTTAGCATTATTATGTATTGTAGGGTTTATTATTTATATTAAATTGCGAGACAGGTATGTTTCATGATGTATATTCGGTAAAAAATATAGACGTCACTTTGCGGGATGGCGGATATCAGAATAATTTTTCTTTTTCAGAAACTTATGCTGTCGAGCATATTGCATGAATGGTACAGGCGGGCGTTGAGTATATAGAAATTGGGTATCGAAACGGGTTTTTTCAGCTAATCGAAAATATAGGGAGAACCGGTTTATGTATGGATGATTATGTAAAGACATTGTGCGACGCTGTTCCAGACGGCAAATTAGTTGTCATTGCTCATCCTCATAATATTGCCGAGGAAGACGTTGAGATTATACATAGATTGGGTATATCTATGTTAAGATTATGCATCAATAAAAAGAATCCAAAGGCTACGTATGATCTGTGTCGTTATGCTTCTGGGTTAGGGCTTCAAGTTAGTTTAAACGTTACGCGTGCAAGTGAGGTTGGCTCGGATGATCTGTATAAAATGGCAGAGCAGGCAGAGTTACATGGTGCTAACATTTTTTGTTTGGCTGATTCCAGTGGTAACATTTTGCCGCATTGTTTAGAAGAAGTGATGAAAAATTTAAAAGCAAGAACGCCCTTAACGTTGGGGTTTCACGCGCATGATAATCTTGGTCTCGCTATGAGTAATAGTATAGCTGCTATAAAAGCTGGCGCTACGGTTATTGACAGTGCTTTGTTTGGGATGGGGAAGGGGGCGGGTAATCTTTCTCTTGAAATGTGGCTATCTTATTTAAATTTAGTTGCAAAAACAAATCGCTATGACTTAGCGCTGGTTTTGCATCAAGCACAATTATTAGAAACGCAGGATTTTTACGATATAATGCAGCGAGATCCTATGGATATGATTTTAGCTATGCACAATCTGAATGTGAGTTATAAAAGTGGGCTGAAAGAGCATAGTTCAAGAGGTATTAAAGCTGTGTTTGCGGCAGTTGGCAGCTTCCTGGATCGAAGTGTTTTATGATAAAAAATGCTGTAATATTGGCACCGGTTATGCCGTTATGGGATCATGGAGATTTTTGTCGAGATTTACAAAGTATACTGATAGAAAAGGGCGTTAAAATTGATATCTTAGATACGACTTCTATAATTAAAGATGTTACGAAGGAAAATAATTTAATTTTACTGGCAGAAAAAATAAATAAAAGTTTTTGTTTTCCCTTCTTATTAATTGGATTTGCTCTGGGGGGATCGCTTGCACAAGTATTGGCTCCTCGGTTAAATAATGTCCAAGCGGTTCTGTCCATTAGTGGTCCTGGGTATGTTGATACTAGGTTAAAAAGGTACCTGGAAGCTTTGCTTAATTTATTAAATCAAAATGCATTAGAACAAGCCTTGGAGCTCTTGTATCAATATGTGCAACCCTTGGGTATGCCATCGAAACGAGCTGCAATTCAAATTTGTGAGGAAAGCAAGATAGAAGCTATAGCGCGGATGATGCGGGGGTTCGAGCTTCTACTCCAATTGGACGCGAGGGATTACCTCTGTCATTTTGCAGGAAAGTTTCTGTCTATCATAGGTAAAGAATCTCAATTGGCGACCATAAGTAATCAAGTGAATAGTGGCAAGGACGGGCATGAATGCCGAGTGGTGGAGGCGGCAGGAATGCGTCCGTGGGATGATAATCCGTTAACAACGACAAAAATTATAGATTCTTGGGTGAAAACCTTATGAAAAAGAAAATCCTTGTGTTGCCAGGTGATGGTATAGGACCTGAAGTTTGTGATACTGTAATTCCAGTTTTAGAACAGTTTAATTTGCCTTTGGAATTAAGCTATGGAGAGGTCGGTTGGGAGTGTTGGAAGAGCAACGGAGATCCTATTCCACCAGTCACGTGGGAAAAAATTAAAAAGAGCGATGCCATCTTGCTTGGGGCTATAACAAGTAAGGGCAAAGAGGCCGCGCAACGAGAGCTTGCCTCTCACTTGCAAAGTCAGAATTTAACTTATGTGTCTCCTGTAATTCAATTGCGACAGAAACTTAGCCTTTATGCGAATATACGTCCCTTTCGATATATAGCGGGCTCAACAGCATCTTTTAATGGATGTGTTATTCGGGAGAATACGGAAGGTCTGTATGCTGGATTAGATTTTAGAGGTGTCTCGGATGGAGTTAAGTCTTGGCTAAGGCATCCTAATCTTGAAAAATACGGTCCAGCCGAAGCAGCTTGGTCTGTGCGCTTGCAAATTCGTTTAGGATTAGAGCGTTTATTTAGGCTTGCTTTTGTTTACGCTCAAAGAAAAGGATTAGGGCGTGTAACTTTCGCTGATAAGCCGAATGTCATGCGGGAAAGTGGACAATTTGCTAAAGAGATTTTTGATGAAGTGGCCGCTGACTTTCCAACAATTGAAGCAGAAATTCATAATGTAGATGCTGTAGCTTTATGGTTAGTTAAAAAAACACAACATTTTGGAGTCATCGTTGCAGAAAATATGTTTGGTGATATCTTATCAGATTTGGTTGCTGGTATTATGGGAGGGCTAGGACTGGCGCCAAGCGCAAATATTGGTGATGGTACAGCCTATTTTGAGCCGGTTCATGGTAGTGCTCCTAGACTCGTTGGAAAAGAAAAAGCCAATCCCGCAGCTATGTTTTATACAGTTAGCCTGTTATTAGATTATTTGAATTTTAAGGAAGAAGCATGCAGGATTATGTATACAGTTGATCAAGTTATTCGTTCTGAAAAAGTTTTGACTTATGATTTAGGCGGGGTTAATATAACTAAAGAATTCTCTGCAGCTGTTTCCGAAAATATAAACCTTACTGATAAAACTTATACGGCATCGGTTATTACTATTGGTGACGAATTGCTTTCTGGTCAACACCTCAACACGAACTTACAATCAATTAGCCAGCAATTGAAAAAAAAATTTTTACATTCGTCGACATTTTGTCTGCGCAGATCTTTTAAAGCAAATTATAGAAACGATAACAGCTTGTTTAGGCTATGATGATCTTTTAGTTATATGTGGTGGGTTGGGACCGACTTCTGATGATGTAACACGGGATGCTGTTGCTATAGCTGTTCAGCAACCGCTGCTTTATCGTGATGACGTGTGGACTGCTGTACAAGAAAGCTTAAAAAGACTTGGAATTGAACCAGATGAATCCAATTGCCGGCAAGCCTTTTTCCCGCAAGAGGCAACGGTGCTTGATAATCCACGAGGAACAGCACCGGGCTTTTATTTAGAATCTGATAAGACGAAGCTTGTTATTCTGCCTGGTCCGCCGGTACAAGCGAATGCGCTTTTAACAGATTATTTAGCTAAAGAATATAATGTCAGTGTCATTAACAGACCCACAATTCGCAGCGCTCGTGTCGTTTTGTTATAACGTAGGAACGAAGGCTTTTTGTCATTCCACCCTGTTAAAAAAGTTGAATAAAGGAGATTATGAGTCAGTGCCCGCACAATTACAGAAATGGAATAAGGTAGGAGGGCAACCACTCAAAGGGCTTGCCAATCGTAGAGCAGCAGAGGCTGGTTTGTGGGCAAGGGGGTCTTATGTTTCTTCTAACTATCAAGGTGTAGAAAAGAAAGAGGCAACGGGACTGTTCAAAGTAGAGGCATTGGCACCCATTATAGGATCGTTTTCGGGGCTAGGGGGCTTATTGGCA
>NZ_CALW02000065.1 GCF_000312565.1 Bartonella rattaustraliani AUST/NH4
CGGCATAACAATTGGCATCATTAACAATGCCACTTTTTTTATCAGTCTTTACACATTGACGCCCCATAACCCATTCAAGAGCAGGTTTCCCATTTACGATATAGTTGTAAGCGTCAAGAGGAATATCTGTCATGATGATATTGCTATTATAAATGACAGTAGACTTATCTTTTTCTTTTATTTTCACATTTTTTATTGTTTTCTCAATTTTTTCGAATTCCATTTCTGTAACGTGATAAAATTCTTCAAGATTAGAAATATCAGTCAGTGTTGGATCACCCTTTTTAAAGGTCACTGGATAAGGTTCCACAGTTTCATAATTGACATGCAAATGACCCAGTTCACGTCCTGCTGTTACAAACTTCCAAAAATCTTCAGCAGTTTTCACACAAGGGATACGAGGCAATTCTTTACATAAATTATGAGCATAACGAGCACGATAATCTTCCGAATGCAAAATTCCATAAACATAATAGAAGATATCTTCTTTTGTTATGGTCTCATTAGGATAAGTAGACTGAAACTTCTGTAAACCCGCATCTGTAATACCATCACGAACTTTCTTTTTTGCACCTGTAGTAAATAAACTATGGTCATGATGTTTCTTCTCTTCGCAATGAAACATAAGCGGATAACATCTTGTTTTTTCTAATGTATCATAGGTAATGGGTTTATTAGTCATGAGACAAGAAAAACTTGAGTTACTACCACTACCTGAAACACAAATACCAAGATTATGTGAAATATCTGGATTAAAAAATTTATGTGTTTGTCCTAGTACTTCATTAAGAAATGGCGATGTATAATGCCACATTGTTATAAACGGGCGGTAAAGAACGAGAGCTTTTAGATTTGGTTCAAATTTTGCATCTATTCTTTGCTTTAATTTAGAACGAAGGCTTCTTGACCAACTAATTTTTGTAGCATCATAATCAATAATCTTTTCCATAGGTACATAAGACTTTTCAGCAACGAGACTCCTCTGTATATTAAAAAAATCAATTGTTTTTTGAATGGATGCATCTAATTTTTCACATGAGAAATTGTAAACCCAAGCATCTCGATTTGATAATACACCAGGTGACATTATCTCAAAAAGTTTAGCATCTGCTAAAATATTTTTATTTCCCATTGAAATAAATTGATCAAAATCTGCTCTTCTTTTCTTTATCCAATCATAGTTCTCATTAGGGCTAATTTGAATAAACTTTTTAGATTGCACTATTGCTTTTACACTTCTCAATGTATTTAATCTTTCTAATTTTTCTTTGGTAGAAAGATTATTACCAATATCATGATAGTAAATCTTACATAGCTGTTTATTATCTGGATTACGTACAAAAAGAGTTATAGCTATTCCATTCATGCAACCAGATTTAAAGACATTTTCTCCTTCTTTTGCTATATCTTTTGATTTCATATTTTTTCGAATATCACCACGAAGATTAATGATATAAATAGCAGAATACTCATTTTGTAAGCATCTTCGCATACCATCAGCAAATGTTTTATCTATCCATCCATTACCAGAGACATAAGCTACAATACCTCCTTGTTGACTTAAGCGATTACTTGCCCAACGAATGGCACGAATGTAGCTATCGTAAAGTGCTCGCATATTCATTGATTTAGATTGAGCAGCATATGTATCTCGAATGCTATCATTAAGTGTATCATAAGATACATTCGGATTATTATCATTGGCATTTTTTTGCCCTACGGAATAAGGAGGATTGCCAACAATGACTTGAATATCAGCTTCCTGCTGTTTTTTACATCGTTCCGAATTTTCAAACAAATAACGTGTAAAAAAATCTTTTTCCTCTAACATCAGAAAAGTATCGGTTAAACAAAGCCCTTCAAAGGGTATATAGTCTCTTTTCATTAGACTATGATAGGTCGTTTCAATATTAATCGCTGCTATGTAATAGGCAAGCAAGACAATCTCATTGGCATGGATATCATGACGGAATTTATATTCCATATCTTCTTGCTTAATCAATCCAGATTGTAAAAGCCTTGTGATAAAGGTTCCCGTTCCAGTGAAAGGGTCAAGAATAGAAACACCTCGAGTGCTTAAACTTTTTCCAAATTCTTGCTCTAAAACATCATTGACGGAATGTAAGATAAAATCAACGATTTCAATAGGCGTATAAACAATCCCAAGTTTATCTGTTGTTTTTTTGAATGCCTTGGTAAAAAAATCTTCGTAAAGTTTGATAATAAGATTCTGTTTTGCATGCGTTTCAATAATACCCTCTGTATCATCCTTTACACTTTGATAAAATTTTTTAAGATCTTTGACTTCGTCTTTAATATTCATTTTATCAAGTTCAGCTAAGATTTCTTCCATAGCTTGTGAGATGGCGTTTTTACGTACAAACTCATTTCCATCAAACAAGGATTCAAAAATAGGACGTGTCACAAGATGTTGCGCCAGCATTTCGAGTGCATCCTCTTGCTCGATACTGTCATTTAAACCGTTCTTTAATTCTTTATGAAAGGCATGAAAGGCGCGATAAGCTTCACTCTTTTTATCAGCGACTATGCTTTTAAGACGAATAATATGATTTTGTGCAATCTCAGCAACATTGCCAGCCCAATTTCCCCATTGATTGGGCTCTCCACATTTTTTGACAATGATGGGCTTAATAGCACGCGATAATTCATCAATATAATAAAAATCGAATTCTTCTTGTCCCCCATACCTATGAGAATTCTCACTCGCTACTGAACCAATATGAAGCCCAGCACTTTCAGGTTTTGCGTGGAAAGAAAGTTCGTCAGCAACTGCGGTCATTGCTTGTAAAGCAGGGTCAAAAGTTACCCCTACAATCTCAAACAGGTGACGAACATCTTGGTCTAGCTCTAAGGCTTTCATTTTGTTTTTAAAGTTGTCATCATGAGCACGTAAAGCATTGAGAACTTGCCAGATGACATCATACTTTGTATTGTTTGCTAAAGCCTTTTGTGGTGGAATATTAAAGGGAATACCAACGGGTAAAATAATATAGCCTGTTGTTTTACCTTCTGCGCGGCGCATCACACGTCCTACCGCCTGTATCACATCTACGTGACTTTTACGCGGGTGTAAAAACAGTATCGCATCAAGAGCAGGGACATCGACTCCTTCAGAGAGACAGCGGACATTGGTTAATATACGACAGTTATTTTCATCTGTATCTTCTTTAAGCCAATCAAGCAATTTATTACGGTCTTTACCACTAAATCTTCCATCAATGTGCTTAACATCAAAGATAAGAGATGTCTTACTTTCAGGAACAAATTTATGATATTCATCAATAGCGTCATTGAATATTTCGCTAACTCGTTGAGACGTATTGATATCTTTACAAAAAGCCAGAGAACGACGCATAGGCTTTATGTCGTTATCCTCATCATCTTTCTTTTCTATTTGGGAAAGCGCTTTGTAGCAGCCAATGATTTTGGTTGTATCATCAAGAATAAGCTCGGAATTTTTATCTTTAAGACGCTTCTGAATCGTTGCATTGATAATTGCTTCATCAACAGCTAGGACAATAACTTTATAAGGTGTTAAAAGCTTATCTTTTAGAGCTTTTGAAAAAGTATACGTGTAAAGATTTTTCCCATAGATTTTTTCATCATCCATGGACGCCAGAACGGCATCAGATACGTCAGCCTTCTTCTTCAACTTGTCGGTAAAGATCTTTGGTGTTGCTGTCATGTAAAGGCGTTTTTTCCCTCGAATAATACTATTGTCATGAACCTTAACAAATTCAGATTCACTGTCGTCTGTTCCCAACACAACTCCAGTGGTCCTATGGGCTTCATCACAAATAATCAGATCAAATTCGGGTAAATTATACTCTTTTTGTGCATCAGCAATCACTTGAATGGAATGATAGGTAGAAAAGATCACTGTCATAACATCAGGCGACGTCTTATGGGCTTTACTAGCAAGCTCTTTGGCATCTGTTGTCGCAGGTAAGACAAGATCTGATGTATCCATGGCAATGGCATCATCTTGGACTTTACGACGCTTGCCCACTTGTGTATCAGAACACACAGCAAAGGAACGTAAAGGCACTTCTGCATCTGTCGTCCATTCTCTTATCGTTTGTGACATAAGAGCGAGAGAAGGCACCAGAAACAAAACACGCTTGCCTTTCCCTGCTATCTGTTCTGCTATCTTAAGACTCGTAAAGGTTTTCCCCGTTCCACAAGCCATGATCAGCTTGCCACGGTCTGCTTCTTTTAAACCTTCACAAACCGCTTTGAGCGCTTCTTTTTGATGATCTAAAAGCTTTTTTTTCGGTTTCTCTTTAAGGACGGCTTGTCCTTGTTCTTTATAAGCCCCCCAATCGATTTGGCTGTTTTCCAAATCAAAGAGATTAATGCGTTGAATGGGGACTTTTTGCCCTTGGCAGGTTAAATCAACATTCTCACTCCAATCGGTTTCCGTACTGTCAACCAGAAGTCGACGGGTGAATGGATCTTTGCCTGAGGCAGCGATAAAACTATCAATATCTTCTTTTTTAATGCAGTGAGAAGATTCATAGAATTTACACTGAATAGCCGCATAGCCTTCCTCATCACGAATCTTAGCGACTAGATCAATGCCAATATCACGCCCATCTTCCCCACGCTCTTTCGCCCATTCACAATAGGTCTGAACGGTCTCATATTCTTGCTTTTGAATGGGGTCCCACGTCAAATAAGTCTTGACCAGGTTTTCGAAAAGAGTTCCTCGTTCACGAGGGTTTGTGGCACCCTCACGACAGAATTGTAAGAGAGAGCGTAAAGAGATTGGTTTATTATCAGACTTATCAGATTGCAGCATTATACAGAAAACTCCATTTGCCTTATGACGTCGATCAATTGTCATCAAAAGAATCATAATGAAATTAAATAAAAGGATTCACGATAAATATCGAGTACAAAATGAAGTAAACACACCCAACAAGCGCATAAAATGTTTGAAAATAAATTTTATGAAAAATAGTCACAGACAGTAAAAGAGTGAAATTTACTAGTCGTTTTATGAATTCATCATTTTATGGAGCTATCAAGAGAGGCTTTAAGATATGCTTTAAATATCAAAAAGAATATTTTGAAGTGTTTTACCATGCATTCAAAACGATAGGTTTCGTATGCTAAAAAAACACCAAAATCACGACAAAACCCCTTGGTATATATTCTATTAATTGTATTTATAGGTTATAACGTTAATATAAGTTGTGTTGTCAAAATACTAACATATTGAAATATAATGTTTTTTATTTTTCTTACTCTTTAAAAAAAATAATATAAGCATACCCCCCACTTCCAAAAGCAACAAAACTCTTTTTAAGAAGAATTCTGGTCATTTTCTTTGAAAAAAGGGGCAGTGAACAGAATATCATTAAAAAGAGCTTTGTGTGATTGTCTTAAAAAACTCTCAAAAGAGATTTTTCTATTGTGTGGTCCTATGATTTTTCACCAAGGGGTGCCATTCATAGCGTTTTGTAGGGCGACCGCCTTTTTGGCTTTTCTCTTCATAAATTTCAC
>NZ_CALW02000064.1 GCF_000312565.1 Bartonella rattaustraliani AUST/NH4
TCAATCTCTTGCTTTGTTTCTCTCTTGTTGCTTAACACCCAAAAAACAGGATCCTGAAACTGAATGAAATCACTGCACCAAATTCAACCACTAGAACTCTTAAACAGAAAATTCCATCCAACTGATGATAAAAACACTCCTCCATCGTGATCTTTTACCCAAGCACTAACAACTCTCTGGAGCGGGTAGCGGGAATCGAACCCGCATATTCAGCTTGGAAGGCTGCTGCTCTACCATTGAGCTATACCCGCACACGACACACGAACTCTCCCTGCGATGAATGGTGGAGGGGGTTGGATTCGAACCAACGTAGCATACGCAACGGATTTACAGTCCGCCCCCTTTAACCACTCGGGCACCCCTCCATTACATCGGCAGAGTTGCGCGATGAGGCATCACTACAGCCAAATCTTGATCCATTCAATTTAATGGCTGCGGGCTGGTTATGGCGATTACTATCGCATCTGTCAACAGAATAAATATAATTCTGTACAAATTTCCCGCTAATAATTTTAAACCACAACTTTTTTCTATCTATTTGTGCCATTAACACGCTATAAAAAAAGCTATGAAAGATAAAACATCACAAAATGCTCATTATGCCCGTTTGCGTCGACAATATCGTGATGCAAAAGGCTTCCCTTCTCGATCTGCAACATACTTCAAAAAGGAAGCCGCACCCTTGCAAAAGGGAACAATCCGCCTTTATGGTATCCATTCGGTTTATGCCGCTCTAAAAAACCCAAAAAGAATTTTTAGAGAACTCCATGTTACACAAAATGCCTTGAAACGGTTAAATATCTCCGAATCAGATTTGCCTTGTCCTGTTACATTATGCTCCCCCAAACAACTCGATGCGCTGGTTGGGAGTGATGCAGTTCACCAAGGCGTTGTTGCCGAGACGGAGCCTCTTCAACCATGCCAATTGTCTGAGCTAACCAGTACCGATCTTGTTATCGTTATGGATCAAATTACTGATCCCCATAATGTTGGTGCTATTATGCGCTCTGCCGTTGCATTTAAAGCCGAAGCACTTATTACCACTTGTCGCCACTCCCCCCAAGAAAGCGGAGTTCTTGCTAAAGCTGCCTCTGGAGCCCTAGAGATGATTAACTATATCACCGTACGAAACCTCGCGGAAGCACTCCAAGAACTGCACCGAATCGGTTTCAGCAGTTTTGGACTCGATTCAGAAGGAGAATATCCTCTAGAAACAGCCTTCACAGGAACAAAAATTGCCCTTATTTTAGGGGCGGAAGGAAAAGGCTTGCGAAAAAAAACACGCGAAACCGTTTGCGCATTAACACGTCTTGATATGCCGGGAAATATTAAATCCTTAAATGTTTCAAATGCAGCAGCAATAGCACTCTATGCGGCTCATAAATATCTTAGATCGTAGTTTTGCATTTTTTCTGCGAAAAATCAAAAAAACCGATGAGAAAAAAGCCTGAAATAAAACCACCAATATGCGCCTCCCACGCAATTGAAACACTCTCTCCTTCAAAGAAAAAAGAGGAAAGACCAATCATAAAATCAATACTTAACCATACACCTATAGAAATAAGTACCTCCTTCGAGTATAGAGCTTTTTTAAGAGGCAATAAAGGGCCTAAAAACTTTTTATTTTGGATGGTAGCACCAAGATCTCTCAAAGAAAAAATGTAACGTATCACAGCACCCATCATGCCCGATATAGCACCCGAGGCCCCAACAAGCGGTACCACACTCTCTTGATGAAAGATAAAATAAGTCAATACAGCAATAATTGCTGTTAATATCCAAAAAATTATAAAACGCAAATCACCCAAATGTCTTGCTAAAATGGACCCGAAAATTAAAAGCCAAACCATGTTAAGAGCTAGATGTTTCAAACTACTATGCATAAATGAATAACTCACAATAGTATGACAGAACTCTAATGGCTTAGCCTTAAAGGCGCCTGGTATAAATGAAAAAAATTCAAGGCTTGCAGTATAGAGCTTATGGGAGAAAAAATACTGCGGAATAAAATAGATAGAAGAACAAAGTGCTATCAAAACAACGATAATAAATGGAACATTTAATAATGGTTCCCTAGATTTCTCTAATAAAAATGAAGTGTTCTTAGATTGGTTATTGGCATTTTTCATTGCATAACATCTCATAGTCTGTATCGAAGTGATACGTTTTTTCACACAAACGATCTATCCGTTTTGATCATGTTTAAACTTCATATCCATTCAGTTCTCGCTCCTACCCCCATATCTCACCGTGAATCCTTGTATTTTGTATAAAATATTTTTAATTTGAAATGTGATTCTCAAAACTTCTGCACGATGAACAATCTAAATGAGAATCATTCAAATACCTGAGACATTGTTGTAAAGAGAATCTGCTGTTTATGCTTCATCTGTTTGACGCATTTTCGATCAAAAAAAACAAAACACTACCCATAAAACAAAATCCCCTCCACTGATTTATGGTGTTTTTATGATACCTTATCGTTTGGCATTCGGTCGTTAAAATTTAAAAACCTATCCTAAACAGAAAATAGAGAACCTGCCTGTAAAATGTGAAAATAAGAACGCCTTCTCTCCCTTTCAGTATTCCAGCACCCTTACTCTCAAAACTGCATTCAGCTGCTAAGAAAGAATGATGAAATGAATAAAACACGCCTTTGAGTCATCTCTCATTTGTGAAAAATGATTATTGAGAAGAAAGCTTTGGAGAACTTTGTTTGCAATCTTTTAACCACACATCATAGATAGGATGCTCTACAGCATTCAAGCCAGGACTATCAGCAAACATCCAGCCTGTAAAAATACGCCGCACTTTTTTATCTAGTGAAATCTCATCAACCTCAACAAAACCTGTCGTCCGCGTTGCCTCATCCTTGGAGCTTGTATAACACGCACGCGGTGTTACCCGCAAAGCACCATATTGGTAAACTTCACCAAGAGGAACCTCAAAACGCGTCGTTCGTCCCGTAATTTTATCAAGTCCGGAAAAAACAGCAATCCCATTACTAACACGTTCAGCATGTACTCCAAAAATTAAGGACAAAACCACGATAATTCCTACACAATAAACATTTAAAAAATGCCTCAACCCTGACAGTAAAACAGCTCTCATCACATTCAATCAATCACATTTAGAAAATTTCATTTATAAATATAATGCAAACAAGAAAAATACATTGCACACATCAAAATATTTTAATTTTTAGGAGACCATGCATCATAGTCTTCATGCCCATAAGAATCTTCACTGTTGTAAGGAATAGCACCCTTTGGACGATAAGCCTGGCTTGTTCCGGTCATATTTGCAACGTGAGGTTTTTCCCATTCATACTGTTGATAATCTTCCTGCGTTGGAGGAATATCACAACGATGATGAATCCAACCATGCCAACCTGGTGGAATAGTAGAAGCTTCAGAATAATCTTTATAAATAACCCAGCGATGCGGGTAACCATCCTTATGAGTACCCCCCTCATAATAAACATTCCCAAACTGATCTTCCCCTACACGCTTCCCCTTACGCCATGTAAAAAAACGTGTGCCTATGGTACTACCATTCCACCATGTAAAGATTCGCTTCAAAAAAACAGGCATCCCTCATCCATTTCTTCATATACCTATGAATAATTACTGGAATAAACTTGTCATAACATTTCAGATTACTATAAATCAAACCCGAACGGTAAAATTAACCACAACTCCATTCGACAAACACAGCCATATTCCTCAATTTTGAGAAATATCATATTTATAAATTTTCCTCTACCCCATAAAACTTAATCTATGCCAAGTTTTCTCTTAATCAATGCATTAACAGTTTGAGGATTTGCTTTACCACCCGTTATTTTCATGACCTGCCCAACAAACCAACCCGCTAAGGCAGGCTTTTGTTTTGCTTGTGCAACCTTATCAGAGTTATTGGCAATAATCTCATCAACAGCGTTCTCAAGAGCCTTTATATCTGTGACCTGCTTCATATTGCGCTCTTCTACAATTTGACGCGGATCCCCACCTTCGTTCCAAACAATTTCAAAAAGATCTTTGGCGATTTTTCCAGAAATAACCCCTTCTTTGATGAGATCAATAATCCCCCCCAATTGATTTGGTGATACTGGCGTTTCTTCAATCTCACGATTATTTTTATTCAAGGCACCCAAAAGATCATTAATCACCCAATTGGCAACTGTTTTGCCATCACGCCCGTGCGCTACTTTTTCAAAATAATCAGCAATGGCTTTTTCCGTTACAAGAATGGAGGCATCATATGCCGTTAATCCCATCTCCTTGATAAAACGAATCTTTATCTCATCAGGCAATTCTGGCAAATCAGCTGCCAAAGCATCAACAAACGCCTGATCAAATTCTAATGGTAAAAGATCAGGGTCAGGAAAATAACGATAGTCATGCGCTTCTTCCTTTGAACGCATAGAGCGCGTTTCACCTTTAACAGCATCAAAAAGCCGCGTTTCTTGATCTATAACACCACCATCTTCCAAAACTGCAATTTGACGACGTGCTTCATACTCAATCGCTTGCCCGATAAAGCGAATAGAATTCACATTTTTTATTTCACAGCGCGTTCCAAAATTTTCACCAGGGCGACGAACTGAGACATTAACATCCGCACGCATAGAACCTTCATCCATATTGCCATCACAAGTCCCTAAATAACGAACAATCGTACGCAATTTGGTCATATAGGCCTTGGCTTCATCTGCTGAGCGCATATCCGGCTTAGAAACAATTTCCATAAGAGCGACACCAGAACGGTTCAGATCTACAAAAGACATGGTTGGATGCTGATCATGCATCGATTTTCCAGCATCTTGTTCAAGGTGTAAACGCTCAATCCCAATTTCAATGTCTTCGAACTGACCATTTGAATCCGGACCAACAGATATGAGAATCTTTCCCTCTCCTACGATAGGATAACGAAATTGAGAAATTTGGTACCCTTGCGGTAAATCTGGATAAAAATAATTTTTACGATCAAAAACAGACTGTAGATTAATACGCGCCTTTAATCCCAAACCTGTTCGAACTGCTTGACGAACACATTCTTGATTAAGAACAGGCAACATACCAGGCATAGCTGCATCAATAAGCGATACATGATTGTTTGGTTCTGCACCAAACTTGGTTGACGCACCTGAAAAAAGCTTCGAATTCGATATGATTTGCGCATGAACCTCCATGCCAATGATAACTTCCCAATCACCTGTAACTCCAGAGATGAAACGCTTAGAATCAGGAGTGCGCGTATCAATGATATCCATTGCTAATCCACTATCAATATTTTTAAATATACCTGATGGCTAATCTAAAACTGCTCTCAGTGCAAGTCTAGAATATAAATCTCACGAAAAAGCCCGAGTTCATCGGGCTTATTTTGTTTTCATATTAATCTTTTTTTGATGTCTTTTTTTTCGTTGGAGCTTTCTCTTTCGCTTTTACTGCAGATTTTGTCTTTTTCGGCTTCTCTTCCGTTAAATCTGCTTCGTCATCTTCCTTCATGAGCTCTTCAACTGTTACCTCTTTATCTGTAACTTTTATTTTTGCTAGCAAATGATCAATGACTTTTTCTTCAAAAATCGGCGCGCGTAGATTTGCCACAGCTTCTGGAGTCTTACGGAAAAACGCCATAATTTCTTTCTCTTGTCCAGGATATTGGCGTACCTGATCAAAAACAGCTGCGTTTATCTCATCCTCACTGACTTGAACACCAACCTTCATTCCAATTTCAGAAAGAACCAAACCAAGACGAACACGACGCTGTGCAAGCGCACGATACTCCTCCCGAGCTTGTTCCTCTATCACACCTTCATCTTCAAAACTGCGCCCCGCTTTTTTCAAGTCATCATTAACCTGAGCCCATATATTGTTAAATTCAATCTCCAAAAGTCCTTCAGGAATTTCAAAATCATAATCAGCATCTAAAGCATCAAGAATTTGACGCTTAACTTTCTGACGTGTCATTGAACCATATTGACTTTCAATTTGTCCACGAACAACTTCACGCAGGCGCTCTAGAGATTCTAAACCAACTTTTTTCGCTGCTTCATCATCAATCTTGAGCTCATCTGGCCTAGAAACAGCTTTAACAGTAATATCAAATTCTGCATTCTTACCTGCCAAATGTGTTGCACTATAATTATCAGGGAATTTAACAGAAATTGTTGTCGTATCACCTGCTTTTACACCAATCAATTGTTCCTCAAAACCAGGAATAAATTGTTTTGATCCCAGAATCAATTGTGCACCGTTATCAGCTCCCCCTTCAAAAGGAACCCCCTCAAGTTTCCCAAGATAATCTATTGTTACACGATCACCTTCCTCAGAAGGACCATCTTTCAGCATATAACTCCGCGTAGAAGAAAGGATACGCTCTACTTGACCATCAATCTCTTGTTCAGGAACGGTCGCAATTTCACGGGTAACCTCAATATGTTCAAAGTCTTTAATTTCAAATTTTGGCAAAACTTCATATTTTAGACTAAAGACAAAATCAGCTTTACCATCCAAAATCTGCTCATCTTCACTGACATCAACTTGCGGCTGCATCGCTGAACGTTCATTACGCTCCGCCAAAACAGAGTTAGGCGTTTCATTGAGAATCTCATTAAGGATTTCCGCCATAAAAGACTTACCATACATCTTTCGCAGGTGTGCAGCCGGTACCTTACCGGGACGAAAACCATTCAGCTTAACCTTACCCTTAGTATCATCCAACCGTTCATTTAACTTTTCTTCTAAATCCTTCGCCGGAACCACGATCTTAATTTCGCGCTTCAGTCCTTCATTAAGCGTCTCGGTAACCTGCATAAACAACCTTCATTTTTCTGAGGAGAGAGTTAAACCCACTCTGATAATCATTACATTTCAACACTTGAGCGTCAAACCACCATAAAGCAGAATTTCAAACACGTAGAAATCTGTAGTGCTCAAGAAATCCCTTTGGTGCGGATGGAGGGACTCGAACCCCCACGGTCTCCCGCCAGAACCTAAATCTGGTGCGTCTACCAATTTCGCCACATCCGCTCAAACTCACAAGCCAGTAACCTTATATAGGCGTCGTTTCTATACCACTAAGTTGAGAAAAAAAGCAAACAAATATATTAAAAAATCTAAAGACACGTTATCTTAGTAAATTATAAAAACAAATTCTGCCCTTTTCATACAAATCAGCTTCCGCTAAAAACCAAATCATGTCTCATACATTTAATACTCCAATTCATATCATCGGCGGTGGTCTTGCAGGCAGTGAAGCAAGTTGGCAAATCGCTCAATCAGGAATCCCTGTCATTTTGCATGAAATGCGGCCTCAAAAAAAATCTGATGCCCACAAAACGAATCAGCTTGCAGAACTGGTTTGTTCAAATTCATTTCGCTGCGATGATTCATCTACAAATGCCGTAGGACTGTTACATGCTGAAATGCGATTAGCAAAATCGCTCATCATGAAGGCTGCAGATGCCAATAAAGTACCAGCAGGAAGCGCTCTTGCCGTTGATCGTGATGGTTTTTCAAAAAACATTACCACAGCACTCGAAAATCATCCTCTTATAACAATAGAACGTGAAGAAATTCAAGAATTTCCTGAAGATTGGCATCATATTATCATTGCCACTGGCCCCCTTACCTCACCAGCACTTGCCCAAGCAATACAAGCAATAACGGGAATAGAATCTCTTTCTTTTTTTGATGCCATCGCACCTATTATTCATACCGATAGTATTGATATGAATATTTGTTGGTATCAATCGCGCTATGATAAAATCGGACCTGAGGGAACAGGAAAGGATTATCTTAATTGTCCCCTTAATAAAGAACAATATGAAGCATTTGTTCAAGCATTAAAAAATGCGGAAAAAATAGAATTCCGCAACTTTGAAAAAACACCTTATTTTGACGGATGCTTACCCATTGAAGTTATGGCTGAACGCGGGTTTGAAACCCTCCGACATGGACCTATGAAGCCTATGGGTTTAACCAATGCCCATAACCCCACCGTTAAAGCCTACGCTGTCGTCCAACTCCGCCAAGATAACAAACTTGGAACTCTTTATAATATGGTCGGATTTCAAACAAAACTAAAATATAGTGAACAGGTGCGTATTTTTAGAATGATTCCTGGTCTTAAAAACGCTGAATTCGCACGCCTTGGTGGACTTCATCGCAACACATATCTTAATTCACCCCTCATCCTTGATGAAACTCTTCGTTTAAAAAACAGGCCAAAATTACGCTTTGCTGGGCAAATTACTGGATGTGAAGGCTATGTAGAATCATCGGCGATAGGGCTTCTTGCAGGGCGATTTGCTGCTGCTGAGTATCATCAGAACACCCCTCACCTCCCACCAAAAACCACAGCCTTTGGTGCTCTTTTAAACCATATTACAGATGGACACATTGTAGCAAAAGAAACAGAAAGACAATCCTTTCAACCTATGAATATCAATTTTGGACTTTTTCCACCTATTGATTCCACTAAAGCCTCAGAAAAACGCTTGCCAAGTAAAGAAAAAAAATTAGCAAAAAAGCAAGATATAACCGCTAGAGCTCTTAATGATTGTATTAAATGGCTAACAAAACAAGGAATAAAATGATTCTAAAACATTCTTCTCGATTTATTATCTCCTAGTTTTATTTTATAAGATAGCCACCCTCTTCCGTTTACAAAACAGATCTCACTCTATCTCTGAAAAATAATTGCAAAACTTGTTTATTACTGATTGTCTTAACCAATAGCAATATAATTTACCATTTGTTATACAACATGAAAGTTTAGGTTTATAAATAACTGTTAAGAATAGCCCCCAAATACAGCCTACTCATCCCTCATTAGAAATAACCACACGCACTGCAGCATTACAAACAATGAAATATATACTAAAATGCCTATATAATACGTCGCTAAATAGCGCTATAACTTCTCCTAAAATGAAAAAGCATAATAGCATAATCAAACTACAATTATTCTTTCAGTAACTTACAGAGCCTTCTACAACGAAGCATTTTATTGAAAATGCTAAAATAAACTCATCTCAATATATAATCTACAGCCCACTTCAAACAACACCAAGAACAACATCCAAAACAAAAGAACGCCATAAGCGCTTGAAACAAACACATATTGCCAACCCCTATATAAAAAACACACAAATGCTTTTTTAAAAAACCCGCTTATAAATGAAGCGGGTTTTTTGCGGCCTCAATTATTTGTTATTAACAGCTTCTTTAAGGGTTTTTCCTGCAGAAAATTTAGGCACAGAACGCGCTGGAATGTTAATTTCAGCACCAGTTGAAGGATTACGCCCCTTTGTGGCTGCACGATGAGAAACTTCAAAAGAACCAAACCCTGGAAGACGAACATCGCCCCCTGAAACCAAAGCTTCTGTTACAGAAGCCATAAAGGCATCGATAACAGATCCTGCTTGTGCTTTTGAAACACCTGCCTTTTCAGCAACTGAGCTAATCAATTCACTTTTATTCATTAAACATTTCCTTTCCCTAATATTACCAAATAACACAACTTAACCGTGTTATCAGCTAGTTTATTGAAAAGTACAGCAAACAGAAGCCTTATTTTTATCCAAGACATTGCTTTTTTAGCAATAATTACAGTTATTCACGGAATTTTTTACTTTTTTCAAAAGAATAAAAAACAATAACCGTAAAAATGCCTCCTTCTTCCTTTGAAAAGGCTGTGATAAATTAAATGCATGAATCAGTGTGCAATCTGGATTCCTTCACTGTCACTCTCAGTCCTGATAGATACAGGCACCGTAGAAGGCTCTGTCCATTCAATAGGATCAGGAAAACGAACCAAAGCATATTTGAGAACTTCACTCACATGATTAACAGGAATAATCTCCATATTATTTTTGACATCATCAGGAATATCAACCAAATCTTTTGCATTTTCTTCAGGAATAAGGACCTTTTTTATACCCCCTCGCAGAGCTGCAAGTAATTTTTCTTTCAATCCACCAATCGGTAAAACACGCCCACGTAAAGTAATCTCACCAGTCATTGCAACATCTTTATACACAGCTATCCCTGTAAGCACGGAAACAATTGCCGTCACCATTGCAATCCCTGCTGAAGGACCATCTTTGGGTGTAGCGCCCTCTGGAACATGAACATGAATATCGCGTTTATCAAAAAGTGGAGGCTCAATACCAAAATCAACAGAACGAAAACGTACATAAGATGCCGCTGCTGAAATTGATTCTTTCATAATATCACGCAAGTTCCCAGTCACAGTCATTTTACCTTTACCTGCCATCATCACGCCCTCAATGGTCAACAGTTCTCCACCGACCTCTGTCCATGCAAGGCCTGTCACAATACCAACTTGATTTTCTCCTTCAATCTGGTTGTAATGGTAACGTTTAACGCCCAGAAAATCACTTATATTATCTTCAGTAACCTTTATAGATTTTTGCTGTGTTTTAAGAATTTTTGTAACTGATTTACGTGCAATCTTCATCAATTCACGCTCAAGATTACGAACACCTGCTTCACGTGTATAAAACTGGATAATTGCCTTAATAGCATCATCAGAAACACTGAACTCTTTTTTAGACAAACAGTGATCTTTCAGCGCTTTTGGTAAAAGATGCTGTTTAACAATCTCTATTTTTTCATACTCAGTATAGCCGGCAATACGAATAATCTCCATTCGATCCATTAACGGTCCTGGAATATTAAGCGTATTTGCAGTTGTTATAAACATGACATCAGAAAGGTCATATTCAACTTCCAAATAATGATCAATAAATGTACTGTTTTGTTCAGGATCAAGAACTTCTAATAAAGCTGATGAAGGATCTCCACGAAAGTCTTGCCCCATTTTATCAATTTCATCAAGCAAGAAAAGCGGATTAGATTTTTTAGATTTTTTCATAGACTGAATAATTTTTCCAGGCATAGAACCGATATATGTCCGGCGATGCCCACGAATTTCTGCTTCATCCCGCACTCCTCCTAATGAAATACGAACATACTCACGCCCCGTCGCTTTTGCAATAGAACGCGCTAATGATGTTTTCCCTACTCCTGGAGGACCTAGCAAACAAATAATAGGACCCTTTATCTTTGAGGCACGACTTTGCACTGCAAGATATTCAACAATTCGCTCCTTGACTTTTTCAAGGCCAAAATGCTCATTATTCATAACCTTTTCAGCAAAATCTAAATCATTTTTAATCTTAGACTTTTTACCCCAAGGCATTGCCAATAACCAATCAAGATAGTTACGAACAACGGCTGCTTCAGCAGACATCGGAGACATATTTCGTAATTTTTTTAATTCTGCCTCAGCCTTTTCATGCGCTTCTTTCGAAAGCTTTGTTTTCTTGATACGTTCTTCTAATTCAGAGAGCTCATCACGGCTATCATCACCGGCTCCTAACTCTTTCTGAATAGCTTTCATCTGCTCATTGAGATAATATTCCCGTTGGTTCTTTTCCATTTGCCGTTTTACATGTGAACGAATACGCTTTTCAACCTGCAAAACAGAAATTTCTCCTTCCATGAAAGAAAGAACACGTTCAAGACGTTTTTTTACAGGCAACAGCTCTAATATTTCCTGCTTTTCTGAAAGCTTAATCACCAAATGAGAAGCAATTGTATCGGCAAGCTTAGAAGGATTATCAATCTGGCCAATAGCATTGACAATTTCGGGAGAAATCTTTTTGTTCAGTTTTACATAATTTTCAAAATAAGAAATCACAGATCTTGAAAGGGCTTCAATCTCAACATCACTCTCTCTCGGCTCTTCTGTAACAATTGCACAAGCTCGATGATAATCCTCATTCGCAGCAAATTGGCTAATTTTTGCACGCGCAGTTCCTTCCACCAAAACTTTTACCGTTCCATCAGGAAGCTTTAAAAGTTGAAGAATATTAGCAAATGTACCAATGTCGTAAATATCTTCTGATTTTGGATCATCATCAGAAGCATTTTTTTGCGTCACCAACAATATCTGTTTATCAACCGCCATTGTTTTTTCAAGAGCACGGATTGATTTTTCTCTACCCACAAAAAGTGGAACAATCATATGGGGGAAGACAACAATATCACGAAGAGGTAAAACAGCATAAAGCTCCTCTCTTGTCTCATCTATATTTTCATCAATATACTGCATAACTCTCCTTTCTGGAGCCTATGATCTACCCGCTATACAAACCTGCTCGTAGAAAGCCTCTTGCTTTCTACAATACATGAAGTGGTAACTGCAAACACACAAATCAAGCATTATGACTACAATATCCAGAAATATCCATCTTGCAATGATATTTACGACCACTTTTCATATCGCACGATGTCATGCCGATACATTTTCTTTATCTTCTGCCCGTTCTGAATAAATATAAAGAGGGCGTGCTTTCCCATCAACCACATCACTTGAAATGACCACCTTTTCAACACCTTCAAGAGCTGGCAACTCAAACATCGTTTCAAGAAGTATCTTCTCCATAATAGAACGTAAGCCACGCGCACCCGTTTTACGCTCAATTGCCTTTCTAGCAATAACACGTAAAGCATCTTCATGAAATGCTAACTCGACATTTTCCATCTCAAAAAGACGCTGATATTGTTTTACCAACGCATTTTTAGGTTGTGATAAAATTTGAACAAGCGCATTAACATCTAAATCCTCTAAGGTTGCTACAATAGGGAGACGACCAATAAACTCTGGTATCAAGCCAAACTTTATAAGATCTTCAGGCTCTAGATCTCGAAAAATTTCCCCCACACAACGCTCATCAGGAGCTTTAACTGTCGCAGAAAAACCAATAGATGTTTTTTCACCACGTCCTGAAATAATTCGTTCTAAACCAGCAAAAGCACCTCCACAAATAAACAGAATATTTGTTGTATCAACCTGAAGAAACTCTTGTTGTGGATGTTTGCGACCCCCTTGAGGAGGAACAGAAGCAATCGTTCCTTCCATAATTTTTAACAATGCTTGCTGAACACCTTCCCCCGAAACATCTCTTGTAATAGAAGGATTGTCCGCCTTACGAGAAATCTTATCAACCTCATCAATATAAACAATACCACGTTGTGCACGTTCAACATTATAGTCAGCAGCTTGAAGAAGCTTTAGAATAATATTCTCGACATCTTCACCCACATAGCCCGCTTCAGTCAAAGTTGTTGCATCTGCCATCGTAAAAGGGACATCAATAATACGCGCCAAAGTTTGTGCAAGATAAGTTTTACCACACCCTGTTGGACCAACAAGAAGAATATTTGATTTTGCCAACTCAATATCATTGCTCTTAGACTGATGCGCAAGCCGTTTATAATGATTATGGACAGCCACGGAAAGAACACGCTTTGCATGTTGCTGACCAATGACATAATCATCGAGAACTGTTATAATTTCTTGCGGAGTAGGAACACCATCGCGTGTCTTAATTCCAGAAGATTTATTTTCTTCACGAATAATATCCATGCAAAGCTCTACACATTCATCACAAATGAATACGGTGGGACCTGCGATGAGTTTACGCACCTCATGCTGACTTTTGCCGCAGAACGAGCAATAGAGAGTATTTTTTGCTTCGCTCCCGCTATTGCCAATTTTGCTCATTTCTCTTTCCTTTCACAGCAGTATATGAATACTTCATCTTTTTCAAAGGAAGTGTTTCATAACGAAATTATAAGACATCTAAAACATGCATGTCTCACTCTATTTTAAGTATTTTTCTTATTTTTGCGATAGTTTTTACAAAACTCTTAACTGAGGGTAGCTACTTTTTCTATAACAATTCTTAATCTTTTTCCTCTTCAGTTTCTGCGCGATATTGTATCACGTCATCAACTAAACCAAATTGTTTTGCCTCTTCTGCTGTCATAAAATGATCACGATCAAGAGTTTTTTCAATCACCTCATAATCCTGACCTGTATGTTGCACATAAATTTCATTTAAACGCCGTTTCATCTTTATAATATCTTGCGCATGCCGCTCAATATCTGAAGCCTGACCTTGAAAACCACCAGATGGTTGATGCACCATGATGCGTGCATTAGGCAATGTAAAACGGTGACCTTTTGCTCCAGCTGTTAAAAGCAACGACCCCATAGAAGCTGCCTGTCCCATGCAAAGCGTGGAAACAGGAGGGCGGATAAACTGCATCGTATCATAAATTGCCATCCCAGATGTCACAACACCGCCTGGAGAATTAATATAAAGGCTAATTTCTTTCTTAGGATTTTCAGCCTCCAAAAAAAGCAATTGTGCACAAACAAGCATTGCCATACCATCCTCAACGGGACCATTAATAAAAATAATCCGCTCTTTTAAAAGACGAGAAAAAATATCATAGGCCCGCTCGCCGCGATTAGTCTGCTCAATCACCATAGGAACAAGACTTAATGCTGTTTTCATTGGATCACTCATGTTTTATACTTTCCATTCATATAAGAAACGCTCTTTATGCATTCAATGTTTTCCTCCACAGTTTAATATTCTCCTCTTACGTAAGTCATACCAATGCTCTTTAAGCGAAATTAAAATCTCACTGGTTAAAATAGCAATAATAACCGCATCTGAAAAAATCATCTGCACCAAAAATGCAAGATATTGCCCAATGGTAAAAGCTTCTTGAAGCTTTTGAATAATTATTCCCTTTCTATGAAAGTGAAATCCCATTAGACTCATATCTATAAGCAGTTCAACGCCAAAGATCTCGATCAAAAATACATTCAGTTTTTCACCCCATCCAAATAATAAAAGTTTCTTTTTCCTTTACTTTATGAAGATAATATACTGTTTGATTTATCGAACAACCCCATCATTTCCAAATTTCCCAGTAGAGTGGCATCTTCTTCTGCTTTAACCAGAATGATTTCCAACAAGGTAATCTAAATTCAACTTTATGAAAAACCATTTCTGTTTCTGCAAAATAGTCATCAAACACCTTTATAATAGGATTGTTGAATGGAAAATAAAATGCACAAATGTTTAACTCTTACAGCATTTTCTCTTGCACACCAAACCTTATTGGCGCTGGATGAAATTGTTCATTAAATAAATCTGTATCTCACCAAACAGTTTGCTGATATCTCATCAGCATAACACAAAAAAATCTAAAAACTGAACACTTGTACCCTCCCCACCTATCATCAAACAAATGAAGATCACGGCAAGAACTGAACGTGATAGAATTGATTCGGACTCACACAATTCAACAACATCAAGGTGATTATCTATTTTTATCATAACTAAAAAATCTAACGCATTGTCCAGCTTTAACCATTGAAAACAAACAAAGCTTATCCCCCAATCCTCATTGTCTTCACATCAAAAAGTGTAAACACTCGTGAAAAGTGTATCAAAAATATTCTAAACTGACACGAAATAATTGTTCAACATCACGAACTTTATCAGCAAAAGCAAAGATGACTACTCTATCTCCCGACAAAATACGTGTATCCGCCGAAAGCTGCATGATCGTCTTATTGCGATAAATTGCACCAATTCTTAAACCATCTGATAAGTTCAATTCAGATAAGGCTTGACCAACCAATGAGGATGTTTGCATTACTTCCGCTTCAATAATTTCTGCTCGACCATTAAAAACCGAATGAACCGCACGAATACGCCCACGTCGCATTTGTTGCAAAATTTTTGAGATAGTAACACTATGTGGATTAAGATAGGCGTCTACACCAACTGCACGACTAAATTCTTGATAAGCAACATTATTGATCAAAACCATATTGGCTTTGCATCCCAATCTTTTAGCGATAATGGCACTCAAAAGATTAACTTGGTCTTGATTAGTTAATGTAATCATTAAATCAGCTTGATTAATTCCAGCATCTTGAAGTATGACTGGGTCTAACACGTTACCATATAAAACCGTTGTTTTTTCGAGTTGATCGGCAATTGTGAGTGCCCTCTCCCTGTGTGATTCTATAATCTTCAACTTTAATTTATGAAGGCGCTTTTCAATCGCCTGAGCAACATAGAGACCAATGTGGCCACCGCCTGCAATAATCATGCGATGCGCATCTTGTTCCTTATGGCCAAAAAGTCCAACTGCACGACGCATCTGATCACGCGCAACAACAAGATAGGTCACATCACCAACACGCAATTGCGTTTCTGAATGCGCTATTAATAGTTCTGAGCCCCGTTTAATAGCGGTGACTGTTGTTCTAAGATCTGGAAAAAGCTCTGTTAACTGACGCAAAGGTGTATTAATCACCGGGCAATCTTCCATACACTCCAGAGCTAATGCAACAATATCATCATTACAAAAATAAAGGACATCTATTGCACCAGGGAAAGCCATACGACGTAAAACCATTTCCCCAACTTCAATTTCTGGCGAAATAACCACGTCAATGGGAATATTTTCTCTAGAAAAAAGCGTTTTATAGCGTGGCTCTAAATAGGACTGTGAGCGAATACGGGCTATTTTCGTGGGAACATTGAACAATGAGTGTGCAACCTGACACGTAACCATATTGACTTCATCAAAGAGAGTGACGGCAATCAACATATCGGCTTTGTCTGCATCAGCTGCCAAAAGGACCTCAGGTCGTGATCCGTGACCAACAAAACCTCTCACATCTAACGTATCACGAATTTTTTCAATCAATCTTGTCTCAATATCAATAACAGTGACATCGTGATTTTCAGCAGAAAGACGCTCCGCTATCCCATAACCGACCTGCCCTGCTCCGCATATAATAACACGCATAATCTATGAAACTCCAAGTGCTTTAAGCTTACGGTGCAAAGCAGAACGCTCCATACCTATAAATTCAGCTGTACGCGATATATTTCCACCCAAGCGCCCAATTTGCGCTTCTAAATATCTCTTTTCAAACAATTCCCGTGCTTCACGCAATGGTAAGTCTATGATGCTCTCATCTGTATTCATTTGAAAGCTTGGTAAAAAATCACTTACTTCATTGGGAAGAAATTCTGCTGTTATTGGATCATCGCCATCACGTGCAAGGATGAGAAGACGCTCAATATTGTTGCGTAGCTGGCGCACATTACCCGGCCAATTATGTGCTTGCAAAATAGTGATCACATCATCACCAATTTCACGTGGCTTAATACCCACCTGCTGCGATATTGTTTTAACAAAATAGCGTACAAGCTCTGGGATATCTTCACGACGCGCGGAAAGTGACGGCACCGTTATGGGAACAACGGAAAGACGGTGGAAAAGGTCTTCCCTAAAACGTCCATCAGAAATGAGATTTTCAAGATTTTGTGCCGTGGAAGAAATGATACGAACATCCACCTTAACACGTCTTGTACCACCAACCCTCTCAAATGTTTGTCCCGTCAATACCCGAAGAATCTTACCTTGAGTCTCAAGAGGCATATCAGCAATTTCATCAAGATATAATATTCCACCATGCGCTTCTTCTAATGCTCCAATTTTGCGCTCACCACTTTCCGTTTCGCTGCCAAACAATTCTATCTCCATTCTTTCTGGAGTAATCGTTGCAGCATTTATGGTAACGAATGGCCCATTCGAACGTATTGAAAGCGCGTGAATGGAACGTGCAACCATCTCTTTTCCCGCTCCTGAGGGACCCGTAATCATGATACGGCTATTGGTTGGCGCGACTTTTTCTATGATTTGACGCAAGTTTTTGATAGCCGTTGATGTTCCAAGCAATTCCAATGTCTCATTAGAGCGTTTGCGTAATTCTAAAATCTCACGTTTTAAATTTGAATTTTCAAGAGTTCGCTCTGCTACCAATACAAGCCGATCAACTTTAAAAGGTTTCTCGATGAAATCATACGCTCCTCGTTTTATAGCTGAAACAGCCGTTTCGATATTACCATGACCAGAAATCATCACCACTGGAAGAGCAGGATATCGCATTTTAATTTCATCAAGCAGCGCTAACCCATCTAGACGACTTCCTTGCAACCAAATATCCAAAAAAATGAGCTTTGGAACACGCTCACTAATTTGCGCTAATGCTTCATCAGAATTACACGCAACACGTGTTTCATAACCTTCATCATCTAAAATACCAGCAACAAGCTCACGAATATCTGCTTCATCATCAACGATTAAGATATCTGCCATCCTATTCCCCTATCTTATGATTTGTGGAACACTGCCCTGCTTAATCCCATTCGCCGGAAATATCAAACGGATCATCGCTCCACGACCTTCATAAAAATTTTTTGGTGCATCATGCAATTCCATATAACCACCATGATCTTCGATAACTTTACGCACAATAGCTAATCCAAGTCCTGTTCCTTTTTCTCGCGTTGTTATATAAGGTTCCAATAGCTTTTGTCTTTGCTCCTTGGGAAGCCCTTTACCATTATCAATAACATCCACAACCACACATCCTTTCTGACGATAAGAACGGACCAGAATGTGACCGCGAATCCCTTCCTCTCTTAGGATTGAGTCTATAGACTCGCTTGCATTTTTGATAACATTACAAAAAGCTTGAACAATGAGACGATTATCAAATGCACCTATAAGCGGTATATTTCCTAAATCTTGTTCAAAATCAATATCATGCCGCGTAACCTCTATCAAAAAACACGCTTCACGCAGTAATCCGCGTATATCTAAAATATTCATTTGTGGTTTGGGCATACGAGCAAAAGAAGAAAACTCATCAACCATACGTCCAATATCCCCAACCTGTCGAATAATCGTCTCAATACACCGCTCAAAAACCTCTCGATCCTGTGTAATAACTTTGTTGTAGCGCTTACGAATACGTTCAGCCGATAACTGAATGGGTGTCAACGGATTTTTGATTTCATGTGCAATACGGCGTGCAATATCCGCCCACGCTGATGTTCGTTGCGCCTCAACAAGATCTGTAATATCATCAATTGTGAGAACCCAAGACTGTCCTCGCCCGTCATCTTCTTCTATCGTCACTTGCACATTACAAACACGCTCTTGCCCCGCAACACTCAAAGTCACCTGTTCACGGTGATTCTTACGGTCTAGTGAGCGCGCAAATTGAAAAACTTGCCAAATTTCAGCGCTAAGCGATAAAAGACTTTGTCCAATCACCTGTTCAGAACGAATATCAAACATTGTTTCCATAGACCGATTGATAATGGTAATATCAGCATTATCATCAATGCCAGCCACCCCCGCTGTTACACCAGATAAAACAGCTTCAGAAAAACGCCGCCTCTCATCAATTTGATCACGAACGGCAATTAATTCATTGCGCCGACTTTTCAGTTCACTGACCATATAATTAAAAGTTTTTGACAACTGTCCAATATCTCCATCCTTTGCGCGGACAGGAACAAAAACTTCCATATTCCCAGAAGCCACATCATCAGCCGCACTAATGAGACGACGAATAGGGCGTACCAAGCGATCAGCAACTGCAATACCAGCCCAAATAGCGGACAAGAATAAACTAAAAAAAAGGCACAGATAAAGCATGCCAAATGCAATTTGTGTTAATAGACGATTTTCATTGAGGGAACGATAACGATCTGTATTGACTTCCGTCAAACGCAAAGCGGATAAAACTTCTTTATCAACATCACGCACCAAATACAAAAATGTATTCGGAATATTGGTAAATTTTAAAACAATACCAAAGTAATCATGAATCCCCGGTTGAAAAGAAAAAGGACTCACACTTGTTGCACGTTTAATAAGATTGGGGGGTGGGATAGGCAGTCTATCTTCATCACCAAGATCGCTCGATATAAAAATCGTTCCGCTAGAACTTAATAAAAATGCACCACGCAAATTTCGCCCTATAGCGTGACGCGTTAATTGCATCCTATATTCTGCTGGACTGCGTTCTAAAAGCTTTTTGTTATCAAGTGCAAACGCCATAGCGTAGGATAAATTTTTCAAATTTTGAAGCATTTCATCGGCATAAGCATTCGCTAAATCAATAGAAGAGCCAACAATTTGCCGTGTTGTTGTATCAAACCACCGATCAAGCCCTAAATTCAATGCCGGACCAGAAACAAGAGCGACTGCAACAGCCGGCATTGTTGCAACAAGTGCAAATAACGAAATAAGGCGTACATGAAGACGAGAACCTGCACGCCTTGAGTGCCAAGCACGAATGATGGGGATCATCTCATAAAAAACAATGATCACAAGCCCTAAAACCCAAAAACTATTAACCCCTATAAGAGTGAGGGTTACAGCTCTACTGGGAACAACAAAAGTTAATCCGATAAGAATAATAAACGAAACCGCCGCCGTTAGCAAAGCCAACACAATAATTGTGATGCCTAATACTTTGCTTAAACGATACAACTCATCGTTACTTGTCTCTCGATCTATATCTTGGAGATTCATTATAGATGTTGTATTCATGATTAGCTCATATTACCCTATCCCATCGTTCCCGTATAACCTTTTGTAACAAAAATTAACAATAGTACCAGTATATTTAAAATATAGCTAATCACAGCAATAAAGGACTTCTAAACTTTCCAGAATATCTTTAAAATAGTACGCATTTAGTGATAATTTACGGAGGAGATTAATGCGGTTAACCAAACAAACAAATTATGCTCTTCGAATGCTCATGTATTGTGCAGATAATCAGGGATCTCTCAGTCGCGTTCCAGAAATTGCTAAAGCGTATGCCGTTTCCGAACTTTTTTTATTTAAAATCCTTCAACCCCTTGTTGAAGCAGGTTTTATACAAACCGTACGTGGACGTAATGGCGGTGTAAAATTGGCTAAACCCGCCGCAGAAATTTCTGTGGCTGATGTTGTAAAAGTAACAGAAGATAACTTTTACATGGCAGAATGTTTTGATACTGTTGTAGAGGTTCATTGTCCATTGATTGATTTTTGTAGCTTAAACACTGCACTTCAAAAAGCATTAAATGCTTTTTTTGATGTGTTATCAACGGTATCTCTAGCTGATCTACAAAAACAAACCATGCAAAAACGTTTTAAAATCAATGATCATAGAACAATAAACTAAAATAATAACGGGAGATTAAATATTTCTATTGCAGCAATAATATTAGCCGCTGGTCGCGGTGAAAGAGCAGGATCTCCACAAAAAATTCCAAAACAATACCAGCTTCTAGGAAATGAGCCGGTTATTCGTCATAGCGTGCGGTGCTTCTTACAGCACCCTGCCATTAAAACTCTTATTCTCGTTATTCATCCAGAAGACCATAAAGTCTGCGAACAAGCTATCGCCGATTTTAAAGAGCACCTCACCATCATTGAAGGAGGCCATACACGTCAAATATCGACCTTACATGGGCTCTACGCACTTAAAAACTTTCAGCCCCAATATGTGCATATTCATGATGGAGCACGCCCCTTTATCGAACCACAACTTCTCGAAAAAATTCATGCCACCGTTAATCATCAAGAAGGTGTGCTCCCTGTTCTCGCCATTTCTGATACCCTTAAACGTGTAAATGACGCACACCACGTTTTAGAAACAGTTCCACGTACCCATCTTTATAGTGCACAAACGCCACAGTGTTTTCCTTTTGAAAGCATCCTAAACGCCCATGAAAAAGCAAAACAGACTTGTACACAAGAATTTACAGATGATTCTTCCATTGCTGAATGGTTTGGCATTCCCATGCGTACTATCCCCGGAGATCCCAACAATATAAAAATTACGTGGCATGAAGATTTTGATACCGCAAATTTATATCTCAAGAAAAAAATGCAAATATTTCCCGATATCCGTACTGGCAATGGTTATGATGTTCATTCTTTCGAAGAAGGAGCGTTCCTTACATTATGTGGCATAGAAATTCCTTTTCATAAAAAATTAAAGGGACATTCTGATGCTGATGTTGCTCTTCATGCATTAACAGATGCCCTTCTCGCCACGCAAGGAGCAGGAGATATCGGCACATATTTTCCACCTTCTGATCCTCAATGGAAAAATGCATCTTCGAAAATTTTTCTTCGTCATGCTCTTAATCTTGTTAAACAAGCAGGTGGTCGTATCACAAATATTGACATCACACTCATCGCCGAAGAACCTAAAATTGGCCCCTATCGTCATACAATGGTCAAAAATCTTATGGAGATTTTCAAAGTTTCACCTGATCGCATCTCCATAAAAGCAACAACAAATGAAAAACTTGGATTTATTGGTCGTGGAGAAGGCATTGCAGCTTTTGCAACGGCGAGTGTCCTTTATCCAGGAGAAGTTCCTCAATGACATATTTTTGTGAAAAACAAGCACGTGAAGTTCTTGCTGTTTGTCGACAAAAAGGTTTGCTTTTAACAACTGTTGAATCTTGTACGGGAGGACTTATTGCTGCAAATCTCACTGATATTGCAGGATCTTCAGATGTTTTTGATTGTGGATTTGTTGTTTATTCCAATGAAGCTAAAACACGTCTTGTTGGCGTATGTGCTCAACTGATAAAAAACTACGGTGCCGTTTCAAAAGAAGTTGCCCTTGCAATGGCTGAGGGTGGATTAAAATATTCACAAGCTGGAATTGCCGTTTCTGTAACAGGAATTGCTGGACCAGGAGGTGCAAGTCTTGATAAACCCGTAGGACTTGTGCATTGTGCAGTTGCTTACAAAAATCATAAAACCTCACACACAGAAATGCGCTTTGACAATCTTGATCGCAAGGACATTCGCTATGCAACCGTAGAGAACGCTTTGAGAATGGTTTTGAAATCTCTCCAATGAATTCCCCCTCGTCCCATTTTTAAATTTTGCGTTATCACAACCACAGAGAACATACGATACGAATCATACAATAAAATCAACTGAATAGATTATGTTACCGAAGAACCATAAATCTGACGCGCACGCCTTTCAAAAGCATCCGTAAATTTACGAAAAGCAATATCAAACATTGATCCCATCATTAATCCGAGCATTTTGCTTTTAAATTCGTAATCAATAAAAAACTCTACATTACAGGCATTAAGATTTTCAATATCATGAAATACCCAGCAATTTTCAAGATATCGAAATGGACCATCAATATATTTAACCTCGATTAGATTTTTTTTTGGCTGGAGAAAAACTTGAGTCGTAAAAGTTTCTCGAATAACCTTATAGCCAACGGTCATATCAGCAAGAAGCAATATTTTCTCCTCACATTCTTTGCGAGAGCGCACTTTTAAAGATTCACACATCGGTAAAAACTCAGGATAACGTTCAATATCTGCAACAAGATCAAACATTTCACAAGCGCTGTGGGCAACCTGCCGATGTGTTGTAAAAGTCGGCATAACTATCTCTGTAAAGCAAATTTTTCATCACGTGCTTTTTGCAAGATTACAAAATCGTCTCCGGCATGGTGAGAGGAACGTGTTAGAGGATTGGACGCCATATGCAAGAAACCCTTTACTTTACCAATCTTAGCAAAAGATTCAAATTCTTCAGGAGTTACAAAACGAATAACGGGATGATGTTTTCGTGTAGGCTGCAGATACTGCCCAATTGTCATAAAGTCAACATCTGCAGAGCGTAAATCATCCATCAATTGAAGAACTTCATTTCGTTTTTCCCCAAGACCAACCATAATTCCTGATTTTGTGAAGATTGTCGGGTCAAGTTCTTTAACACGTTGTAATAGGCGAATCGAATGAAAGTAACGTGCCCCTGGACGAACTTTTAAATATTTAGAAGGAACTGTCTCTAAATTATGATTAAAAACATCAGGCTTGGCATCAACAACAATTTCTAAAGCACCATCCTTATGACGAAAGTCAGGTGTAAGAACTTCAACTGTTGTCTTAGAAGACTTTCGACGAATAGCGCGAATGACTTTTGCAAAATGCTCTGCACCGCCATCAGCGAGATCATCACGATCAACAGAGGTAATCACAACATGTTTGAGTTCCATTTGTGTAACAGCATCAGCCACACGTTCGGGCTCATGCTCATCAACGGGTAGTGGAATACCGGTTGCAACATTGCAAAAAGCACAAGCTCTTGTACAAATTTCCCCTAAAATCATAAAGCTGGCATGCCGCTGGCTCCAACATTCACCAACATTGGGGCACCCTGCTTCTTCACATACGGTGACTAATTTATGCGCACGTACAATACCATATGTTTCCTTATACGTCTTTGATGTTGGTGCTCTTACACGAATCCAATCCGGTTTTTTTTGAACATTCGTATCGGGACGATGTGCCTTTTCAGGATGGCGCAAACGTCTATTCGTAACTCTATCAACAACCGTAACCATTTAAACCTCTGCCTTGTCGATATGGCGCCTTCATGAAAAACTATAAAATATAAGATCTTTCATACAGCCCACCCTTCAAGCATTTAAAACCTGTCCATAAGCATCCAAGACGCTTTCTTTCATCATTTCTGACAATGTTGGATGTGGAAAGACAGTATGCATTAATTCTTCTTCGGTTGTTTCAAGATTCATAGCAATCACAAACCCTTGAATCAATTCTGTTACCTCTGCTCCTACCATATGTGCTCCAAGAAGTTGCCCCGTTTTTTTATCAAAAATCGTTTTCACTAACCCTTGATCTTCACCCAAAGCGATAGCTTTGCCATTTGCTGAAAAAGAATAACGACCAATACGTATATCATAGCCTGCTTCTTTTGCAGCCTCTTCTGAAAGACCTACAGAAGCAACTTGCGGTGTGCAATATGTGCAGCCTGGAATTTTTCTCTTATCAAGTGGATGCATATTCTCCAAACCTGCAAGATTCTCAACGCATATCACGCCTTCTTCTTCTGCTTTATGTGCTAACATAGGGGGACCAGCAACATCACCAATAGCATAGATACCTTCTACACCAGTCCAACTCCATTCATCAGTTACAATACACCCACGATCGGTTTTTATACCCAATTCTTCCAATCCCAAATTCTCAATATTCCCCTGAACCCCAACAGCTGAAATTAATCGATCCACTGTGATTGTTTCTTTTTTACCTTTAATATCAATATATGCCGTAACAGAATCGGAATCTTTTTCAACCTTCGTGACTTTTGCTTGACTTAGAATACGAATGCCTTTTTTTTCTAACTGTTTGCGAGCAAACGTTGAAATTTCAATATCTTCAGCTGGCATGATGTGAGGCATCATTTCAACAACAGTGACGTCTACGCCCATATCATTATAAAAAGAAGCAAATTCAATGCCAATTGCACCAGACCCCATGACCAAAAGCGACTTTGGTAAGGACTGTGGAATCATTGCTTCAAAATAAGTCCAAATGAGCTTTCCATCTGGCTCAATACCAGGAAGAGAACGAGGACGCGCACCCGTCGCAATAATGATATGCTTTGCTTGATAAGTCCCTTCTCCTAAGGTTCCTTTAGGTACTGGATTTTGCGGTTGCATAACCGGTTTTGACGTTGAAGAAACTATTATTTCCGCAAAACCACCTTCTTTTGCTTTCTTAGTGAGTTTCGCTTCACCCCAAATGATATCGATTTTATTTTTTTTCATCAAAAAACCAACACCAGCATTTAAACGTGCTGAAACTCCACGGGAACGTGCCACGACTTCCTTGATATTGGCATCAATTGAACCATTAATCTTGAGACCATAATCTTTCGCATGTTCAGCAAAATGCTTTATTTCCGCCGAACGCAAAAGCGCCTTTGTTGGAATACAGCCCCAATTTAAGCAAATCCCACCAAGATGTTCACGTTCAACAATCGCAGTCTTGAATCCACATTGCGCCGCACGAATTGCGGTTACGTACCCGCCAGGACCAGATCCAATCACAATTACATCATAAAGATTTGCCACAGTAATCCCTCCATGGATATACAAAAACCAATATGCATTCTTTAAGCTTCAGACAGACAATATGATAAACTTACCCTGTCTCTCTCATTCCAAGCTTTTCACAAATGCCTTTAACCAAATAGAAGCAGTAAGACCACAAACTCTTTCAATCTGCTTTTATCACATTAACAGATCACACGCACAAACAATTGGCATGAAGTATCCTAAAACAAATTCAAATTAACATTGCTAATGGGTTCTCGATCATCTTCCTAAAAGTTCGCGCAAGCTCCGCGGCTAACGCACCATCAACAGCACGATGATCCGCAGAAAGTGTAACTGACATAACAGTCGCAACCACTAATGCATCATTTTTAACAACGGCACGTTGTTCACCCGCACCAATAGCAAAAATCGTTGCATGCGGCGGATTAAGAATAGCAGAAAAACTTTTCACGCCATACATCCCCATATTTGATACAGCTGTTGTTCCTCCTTGGTATTCTTCCATTTTTAATTTGCGCTCACGTGCACGCTTTGCAAAATCCTTCATCTCATGAGAAATAGTTGATAAAGATTTTTCTTCTGCATGACGAACAACTGGTGTAATTAACCCGTCAGGCACAGAAACGGCGACCCCAACATCACAGTGTTTGTGATGCAGCATCCCACCTTCCAGCCAAGAAACATTAGCATCGGGAACTGCTTTCAGAGAAAGTGCTACAGCTTTAATAATCATATCATTAACAGAAAGCTTATAAGCAGGCTTAACACCTTCTTGCGTCTGAACCATTGGTGCAGCAGCATTCAATTGTGCGCGAAGTTCTAATAATGCATTGAGCTCACAATCCACTGTTACATAGAAATGTGGCACCATCTGCTTTGATTCAACTAAACGCTTAGCAATTGTTCTGCGCATATTGTTATGAGAAGTGAAGATATATTCATCCTCTTTGAAAAGTTTTAGTATTTGTTCATCAGACGCAGCTGTTCTTATTGGCTGTTCCATTTGTGACGAACGAGAACTTTCAAAAGCACCACTACTTAATGCTTTTTCTATATCGCGTCTAATAATACGCCCATGAGGACCACTCCCAGAAACAAGTGATAAATCAAGCCCTGCCTGAGCAGCTAATCGCCGTGCTAAAGGAGAAGAAAAAAGACGTGTATGTGTTTTATCTTGTTGTACCAACGGCTGCGCTGGTGCTCCATAAGACATTTGTGTTGCCTTTGAGCCGGCCTGGTTTACCTCTTGCATGACCTCTGTTGATTCTTTGAAAATATCTGCGTCTCCTTTTTCTTTGAGACCAGAAAAAAAAGACTCTTGATCTGCAACTTTTGCAGCTTCGGCTAAATCTTCACCTTCTTCTGCCAAAACAACGATTAAACTGTTCACTTTAACACCTTGCGTTCCAGGAGGAACCAAAATTTTAGCAACTGTTCCCTCATCAACAGCCTCTACTTCCATTGTCGCCTTATCTGTCTCAATTTCAGCAATAACATCACCAGACGAAACTTTATCCCCCACCTTAACATTCCATTTTGATAAGGTGCCTTCTTCCATAGTTGGGGAAAGCGCAGGCATTGTAATTTTAATAGGCATAATGCTTTCCTCCTCACGCTCTATAGGTTACAGCCTTAACGGCTTCAACAATTTCAGCAGTGTCAGGTAAAGCCAGTTTTTCAAGATTGGCAGCATAAGGCATTGGCACATCCTTACCAGAAATTGTCGCAATTGGAGCATCAAGATAATCAAAAGCTTGTTGCATAACACGCGTTGCTATTTCAGTTCCAACAGATGATTGAGGATACCCCTCTTCAATTGTTACCAAACGACCTGTTTTCTTCACCGAAGAAACAATTGTTGGAAGATCCATTGGACGAATAGTCCGTAAATCTATCAGTTCAACATCAAGTCCAAGTTTTTCAATTTCTGGTAGTGCTTGAACCGCATAATGCATCCCGATTCCACATGCAACAATCGTAACATCTTTTCCAGATTTATGGATACGTGCCTTACCAATCGGCAAAACAAAATCATCAATTTGAGGAACCTCAAATTGATGACCATATAAAATCTCATTTTCAAGAAAAACAACAGGATTTTCATCACGAATAGCAGCTTTTAACAAACCTTTTGCATCTGCTGCACTATAAGGCATAACAACTTTAAGACCCGGCACATGACCATACCACGCAGCAAAACACTGAGAATGCTGAGCACCAACACGCGCCGCAGCACCATTGGGACCACGAAAAACCATCGGAGCAGTCATTTGTCCACCGGACATATAACGGGTTTTCGCTGCAGAATTGATAATCTGGTCCATAGCCTGCATGGCAAAATTGAATGTCATAAACTCAACAATGGGACGTAAACCTCCAAATGCAGCACCAACAGCCAATCCTGCAAAACCATGTTCTGTAATTGGTGTATCAATAACGCGACGCGAACCAAACTCTTCCAATAAACCTTGGCTTACCTTGTAAGCACCCTGATATTGCGCGACTTCCTCTCCTAAGAGAAAAACCATTTCATCACGCCGCATTTCCTCAGCCATAGCCTGATTAAGCGCTTCACGCACCGTCATCGTCACCATTTTTGTCCCTTCTGGAATATCAAAATCAGGAAGAGTATCCACAACAAGAGGTTCTGGCACAGGTGAAGACACAAAAGAGGATTCGCTTCCACTTTTTGGCTGCATCTTTAAACTTTTAGCAGTTTGTGAAATATCCTCAACAGATTCACCTTCCTCCAACAATACCGCGATAGCCGTGTTAACCTTCACAGATTCAGAACCTTCAGACACGAGAATTTTACCAAGAATACCTTCATCAACAGCCTCCACTTCCATCATCGCTTTATCCGTTTCAATCTCAGCAATCACATCACCAGAATTCACTTTATCGCCTTCGTTCTTGAGCCATTTAGACAATTTACCTTCTTCCATCGTCGGAGAAAGCGCAGGCATCAAAATATTAATAGACATACTCGCTTCCTTCGCTTCAAACTAAAATATCAGTGTAGAGCTCAGAAACATCTGGCTCTGGATCACTTTGCGCAAAATCTACTGCGTCTGCAATAACCGCACGCACCTCTTTATCAATAGACTTTAAATCGTCTTCACTTGCAAAACCTTGTTTTAAAATACGATTCTTTACCTGATCAATCGGATCATTTTCTTCTCTTACTTTCTGAACCTCTTCTTTTGATCTATATTTTGCTGGATCAGACATAGAGTGACCACGATAGCGATAGGTCTGCATATCAAGAATAATCGGCCCTTTCCCCGAATGCGCCCAAGCAATTGCTTCATCAGCTGCGCCTTTGACTGCTTGAACATCCATACCATCAACAACAATACCTGGAATTTCAAAAGAAAGACCACGACGCGAAAAATCAGTCTCTGCAGATGCACGCGCAACTGACGTTCCCATAGCATATTGGTTATTTTCAATAATATAAACAACGGGAATCTTCCAAAGTGCTGCCATATTAAAACTTTCGTAAACCTGCCCCTGATTTGCAGCACCATCACCAAAATATACCAATGTCACGTTATCTTTACCAAGATACTGATTGGAAAATGCCAAACCAGTGCCAATGGGAACCTGTGCCCCAACAATACCGTGCCCACCATAAAAATTCTTTTCTTTAGAAAACATATGCATAGACCCCCCTTTCCCTTTAGAAAAGCCTCCTTGACGCCCCGTTAATTCTGCCATAACACCACGCGGACTCATTCCAACCGCCAACATATGCCCATGATCACGGTAAGAAGTGATTACCTGATCACCTTCTTTCGCTGCCTTTAATGTTCCAACAACAACAGCTTCTTGTCCGATATAGAGGTGACAAAAACCACCAATAAGCCCCATCCCATAAAGTTGTCCTGCTTTTTCTTCAAAACGACGAATTAAAAGCATTTTACGATAAGCATCAATTTCTTCTTCTTTTGTAAAACGCGCTATTGATGCACTCTTTGTGGTGCTTGATAATGCAGTATGCACCACCGACGCAGAACTTTTTTTAGATCTTTCTGCCATATTAAACTCCCTTTTATGATTATCTAAGGATAACCTTTACGAACGTAAGTTACAAGCATTATCAGTCCGCTCAAACGCTCTCATAGGCAATTGTTTCAGAATATTTTTCGACATGAAGCGATTTCTAACCAATTTTTGATATCATCTCAAAGGCGTTAAAATTGTCAACTCATTTGGCTTAGAAAGGTTTAAATTCTTTCGAATGTACTCATCCAACATATCTTTCTCAATATGCCCATTGCGTAAAAGAGTAATACGCTTTTCAAGAAAGCTCCGCTCAGCCTCTACTTTATGAAGCTCTTCTTCTAATTCAGCAATATGTTGATTAACCTCACTGCGTGAATACAAACCGTATTCACCATGATAAATATGATAACTGAAGTAACTTAAAACTCCCACCGTTATAAGCGGCAGTACAAAGCGCACCTTGATCGATTTGCGTTTTTGCTTTGTCCACATAAAATAGTACAGTCTTTATAGCATAACCCTTTTAACACTCAGCGATACTATGCATAATTTTCATTAACACCTCATTACCAAAGCCCTTCACAAAAATAATTTTCTCCCATATATTTACCACAAGTTACTGCACTTTATAGACGGGTATGGATGTAATTTTTTTCCCATCTTTATCCCTGATAACTCCCTTTAAAATAACTGTTGTAGCTTGTCATCAGGTTTTGCAGCAATTCATTTTTAAAATTCACGTCTTTTAAAAAAAATTAAAAGGGTTTTCAAAGGGTCTTCAAAGATCATTTAAAGCCCCTTTAAGGCAGCTTTTTCTCCTTTACTAAAAATCGCAATTTGAGATGATAATCTCTTGAGCTGGAGTCGGCTTATTTGATGAAGAGCAGGTATAAGAAGTGGTGACCTCTTTTATCTTAAATGGGCTAAAGCTTTTACGGATCTCGGGCACATCATTGAGAGACAGAAGAAACTTCCCCTTTAATTGTGCAAGCAGTGCGGACATCCTCTGATAATCCTCTCGCTTAAACAAATCCTTTCCATAGTAATCCTCAGCACCCCAATAAGGCGGATCAAGGTAAAACAAGGTGTCCTTCCGGTCATAGCGCTTGATAAACTCAAACCAATCCAAATGTTCAATGGTAACACCCGCTAAACGACGGTAAATAAGCTTTAAGGAGGCTTCAAGTTTGAGACTATTAAACCGTGCACCACGGTGTGGACTTACTCCAAACGTCTGTTTGGCCACTTTGCCACCAAAACTCAACCGCTGCAGATATAAAAAACGCAATGCCCGCTACTAAATCTGTCAGATTCTTTGGATCTTGGGTGCGTAACCGTTCAAACGCCTCACGGCTACTCACTTGGAACTCCAACAAATCCACGAAAGGGTAATAATGCCGTTGCAACACCCGAAAAAAATTCACCACATCACCTGAACGATCATTGATCACTTCACATGAGGGGAGTAATTTTCTCCTAAAGAACACCCCACCCATTCCAACAAAAGGCTCTGCATAAGTGCAATGAGGAATGCCTTCAATGATTTTGATAAGGATCTTCGCCAACCTGGCTTTGCCACCAATATAAGCAGCAGCTGGTTCTATAGGATCAACCGATTTTAACTTTTCTTTATGAAGTATATCCATCATTTCTTAACACTCTTTCATCTATATTCGCCGTCTTCTCATTGCTTTTAAGTGATAAGAAGTGGCTGCGATGTTATGTGAATGTGCATCGGACGGGGGTGTGTCGCAAAACTTAACCCCGTTGGCTGGGCAACCAGCCCAGCCTCTCTTCTGTATTGCTTTCCTTTCCCTTCTCTGGAGCCTCGAGAGTGATCTGTGTGGTGTATCCGCTTTGTTTCTCATAGCGATGTGTGACGGTTGCAGCTTTCCATGGTCCATTAATTTCTTCACGGAACCCTTGCAGGAGCAGCGGTTGGTCCGCCATGATTTCTGGGCGTCCCTCAAGGATCAAAGAACCACTGCCCACAGCACGGCAAAGCCTCTCCGACTCGGAAGCTGCTGCTGCTTGTGCTTCCCTCTTGCAAGGGTAGCAAGTCCGCAGACGGCGCACGGGACCCGTAAAACCTGTCTGATGTTTAACCTGACATTGCTGCCCTTGTGCGCGATCAAAATAAACAGCTTCAATGGTGCCGTATTGCGTGCGCGGCTCTAAGGTGAATTCCCAATTTGAGCAGTCGTGCTTATGAAGGGTGAGTGAAGGTAAATTGTCCCCGCTTAAAAATAAAAACTTATGGTCTTTGATCAAAAAACGTGCCTGCATACGATCCGCAAGACGCGTTAAAAAATCAACTGCCGATTGATCTGTTCGAATCACATAAGGAAGAGCCAGTTTGCTCAACTGGGGGCTCACCTTTGCTTGATAACCATGGCGTTTGGCGAGTGTCTCAACAATCTCAGCAATGGTTTTGTGGTCAAAATGTTCACTCGCCTGTTCTTTAAGCTCTTTGCGCATCGAAGCGCTTTTGCCACAAAGGCGTAAAATCTCTCCATCACTCCCACCAATACTGACCACCGACTCGACAACAAAACGCCCCATAAAGGCATGGATGCTGTTTTGATAGCCAAAGATGACCTGGAGTGCACTGTTGCTTGAAGGAATTTCTAAATCATGCCCACTCTCATCAAACTCTGCTTCAAAGCTATCGGATTCATTGCCCGCATGATCGGTGATCGTTGCCGTTAAAAGACGCTGATAAAAGACCTCATGAACAAATTTCTCCCCCACTTTTACTTCTATAAAGGGATGTGTACGTCTTAATCCCATAGCCGCTTGACCACACTATTCTTCTCTTGGCTGACAAATTAATGAAGAATTATTGCGCTTAGCCCCCAAAAATCCTGCGAATGAATATTTTAAGCTTGATCTTCTAGGCTTCAATGATATGAAATTGAATGATTTATTGATTTTCTTGTATGATAACGAAAGACTGCTCTTGATGAAAATGTTTCAGAAGTATGAAACCTCCCATCAACCGTATGGGCGATATCTGGATCATGAGTGAGCACCGTTTACTGTTTAGTGACGCTACAGATAATGCCTGATATGCAAAAACTACTGGAGCTGGTGAGCTGGCTAAAATGGTTTTTACTACAGCTTACTTATTTACAAAAAGCACAACAAATTACCTTGTCAGTATTGATCCGATACCTTTGCGAGAAGTTGTTCAACTTGAATGCTGATTTCATGATGTTTTAGCCAACGTTGTCCACGCATGGTTGCAATATGTCCCAGTTTGAGCGGGTGATAATTAATATTATGCGCTTGAGCACAAGCCATAATTTTTTTATTAGATACCTTCGAGCCGAAAATATGCAAAAGCAAAGGTGGCTTATTAAATTGAGAAATTACTTCAATAAACCTACACGAAAAATCATGCCAAGGAGAATGAACCCAAAGAATGCAATAATGCAAGCTCTGCCATTTTGCTAAAAGCTAAAAAAAAATTACACAAGATTGCTCATTGCTATAATCATAAGGCAGTTCATGAAAGACATTTTTCCTTCTCTCTTCTCTAGTTCTCCATACATCAACCCCTCTCTTATGGTGCACAGGCAAGCAAACAAAATTAATTCAACATAAAAAAATTTGAAATAAAAGAATCTTACCATATTCGGAGCTATGATTTAAAATGAATAACGATGATTTATTATTATAAATCAATTTGTTATCTGAAACAACCTCACGTAGTTGCCTCTTAGTTTAACCAACGTTCAGCGCACTTCTTACATGTGCTTTTACTTTAAAAACCGCTTCCCTATTTAAAGCATAAATAGAATAGCAAGACTTCTATCCTTTTTGCCTAAATCGGAACGTACACACACAAACAGTTATCTGTTCTTGTAATGTTTTCTTAAATTTATCGACAATTTATTCTTTTTACCAGTCGTCAATACGAAAATACCTAAAACGCGCTGCCGAATATCCTGACCATACTTAAACTGTTTACTTAGCGCCTCCAAACACTTTTTTGAGGAATTAAATTTACCTAGTTGTGACATAACTCACCTCTATTTCATTAAACATCTGTTGTATACATTTGTCCGAATCCAATAGAAAGCGAGAATTCACACCTGGACGTGGCAGAACAAAGGTAAAAAAACAAGGACCTTCAACCGGATTACCTAAAGACCACACATTTTTTTTCACACGTCCATTGAGATCGATAATATTATAATTTCGATCAATATTCAGACCACCTGTATGATAGTCTCCATTTACATATTCTGTGAGAAAACCTTTACTAAAAAGGTTTCTGATTAATAATGAGCGCTCAAGATTTATGTCAAATGGATCTATCCTCGCTTGGATAACAACATCTGCAACCTGCGTCATTGTTTCTTCTGAGAAAGTACCAACAATACGGAAAACAGAATTCTTCTCATCAATCTCCAAAGTGGGTGAAGGACCAAGATCTATACGAAGCACACCACTGTCGATTAAAGCGAGTAACTGCCTGTTCCGCACTAAAGGGGGACCAACAGCTATACGATTCATAATAGGAACAAAGTCGCTTACAAAACGAGCATGCGAATCTGGTGTCAAACCACCCCATTCAACGCAATAGCGCATAGTATCACGCACATCCCTCAAGACATCGGCTGCCGCTTTGACACTGCCAGAAACATTTCCTGCGTAAGCATTTTTGAGATCGTCTTCCAAAAATTCATAGATATAGCGTTTGTAATCAACGGCATTTTTGAATATAATGCCTTGTAAGGGGTATAATATTTCGTCAATTTTCCTAAAATCTTTATAGTCAACGCGCGCAGTCTCACCTACGGCTTTATAGTATGCCCTCAACATTTCCTTTTTCAAGACTGGAAGAACATCTTCAAAAAAATCAAATTTCTTTTTTTCCTGTCGTAGAGATTTGAAGTAATCTAATGTAAAGAATTCAGCTGTATAAGCCCCAGAGGCCCCCTTCTCATTTATGGCGCGAGAAGAAAATGGAAGTCCTTGTCTTGAGAAGAGACTGATAATGGGTTCTCGCCCTGATGGTATATATTCCAAGCGTCCTCTGTTCTCTTTATACCGACCTCCTCTTCCAACAGTGAGCTCGGCGATAACATCATGCGCCGTTAATCCCATACCTTGCACCAACACTCGAGCATCAGGACTAACACTTTCTAGCATAGATAAAGGATAAGGAGATCTTATGAATTCTAAATTAGGATTTTTATGTTTATTTGAAGAAACAAAATTTATTTTTTGTTGCTCGTTTTCGGTGAGAATATTAGTGCCATGCCCAGTAGTCATAAATATAAATTCAAAGGACTGCTTATAATCCCCATCGACCACAACAATAAATTCACGCTCTGATAGTGGTTTAATATCAATAACATGAGATCTGATAATGGACACATCTACATTACGCGGTCTATTTGCTGTCAATAGATCTACAACGAATTGCAAATAATTGCCTAGTTCGGCACGTGAGAGATAGTCATTATCATCTATAGGTGCTCCAATATCTGAGTCCTCAGCCATATGATAAAAGTTAGAGCCTATTTTACGAATACCTGAATCTTTAGCCCATTGAGCGAATGATGGTCCGTTGGTATATGGACCAGAAACTTCACAAGTTTTATCTAAGAACATAGTCATTTGTGATGCAACTGTATTGACTAATAGATAATTTGCTTGCCTTGGCGAATGAGATCCACAACCATGTTCATTGGGATCAAATATTGTCAGGTTTATATGCACACTACTTATATAACGACGAGCATAGGCATTTAGCCTCTCATAAAAACTAATGCCACGCGCACCAAAACCGATGATAGCACAATTAATAGTTTTTTTTCTGTTTGTAGCCATAGTGTCCTTCCTGTATAAACCACACGCATAGAATAAAAAGAAGAAATGCTGAAATAGAGAATATGAGGGTATAATTCTCTGTTACATAGAAAAGCCAAGTAAACATATATGCAGCTATTGCTTGTGATAAGGCAAATGCTGATACTGCTCTGCTCCAGATAATCTGCTGAATTTGTGAATCAGATGAAGACAACTCTCCTATTAAGCCAAGATATAAGGGTACAATGCCAGGGGTGGCAGCACCCATAATAAAAGCTGATAGTGACAACGCGATCTTCAAATCAGGGAATAATAACAATAGCAACGAGGCAAATAACTGCACAAAATTTGTAAAAAGAATCGCTGAGCGATACGATGTTCTCTTGGCTGCTATGCCCAATATTATGGTTCCTAAAAACGCACCAAAAGCATAAACTAGCCAAATAATAGAAGCAAAATAGGTTAATGGTATTGTGCGAAGTAAAACAAAATTCACAAGAAACAATATGTATGGCATCAATGCTGCAACGTTTATGCCATATGTGAAATATAGGAAATAATCTATTCGCTTAGACTTATACGTCTTTTTAATATGCTCAAAGTTCGTGTTGGGCATAAACCGGTAGGTTATTGTAAAAAACACAAGAGTGATTAAAAAGAGAGCCCCCCAATAATAATATACCTTAATACTTGCTATCACAGGCGTAAATAAAGCAGACAATAGCAAGCCCAATCCTGCCCCCGAGAACATTATGCCACCAGAACGGGCGCGATCTTTTGGATCTATAGCCGATAACAAAGTCGGAGCAGCCACAGCTGTTAAGACTCCACCCGATAAACCTACAATAAAACGCCACATCATAAACCACAAAGTTCCATACGGATAACAACAGCATAGAAAAGCCAAGCCACTCATGAAGAATGCTAGCCTCAATGCATATCTGGGAGAGGTAAGGCGTAAAATATAAGGGGATGAAAAAGCACCGATAAAATAACCTAAAAAGCTTGCAGAACCTACCAAAAAAACATGATTTTCATCAAGCCAACCTTGGCTTATAAGATAAGGCATTGCAGGCGTATAAGCAAAGCGTGATAAACCTATACCAACCAAGGATGCTGCAAATCCACTTAATACGTACTTGACCGTTTTATTCATTTTTATTTTAGCTTTAGATTCGCTTTTTCTTAGCCCTGTATAGAGTGAGTGTACTCATCTTCTAACTCTGCGATAATTTGTGCGGCCGGAATAAAACGCGCCAAGAAAGCACTTTGTCCCGCCCAAAAAGGACCTATATCAAGCTCTTCTCGTAAGAGCATAACTTTTTGCAGCTGCTTGAAGGCATCATAGCCATAAGGATATTCCGGAATATCCTTATCGGTCACACTCATCGCCCATTGGACAAACGGCGTCATTATTGACCGTGCAGGCCGCCCAGAAATAGCTCGCGTTAAAACTGTTGGTATGGATTTATCAGACTTCAATAGATTTTTATGATAATGACTCGCGCCACTTTCGCTACAACCTATAAAGGCACTTCCTAATTGTACCCCCTGCGCACCCACAAGCATAATGCTCGCTATATCAGCTCCAGTCATTATACCGCCCGCAGCAATTATAGGAAGTGACAAGTGTTGAGACAAAAGCCGAGTCAAAACATACGTTGATAATTTCTCGTCGAATTGTGAAAGATTAAATTGCCCCCGGTGTCCTCCTGCCTCAAAGCCTTGAGCAATTACTGCATCCAAACCCTTGGCTGCAATTTTTTTCCCCTCCTCAAGACAAGTTGCAGTAGCTATAAGTTTAGCACCAGTCTGTCGAAAGATGTCAACGATATCATCATCAGGAACACCAAAATGAAAGCTAATAATATCAGGATCTTGTGCAGCGACAGCGATAGCTAAAGCCTTATTATTTTTAATAGAGGCGTATATATTCTTAAGAGGAGTCTTTAAAATTGTTTCCCCACCTAAAAAATGATCGTTTAGTTTCGTTCGCCAACGAGAATCTTTCTCTGTCTCCACGCGCAGAAAGGGATCATGGCAAAAAAGATTAATATTAAATGGACGATCAGTTAATGCTTTCGTTTTTTGAATTAACGAAACTGCTTCATCCGGCCCTAAGCCGCCAATAGCTATCGAACCAACCGCACCAAAATTAGATACGGCAGCCGCCATCTCAGGCGTCGATACACCAGCCATAGGCGCTTGTATTATTAAAGAGCGTATATCTTTAGGTAATGCAGCTAACACAGTAGCCCTCAAAATTGATGATTTGGAAATTCATCACCTATAATGCTTTTGAAACTATAGATGGGAAATGCGAATAACAACACCGCTTACTTTCGCTCCACACCGCTTATATCAAGGGAGTAATAAGAGAATTAAAGCTTCGTTCATTTTCATATCCAGCGGCGATATATATAAAAAAATATACGATTGCAACGATTCATTATTATGATCAATTGTGATATATACAGTTTTTCTATAACCTTAAATCTACCTCATTAGGCTGGCCGTGATATATCTTATTTGTTCAGCATAGTAGATGAAAAATTATAAACAGTTTTTTTGATGAAAGTCTTATAATTTCAAGAAAAACAAAGAGAACCAAATCACTGTAAAGATCACCTCGCCCTTAAGTTTTGTAAACGGTATTTTGTATCTCATCTGAGCCTGCAAAACTTTATAGTGCTAAAATCAATCAACTCTCATGATAACATCAATAGAGTTTAAGCATTTGCCACCATTCTTGGTATGGAAATAAGCCGGAATTTTAGGACAGCCTTTATTGCATGCAGTAAGCTTTTGAGAAAACACACGAAGATTAACTGTTTCTAGTGAATCTTAAAAAAAGATTCGAACACATGATCGGTATAATACTTTCACCGTCATGATTGAAAATATGCCGAGAGCAGAAATCAAACCAGCATAAGGCGCTGCAATATAAAGCTTGCTTGTTCTTGTTTTCAGAACAATTATTTGTTGCAATACAAGGGAAAGTGTAGAGATTTTAAACTCAAAGGAATTCAATACACCGCTGTTAGTACCAAAAAACTTTCATATGCCAAAATAGCATAGCTTAAAAAGCCCAGTATTTTCAGTTTTTTTGCTGTTTGCAATTAACTTCCTCTCTGTATAAATCCCCCCGTTTTTCTCTAATTTTTCTCCTGCATATCTCCTTGCCCTGAAAAACACCATATTTAGAAAAGAGAAGTACACAGCTCTTCTAGTCATGGAGAATCAAAGCTTTCGTCATTGACTAGTTTGCACTCGTCTATGCCTAGTTATTTTCCACCAATGGGCTATCGTAACACATTATCGATGGCTTTAATAATGGAACCACATCTTGTATGCTTTCTTGCTTCCAGTCCAAAAAACAAACTTTCGAGAGGCTAAAGGTCTTCTTAAGCTCATTGGTCAGTTCTTGCTTCTATTTTTTAACCCTATCAGTAGCGTTCTGATCTTTCCATAAAATGCTGCAGCCCGTTGTGGCAAGCAAACATCACAATATCCACTGTAGTATAGTATGCTGACAATGAATTGATTTATAATGATAATTCACTGTTTTGCATGTTGAATGAGAGTCTCGAATAACGTAAGATTCTCTCATTCCAAACCTGTTTATGTTGAATCAATCAAAATCATTCGCTTGCACCTCACAAGTGGGATGAATGTGTGGATAAATTTATATAAGAAAGGACTAAAAATGGCTCTTATGAACCGTCTTAAGTGCCAAGGGCTGTCGCAATATTGGGTGCTGGTAAAGTGAATGATGGTGCCGGCTTGTACCTTCATAAGCGTAAAGATGGTGGCGCTC
>NZ_CALW02000063.1 GCF_000312565.1 Bartonella rattaustraliani AUST/NH4
GTTTCAACTATGCCTAGTCATGATATCAAGAGAATGTTTGAGAATTTAACGCTCTCGAATTTGAGATGAGTAATTTCAGTGTCACTTATGCGCGATATAAGAGATACTTAAAATTATACTTCTAAAGTAGATAACCTCAATTTTGGGAATATCTATCAAAAGCCGCTTCTCTTTTAGCTAGCAAAATTAACTGCTCCAATTTTGGAGGCGTTGTTTAGAGCTATAACGATTTTTAACGTTTGTTAAGATATGATTTAAACACATGCAATATGTTGATTGGATAATTCAAACGATTGCGTCTAATAGTAACTATCGATTTTATAATCAAAACGTATTATGAATTGTTATGAATGATTACTGCTTTTGAATGCTCACATGCGTTATAAGATTTGTGTCATGATTTGCTTTTTATGGTCTATTCATACATAGCAATCTTATATAAAAAATGGTCAATTGAATCACGTATAAAAGTGTGGATTCTTAAGTGGATTCATATAAAATAATTGCATACAAACTATTGACTTTATTGTGTTTTTTGATATTATGCCGAAATAGAGATAGAAGGAGCATTTTGTTGATCATGATACCCGTCATTATTGAGCGCAAAATAAGCACCATGAATTTTCACATTGCTTCCAGGAGAGCTTAAAGATTATAAAAACACTTGAATGATCTCATATTTTCCCGCTTATCCAATAGGAGAACATAATGAAATTATTAACAGTCGCTCTCATAACGGGTGCAACGCTCTTTTTTCAGTCAGCCAATGCGCAAACGCTGAAAATTGCGAGTGATGCTTCTTACCCTCCTTTTAGTTACATTGACTCAAATAACGAACTTCAGGGTTTTGATATTGATATATCCCATGCACTTTGTAAAAAAATGAATGTCACGTGTACAATTATGACTCAAGATTTTGAGGGAATGATTCCCGGCCTTCTTGCAAAAAAATACGATGCTATTATTTCTTCCCTTGCACCTACACAAGAACGCTTACAAAAAATTGATTTCACTGATCCCTATTATCATACAGAATTAGCTCTTATTGTTACGAAGGATTCAGGAATTAAAGAAATGATCGCACAAGCTTTTAAAGGGAGGAATCTTGGTGTGCAATCAAATACAACACAGGCTGCCTATGCAGAAGATCATTATGCTTCTGAAGGGGTAAATGTCAAACTCTATCCGACAATAATAGAAGTGAATCGTGATCTTTTAAGCCATCGGCTTGATATGATGATCTGTGATAAAATTCAAGCGCTCAATTGGCTTGAAAAGGAAGGAAAAGATTGTTGCAAGCTTTTAGGAACTCTTGAAAAAACAAAATCTCCTATTGCAATTGCTCTACGCAAAAATAACAATGACCTTAAAAATAAGTTCAATAAAGCCATAAAGGAAATCCATATGGACGGGACCTACGATAAAATTATGAAAAAATATTTTACATTCGATATTCATGAAAGATCATATGTACAAAATTAAAGAGGCTCTTTATTTTTAATTTTTAGAAAATCATTATCTGAACTCTTTCGTGAGGAACGTAAGAATGTCCGATATTTAATATTTTTATCATTTTTTGTGAGAAACAAACCTCTTTTCACAAGAATGTCTTTTCTCTTTGAGATAATTTGTCTGTTTGCGTATTTTTCAACATCTCATTTTTATGACGGTTATACCTGTGATCTATCAGTATCAAATTCTTGAAAAGCAATAATTGGAAACCTAACAAAAAATATTTTCCCTAACAACAAAAATATTTTCTTTGTATCTTCCTAAAGTCTCAATTTTTTTATGCTTAAATGCGTGGTCTTTTTTCAAAGGTTATCTTTGAAGAAAATAGTGAAAATGAATGATCCTGTGGTAAAAGATTCACTCATATAGCTAATGCGACAGTTCTTTTGTCTCTCACCTTATTATACATATCGTTCATAAAAACAGATATTTTTTGATCATAATATCCACTATCATTGAGCGCGAAATAAGCACCATGAATTTTCACATTGCTCCTAGGAGAGCTTACAGATTATAAAAACACTTGAATGATCTCATATTTTCCCGCTTATCCAATAGGAGAACATAATGAAATTATTAACAGTCGCTCTCATAACAAGTGCAACACTCTTTTTTCAGTCAGCCAATGCGCAAACGCTGAAAATTGCGAGTGAAGGATCTTATCCTCCATTTAGTTACATTGATTCAAATAATGAACTCCAAGGCTTTGATATTGATATATCTTATGCACTTTGTAAAAAAATGAATGTTACGTGTACGATCATCACTCAAGATTTGGAGGGAATGATTCCTGGTCTTCTTGCAAAAAAATACGATGCAATCATTGCCTCACTGGCTCCAACACAAGAGCGCTTGCAAAAAATCGATTTCACAAATCCCTACTATAATACAGCACTCGCTGTGATTGTTAGCAAAAATTCAGAAATTAAAGAAATCTCTACGGAATCCTTTAAAGGTAAAAATCTTGGCGTGCAATCAAACACAACACAAGCAGCCTATGCAGAAGACCATTACGCCTCTAAAGGGGTGAATATTAAACTTTATCCCACAACCATAGAAGTGAATCGTGATCTTTTAAGCCATCGACTTGATGCCGTTATTGTCGATAAATTACAAGCACTAAACTGGCTCGAAAAAGAAGGAAAAGATTGTTGTCAACTGCTAGGAGTTCTTGAAAAAACAAAATTTCCTATTGCAATTGCTCTGCGTCAAAATAATAACACTCTTAAAAATAAGTTCAATGAAGCAATAAAAGAGATTCATAGGGACGGAACTTATGAAAAAATTATGAAAAAATATTTTACATTCGATATTTATTAAATATTAATATGTACTAAAATTAAGCACATTTTCCATTTCTAGAACCCTATTATCTAACGCTTTATGAGGAGCATAAGAATGATTGAAAATTTAGCATTGCTGTCCTTTAGCAATGGAGGATGGGGAATGGTTATACTTTCTAGTGCCGGGGTAACACTATCATTGGCTTTGTGCTGTGGGCTTTTAGGACTTCCTTTAGGTCTTCTTACAGCTTTAATGATTCGATCCAATATTAAAGTAGTTAAAACCATAGCAACCCTCTTTTCATCCGTGTTCCGTGGATTGCCAGAGCTTTTAACTTTATTTTTAGTTTACTATGGCTTACAAAATATTATTCAAATTGTTCTTGATTATTTTAATATTGAAGTCGTATTCAGCATTAGCGCTTTTTTGGCCGGAGTCCTTGCACTCAGTATGGTTCTTGCAGCTTTTTCTTGTGAAGTTTGGCTTGGAGCATTTAATATCTTTGATAAAGGCCAATATGAAGCGGCCAAAACTTTAGGACTTTCACGCTCAACCACATTTTTTCGTGTGATCTTTCCTCAGCTCATTCAAAATGCATTGCCAGGACTTTCTAATAATTGGCTTACTTTACTTAAAGACACCTCTCTTGTATCAACGATTTCACTTGTAGACCTCATGCGACAAACAAATCTGGCAGTTGCTGCTACCGATAAACCAATACTGTTTTATCTAGTGACATGCTTCCTCTATTTATTATTTTCATCGTTCTTTTCTGCAATCCTGCGCTCCCTTGAAACATACACGCAAACAGGATATCGAAAGGTGTTGGACACATGATTCCTGAGTGGCTTCATTTCCTTTTTAACCCTGCTCTTCTCAACCGTTATGGCCCCAAATTTATTGAGGGCTTTATTGTTACCATTGAACTCGTTTTTCTTTCTTGTTCTCTTGGTTTTATTCTTGGTATGTTTATCGCATGTGCACGTTTGTCAAAGAATAAGTTTTTACAATATTTTTCGCAGGCTTATGTCTATTTTTTCCGTGGATCGCCATTATTAGCCCAACTTTTTCTGTTTTACTATGGACTTGGTTCAATGAGTGATTTTTGGCAACAAGTTGGTTTATGGTGGTTTTTTCAAAATGCTTGGCATTGTTGTCTTTTCATTTTTGCACTCAATTCTGCTGCTTATCAATCCGAAATCCTTAAGGGAAGCTTTCTATCTGTAACAACAGAACAACGTGAAGCATCAAAAGCATTAGGACTGAGCCGCTCTGTAACATTTTTGAGAATTATCCTTCCACAAGCAATGGTTTTAGCATTACGTCCCTTGGGAAATGAGTCGATTTTAATGATTAAATCCAGTGCCATTGCCTCACTAGTCACTGTTTATGATTTAATGGGGATTGCCAAACTTACTTATTCCCGCACATTCGATTTTCAAGTTTATGTTTGGGCTGCTCTTCTCTATCTCTTTATTGTTGAGCTTATTCATCGTTTTATTGTTTTTATTGAATATCGCCTCACCCGATATTTACGATGAAGAAAATAATGATAAAAAACTTTGTCACCTCAAATGTTAAATGAATCAATTAATTTATCCGTGAAAGAATACAACAAAATGAATTTAGAAAATATTCAATCTGTCCATAGAGTTAAAGACTCCGTGATTTCTATCCGGAATTTGAATAAGTGGTACGGAGATTTTCAAGTACTCTATGATATTAATGTTGATGTTAAAGCCGGTGAACGCATTGTTGTCTGCGGGCCTTCGGGATCAGGAAAGTCAACCTTAATTCGTTGTATTAATCAATTAGAAATAGCGCAAGAAGGTTCGATTTGTGTTCATAATATTGATATTCACGCTGCTCCCCTGCAACAGCAAAAACATGTTTTGCGTAAAATAGGAATGGTTTTTCAGAATTTTAATTTATTTCCCCATATGAGCGTTATACAAAATTGTATTTTAGCCCCTATGACAGTTCAAGGACTTTCTAAACAACAAGCAAAAGAACGGGCAATGCGTTATCTTACAGATGTTGGAATCGAAAAACATTCTGAAAAATATCCTTTACAACTCTCCGGTGGACAACAACAACGTGTTGCAATTGCTCGTGCACTTTGTATGGAACCTGAAGTGATGCTTTTTGATGAGCCAACATCAGCTCTTGATCCAGAAAGTGTCGGAGAAGTCTTAGAAGTTATGGTTCAATTAGCAAATACAGGCATGACAATGCTTTGTGTGACTCATGAAATGGGGTTTGCACGCGAAGTTTCAGAAAGAATACTCTTTTTAGAAAATGGAAAAATTCTTGAAGATACAGAATCTGAGGCGTTTTTTACCAATCCTAAATGCCAACGTGCTCGTGAGTTTCTTGCTAAAATTAAACATTAATCGTCCATATTATCGCATTCGCACAATTTTAAATGTCCTAATTTTTCTTTCAATATATTTATAATCGTTTGTGCAGCAACGACTCCCGATGGCATTGTCGTCTTCATTTTTTGTTTCACCACCTCAAAAGCTTCAAGCTGTGCTTGCCGCAATAAAGGATTATACAAAAGTTGTTCTATTTGTCTTGCCAACATGCCAGGTCGTAAGAATTCATTAAAATACTCCGGCACAATAGCTTTATCAGAAATAATATTTGGAAGAGCAGCAGTCCATAACGTGATTTTTGGAAAAAGAAAGAATTTAGAAAAAAAATCCAGTTTATAGCAAAGAACCATAGGAATCTTTGCGAGTGCTAATTCAAGTGAAACTGTCCCAAGCGCTGCCAGTGCAACATCTGCCTCAGTAAAAGCGCGCCATTTTTCCTCTTCACCAACAACAATTTCCACCTTGCTTGTCCAGCCTTGTACGAAATCGCGAATTTCATTCTCCAAATGCGGCAAAGTTGGCAAAATAATGTGTAAATGAGGTATCTGTTGTGCAAGAATTTTGACTGCTTCTCTAAAAATAGGCATTAAAGAACGAATCTCTGAATTACGAGATCCTGGCAATATAACGAGTGTAGGCGATGAGGCATGTTTAAGCGAAAAATCTTTCTTCCCTAATAGGCGCTTTTTTTCTGATTGGACCGTCAAGAGCGGAGGATAAGTTAGAAGACGATGTCCAACATAGGTAGTAGCAGGACCTCCCAAATCCTTCATAACCTTTTCTTCAAACGGAAAAATTGCTAAAACATGGTCAACAAATTTGTGCATAGCTTTAGCCCGTTCTGGACGCCATGCCCAAACGGTTGGTGCAACATATTTAACAATAGGAATAGAAGGTGCTAAAGCTCGCACTTTTTTTGCAACACGGTGGGTAAAATCAGGACTATCAATAAGTATTAAACAATCGGGCTGTTCTTGCGCAAGAAATTTCGATAAATTGCGAATATGCCTCAACAATGACGGCAGCTTTTTTAAGACTGCCCCTAAACCTATTAAAGCAATATCATGAGAATCGAAAAAACTTTCTAAACCTAACGCCTTCAAATGTCTCCCACCAACGCCAATTAAATGGATATTACATCCTGTCTGTTGTGCTAAACAAGAAATCAAATCTGCTCCTAGCAAATCACCTGATTCTTCGCCTGCCACAACTGCAATTTTTAAGAAACAATCATTCATGATCAAACCTTTCAAATGTTTCTATAAAGAGAGAATATTTGTTCGCTTTTTCTATTGTTGTTTTCGCCGATAATATCAGACTTTTATTTGCCTCTACAGCAATGCCAAACAATTTACTTTTTGCAATATTCATGATTGTTACAGGCCCAATTGATGGCAAATCAACACGGTGATCTTGTTGTGGTTTTGCACATTTAACAAGAACACCCCCTTTAGGTGAAACTTGTCCTCTTTCTCGCATTTCACAAACCCGCCACAGCATATTATCGGTCCCCTCTGCTCCCTCAACCGCAACCACCCTTCCATTAATAGCTACCGCTGCTTGCCCAATATCTAATTGACCTAAAAGCTTTGCTGCTTCTGCCGCTAAAAAAATATCTTTTTTTTCCTTTGGAGTAGCGCGCCGTGACGTAAGATTAAAAGCTTTTGGAGCTAAAAGATCTGGCACTATCTCATGAGCACCAATAACACAAAAACCATGTGCTTCAATAATCTTTATAAAAGCTCTCAAAAGTGCATCATCCCCCCCTCTCAGAGCCCCAATGAGCTTAGGTAGAGCTAAAAATGTTGTCCAATCAAATTGCAACTGCGTAAGCAGGGGCCGTTTTTTCACACCACCTGCCAAAACGATATGAGAAACTCCTGCTGTTTTTAAAACTTTAACAAGTCGAGATAATTCCACCACTGATAATTCACAATGCTCATAACGATAAAGCACTGCATCTGCCTCACCACGCAAAAGAACAAGAAAAGGGCTCTGTCCATTCTTCTCAAGTTCTTGAGCAATAGTGATGGGAAGAACACCATTTCCTGCTATAATAGCAGTACGGTTGGAAAAACAACTTCTGACACGAAAAACAGACATTTTTAATCCTTATGTTCTTTTATTCTATCAGCTTCAAACTTTGGTGTACAATAAAAACGTTTTCCCTCTTCCTTAATAAAATTAATGATATCAACCACAGACTGAGAACTGGAATAACAAGAAGAAACATCATCAACACGCTCTTTAAATGGCTTGCTACGATCAAAAAGCATAGAAACGGCATGGCGTAATGCATGAATATCTGTACGCGCAAACCCTGCGCGCTTCATACCAATAATATTTAACCCAGCAAGTTTTGCCTGCACACCAACAGCGGTTCCGTAAGGAATCAAATCACCAACTAGTGCAGCAACCCCCCCTACAAATGCATGATGTCCAACACGAACAAATTGATGAATGGCAGCACCACCACCAATAATAACATAATCACCAATAGTAACATGACCAGCAATCATTACATTATTGGCAAATGTTACATGATTCCCCACATAACAATCATGAGCAATATGCGCATAACAAAAAAATTGGCAGTTATCGCCAACAATCGTCATTCCTACACTCGAATCGGAACCTCTATGCATGGTCACACCTTCACGAATCGTGCAATTTCTACCAATAGAAAGAGTTGTAGGGCCTCCCTTATGTTTATTATTTTGTGGTTCTGCTCCCAAAACTGCATGCGAAAATACTTTACTATTGGCTCCTAATGTTGTCCTCCCCATTATTACAACATGACTCATCAAATTGCATTCATCACCAATAATAGCCTCTGAACTAATATGACAAAACGGCCCAACTTGTACATTCTCACCAAGCTGTGCTCCTTTCTCTACAAGAGCAGTTGGATGAATTTTTGTACCGGACATTTTTAAATCCCCAATTAATATAGTTTACTCTTCTTCAATAATCATCGCAGCAATTTTCGCTTCAGCGACGCAGACATCGTCTACTTTTGCAACACATGAAAAACGCCTCATGTTCGCTCTCTTTTTTAAAAGCTGAACATGAATCTTTAACTGGTCACCAGGCACCACTGGTCTACGAAACTTTGCATTATCAACAGTTATAAGATAAACTAAATTCGTTTTCTTATTTCCTAATCTTAAAAGTGCAATAGCACCCGCTGTTTGCGCCATAGCTTCTAAAATTAAAACCCCAGGCATTACTGGCTTTTCAGGAAAATGTCCCACGAAATGTGGTTCATTAACGGTTACATTTTTAACACCAATCGCTTCTTGCTCATCATCAATTCTCACTATACGATCAATCAACAAAAATGGATAACGATGTGGTAATATTGAGAGCAACTTTTCAATGTCCAAAGCCTCTAAATTTTTCATTTCTCCGGTGTTGACCATATTAGCCTTTCTCCTTTTTAACTTTGCCAATACTACGCAACGCCGACACTTCACGAAACCATTGTTTAAATGGTCGTGCTGGACTTCCTCCCCACTTTTCTCCATCCGGAATATCATTCATTACACCACTACCAGCAGCAATCTGAACACATTTACCTATAACAATATGATCCGCCACACCAACGCTCCCACCAAGTTGAGACATATCCCCTATGGATGTACTCCCAGCAATCCCACACTGTGCAGCAATCAAACAATAGCGACCAATCTTCACATTGTGGGCAATCTGTACTAAATTATCAATTTTGCTTCCTTCACCTATGACGGTATCTTCAAATGTTCCACGATCAATTGTTGTATTTGCACCAATTTCTACACCATCCCCGATGAGTACACGGCCAAGCTGTGGAACTTTTTCAATCCCAGAAACGCTCCCAACATAACCAAAACCGTCTTGTCCAAGGCAAACACCAGGGTAAATCTGAACTCTATCCCCTATTAAAGAGTATTGAATTGTTACCTTAGGAGCAACATAACAGTCACGCCCAATACGACAATTTTCACCAATAACAGCAGTAGAGGAAATAAGTGTCCTCGCACCAATTTCAACATTTTTACCAATGATAGCTCCTGCTTCAACACACACATCCTGTGCGAGTTTAGCACTTGGATGAATATGCGCATGCGGCGAAATTCCTCTCTCTCCAAACCAAGGGACTGGCTTAACAGAATCAGGAAATAAAATACGACCAATCTGAGCAAAATCACGCTGCGGTGTAGATGTCACCAAAATCGCCATAGATTTAGGAACTTTAAAAACAATTTCACTCGTACAAAAAACAGCGATAGCAGAACTTCCTAAAAGAGCATCAGAAAACTTCCGATGCTCCACAAACACAAGAGAACCTTCTTTAGCACTTTCAAGCGAAGAAAGAGTATTGATAACCGTGTTAGAAAACTCTGGATTAAGAAGTTTAGCACCCGTCAACTCTGCAATATTAGCAACCGTCAACCGCCGGGACGGCGTAAAAAAAAATGTATCCGCCATCAAAATACTTTCTCTCCCAGCCTAACCCATTCGCTTCAACTTTGTCCTTCTTCAAGGAAATTTAAATTAGAACTTCGTAGAAATACCAAAATTCAATTTCTGCAAAAGATCACCTTCCTGCTTTCTTATTGGCCAAGCATAATCAAAACGCAATGGACCAAACGGCGAATCCCACATCAAACTCACACCTACAGATGAACGCCATGCACTTTTAGTATATATAACAGGTGCTTCACCTTGAACAACGGGCTTGTAATTATTACCATAAAGCGTTGCAGCATCTGCAAATAAAGCACCACGCAATCCCATTCCCTCAGGCACAATAGGTATAGGGAATTGTACTTCAGCAGTCGCATTCATATAGGTCGTTCCCCCTAAGAAGTAAACCTCACCTTTATTAGAAACCTGACGCGGACCTATTCCATTATATTTGAAACCACGGATCATATCGGTATTGACTTTAAACATATCGAAGATACGAACACCATCGTGACCTATTTCATGAATATAACCACCACCAAAGGAAAGCAAACCAACAAGGTCCATCCGCTCAGAAAGGGTCTTGTACATCATCGCTTTACCCGTCGTCTTCAAGAATTTCGCGCTTCCACCAAGCCCTGCAAATTCCTGAGTAACACGCGCATACAACCCATCATGTGGATTTGCCATATTATCAATAGTATTATAGGTAAGACCATAACTAACCGATGAACGTCTCCAAGGGCTATGCTTTGCAGCTTGAACAATTGCACCAGAATATTTCTCGTATAACTCTCTTAGGTCAGACTCTTTATCGAAATCATAATCCCCACCAAAGTCATATTCTTCCTGCACATAAGAATAAGCTAAATTAGCAGATAATTGATCATTAATCGGCAAAGCAAACCGAAGTGATCCACCCGTCTGGCGCACATCATATGCTTTATCAGCGCGGTAAGTACTCCGAAAAACATCAATACCTGCAGATAAGCGGTAACCCAAAAAATAAGGATCAACAAATGACAAATTATAATTACGAGATTTCTCTTGCCCAGCTCCTAAGCCTAAACGGACATACTGACCACGCCCTCCCAGATTACGCTCAGTCACAGAGACCTCAAGCGACATACCAGGGCTCGTACCACCGGTTGTATACCCTCCAGAAAGGGACAGATCTCCTGTTGGCGCTTCAACAACATCTATAACCAAAACAACCTGATCAGACTGATCGGTTGGAACCATTGAAATATTAACCGCTTTAAAAAAACCCAAACTTTCCAGACGGCGCTTTGCACGCTGTATCAAAGTTTGATTGTAAGCATCCCCTTCATTCAAATCAATCTCACGGCGAATAACATAATCCCGTGTCTTTTCATTGCCACGTATTTCAATGCGCTGAATATAAGCCCGCGAACCTTGCTCAATATTATACAAAATCGAAATTGTATGATTTGCCAAATCACGATTTCCCCGCGGCTCAACTTTAGCAAAAGCATAACCCGAATCAGCAGCTTTATTGTTAATAATTGCAACAGACTGTTCAATATTCTCTGCGCTGTAGACATCACCTGTTCGCGTTTTCAGTACGTTTTTTACAGACTGAATATCAATTCCATCGATATCACTTTCAACCTGAATATCACCAATTTTATAGCGCGCCCCCTCATCAAGAACAAAATCAATTTTATACGCGTTACTTGCCTCATCAAAAGTTGCTTTAGAAGAAACAATCCGGAAATCCGCATAACCATGATTATAATAAAAGCGACGAAGAGCCTCTTCATCAGCCGCTAAACGCTCTTCACTGTAAACATCACCTCCCAATAATAATGAGAATATTCCAGAAGGTTTCGTTAAAATAACATCACGCAAACGACTGCTTCCAAAAACATTATTTCCCTTAAACGTGATATTTCTAATCTTTGTTTTCCTACCCTCAACAATATTAAAGACCACATTTACACGCCCTTTTCCCAGGTTAATGGTCTGAACCTTAACAGCGACACTATGACGGCCAACAATTTTATAAGCTTCGTGAATCGTCTTAATATCCGCTGAAAGTTTAGCAGAATTAAAAGGCTCATTCGGCTTTAAGGAAATAAACCGTTTAAGATCAGGGTCCTTAAGAGACTTATTTCCTTGAAACAATACCTGATTGACTACCTCATACTCTTTGACAAACACAATCAATTTATTACCAACCTGATTTATTTTAACATCATAAAATAAACCTAACCCGAAAAGACGCTTTACTGCAGCATCTACATCACTACTGGAAACACTCTGTCCAGCTTTAATGTCTATATTGTCGCGAACTGCCTGAGCACTCACAAATTTATTTCCCCGAACCTCAATAGAATGAACGACAGACGCCTGTGCCACTCCAACCATCGTAACTGACATAACGACTGTTGTTGGAACAACACCCCCAAACCCTAATACCAACACAGATGCTGCACTTAAAAACTTTGAACTCGTAGTCATTGGCTTTTTTTACCTTATCTTATTCCCTGAACATTATGCCTCAAAAAGCTAACTGCTATAATGACTTTATTTACAGAAGAACTTTTCACCCCTTATTTACTGATTACAGCATACAACGCCACCACATTTTGTGGACATGGTAAACGACTTTAAATTTATCTCTCCACTCATACTCAATTTATAAAATGTTTTCCATAATTTATTAGCTAAACCAACAAAAATAATCATTAAAGAACGCAAAAAGCATAAATAGGATGAGAACACAAAAACCTAAGCGAAAAATAATCTCTTGAATTTTAGCAGATATTGGTCTTCTCGTAAAAATCTCAATAACGTGAAATAATAAATGCCCACCGTCAAGTGGCGGTATCGGAAAAAGATTAATAAGTCCAATACCTATCGAAAGAAAAGCCGCAAAATTCAACAAAGAGATAAAACCTGTCTCGCTAATTTTCCAAGCAATTTTAACAGTTTTGGAAGGTCCGCTTAACTGGCAGTGATCTTCTTTTCCACCGATTAAACGACTCATAAAAAGAACTGTTTGTGTGACAATAAATGTAGCGCGTTTTGAGGCTTCCTTTACAGCTGCCATAAAATTATAACGAATATGCTTTACATAAGCCGGATCTAAACGTGTAAGATTGTTGGGATCAACAGGCACACCTACACCTATCATACCACTTTGAATCCGATTACCAAACCCATCATCTCGTTCAACTATTTTGGGTGTAATTACCGTCGTAAACACCCGCCCCATGCGTTCTACTTTGAACTCTATAGGGCTTCCACCATGAAAAGTGACATAGCTCATCAAATCTTCAAAACTCTCAACTTGTTGTCCATCCAGTTCAATGAATCGGTCACCTAATTTCAAACCAGCTTGAACAGCTGGAGAATCTTTTGCCAAAGAACCAACAACTGGCTCAATGACTGCACGACCATAAATAAAGAAAAAAAATGTTAAAATAACAACAGTAAAAAGAGCATTGAAAAAAGGACCAGCAAAGACAGTTGCTGCTTTTTTCCAAGCATGGGCACAAGCAAATGAACCGTCAACAATCGAAGAAAACTGAGATGATGCCCCCCCCACTTTTTCTCCCTCTCCAATAAACTTTACATATCCCCCTAAAGGAATGAGTCCTAAACGCCACTGTGTTCCATATTTATCTGTATAACCAAATAGTTTTGGGCCAAACCCAAGCGAAAAAACCAATGCTTTAATACCACACCAACGTCCAATTAAATAATGCCCCATTTCATGAACAAAAATGATCAGCATAATAACAAAAAGAATACTCAAACTTCTTAAAAGAAAATTCCCCCCCTCTATTATATGATTTAAAAGCTCCAAAATATCCTCTCCTCACTAAACTATACAAGAGAGCTTAAAAGGTGTATCCATATCAAACATAAACGAACAAATTAAATAAAGCAGAAAAGCAGCCCCTACCAATCCATCCATACGATCCATAAAACCACCGTGTCCAGGAAGTAAAGCACTCGAATCTTTAACAAAGAAATGCCTTTTTAGCCATGACTGCCCCAAATCACTCAATTGTGAAACAATTGATAAAGTAAGCGCAAGGAACAGTACAAAAAAACTGTTTAAAGTTACTTCAAAAAATTGAAAAGCAACCAATGCACCGCCCAAAACCCCGACAACTGTGCCACCAATTGCCCCTGCCCACGTTTTATTAGGAGAAAACCTTGGTGCTAATTTGGCCCCCCCAAACGTACGCCCGCTAAAATAGCCAGCAATATCTGTTCCCCACACAATCGTAAACAAGAAGACAACAACTTGAAATCCTGAGGACTCATGTCCCCGCAAAAAGGATAAAGCGACAACCGGAAAAGATGCATATAAAAAGCCAAAGAAAACCCACCCACTCTTTTTCACAGGACCAATCGCTAACAATACTGCAAAAACGATCAAAACACCAAAAATCACGAAAGCAGATACACCAGATATCAAAAAAGAACCGAAAACTAAATAAAAAATGCTCGCGAATATCTTTTGTGAAACACGCCACTTCTCTTTAGTGATACTTATCCACTCATAAAGAATAAAACCACCAATAACCCAAGCAAACAAAAAAAATAAAGTGCTTCCAACCCACGTCAAATACAAAGCAATAATGCCAAAAACAAAAGCTGTTAAAGTACGATAAACAAGATTAGACAAAACACTATCCAAACAAAGAATACAAACTCAAAAACCGGAGCAAAAATTTTCTCTGCTCTACTTTATACCCAAACTCTTGCAAATCTTCTTTATAATTTATCATAAAACATTCAATATACCAAGATTCAGCCGTAAAATGAAAAAGCTGCGCTTCATTGCCCCTATCAATGTTGAAGCTTAAATGCACTACCTGCTCTCTGTAAGAGCATTTTTCCACCCAAAGAATCTGTCATTTTTTTTCAAAAAACAAAGGATCATTGAAAATGAAAAAACATGAATAACAAATCTTAGACTATTCCATTGTATCCTTTATAATGGGAAGTCATAGCAAAATTAAGGCATGACCTTTCTTTTTACATCCTTTGCCTTGTCTTTTCTATGGAATATTTAAAAACCTTAAGGATAGCAGCAATGCCATCCACAATATGAAAAATACGTTGAGACACTCCCACTGTCTTTCTTAAGATTTGCACTCACAGAATAACAGAATCCCTCATCAAAGTCCTAAAAGCATCCCTTCTTTCAAATAAACCTCTCAGCATATAGCCGAAGAATACAACCATCCTAAGTATCACAATATCATCTTAAAAAACAGACTCTTTCTGCTCTTTTCCACAAAAATAATGTGACATGAGATACGAGATATAATATGCCTTCCTTAGCAACAAAATCGTTTAAACACGCATAATTTCAGCTTCTTTCACAGATAAAATCTTATCAATGTCAGCAATGGTTTCATCCGTGAGTTTTTGAACTTTTTCGGAGAAGCTGTGTGCTTCATCTTGACTCATTTCACCTTCTTTTTCTAGTTTTTTCAAATTATCCATACCATCACGACGAACATGGCGGGTTGCAACACGCGCTTGTTCTGCATATTGATGCGCAATTTTTACAAGTTCTTTACGGCGTTCTTCATTCAATTCAGGTAAAGGAATACGTAAATTTACACCATCCGTAATAGGATTTAAACCAAGTCCAGAATCACGAATAGCACGCTCCACAGCCCCTACCATCGTTTTATCCCATACAGAAACCGAAAGCATACGCGGTTCCGGAACTGAAATATTCGCAACTTGGTTTATATGTACGGTAGAACCATAAGCCTCTATCATCAGCGGCTCTAATAAACTCGCCGAAGCCCGCCCCGTCCGCAAACCACCTAACTCATGCTTAAAAGCCGCAATAGCACCATCCATGCGACGCTTCAAATCATCCATAATCGATGTAACATTCATAGTTCCGTCTCCTTCAATTACGATTTGAAGATTATCCTCATTCCGATACTATTGTAAACCGTCCAGTTCCATTTAATACTTTAGCTAAGCCACCTTTTTCATGAATGGAGTACACAATAATTGGCACATTGTTCTCGCGTGCTAAAGTAACCGCAGTTGTATCCATCACAGACAATCCCCATTGCAAAATCTCAACATGCGTTAATTGACTAAAACGTTTAGCCGTAGGATCTATCTTTGGATCCGCCGAATAAATACCATCCACTTGTGTTCCTTTTAGAAGAACATCTGCACCTATTTCTGCTGCGCGTAAAGTCGCTGCAGAATCAGTGGTAAAAAACGGATTACCTGTACCACCAGCAAAAATAACGACTTTTCCTTGATTCACGTAACCTATTGCTTTACGCTGTGAAAAACTTTCACAAATTTGTGGCATAGCGACCGCAGAAAGCACAACTGTTTCAATACCCAATTTTGTCAATGATGTTCTTAATGCTAAAGAATTAATAGCAGTTGCAAGCATTCCCATGTGATCGCCTGTTACACGATCACCACCATGTGAAGCAACAGCAACTCCGCGAAAAATATTGCCTCCACCTATAACAACAGCAACCTCTACCCCCATTTCCCGCACTTCTGCAATATCAGCAGCAATACGATCTACAACGGCAACATCAATTCCAAAACTTTGCCCCCCCATAAGAGCTTCACCTGAAACTTTTAAAAGAATACGTTTATATTGAAGCGCTAATGTCATTGATTAACTCCCAAAAAGCACAAGTACTCTTCACTTTTGACACCACTAAGGGCACCACTTTGCCACGTGACGCCCTTTCAACAACTATAACTTCCCATATCAAGATTCTACACTCAATGATATGTGTTCAAATCTCTAAAAATTACCTATAAGCAACTACCCTTTTACAGCCGCTGCAACCTCTGCCGCAAAATCAGACTCCTCTTTTTCCAAGCCCTCCCCTAGCGCGAAACGGATAAAGCCTGTGATTTTTGCCGGTGCACCAATCATTTTTTCAGCATCCTTTAAAGCAGCTTCAACACTCATATCAGGATTCATGACAAAAGCCTGAGAAAGCAAAACAACTTCTTCAAAAAACTTACGCATACGCCCTTCCACCATTTTTTCAATGATATTTTCAGGCTTTCCAGATTGACGCGCCTGATCTGAAAAAATCGCTTTTTCACGCTCAATCGCACTGGAATCAACATCTTCTGCCTTTAGTGCCAACGGATTAGTTGCAGCAATATGCATCGCAATTTGCCGACCAAAAGCAACAGCTGCTTCCTTATTTCCTGTAGTTTCAATAGCAACCAAAACACCAAGTTTACCGAGCCCATCAGCCATACTGTTGTGTATATAAGTCGCAACAACACCATCTTCAACAGAAAGTTTAGCAGAACGGCGAAATGTCATATTTTCGCCAATAGTCCCAATGGCATCCTTAATTGTAGATTCGACAGTCTTTTCAGAACCAGGATAAAGAGAGACGGAAACAGTTTCTACATTTCCTTGTGTATTCAGCGCAGCTGTTGCAACATTGCGTACAATATCCTGGAATACTTCATTGCGCGCAACAAAGTCTGTTTCGGAATTAATCTCAACTAAAACCGCGCTTGAATCTTTTGACACAACTCCTATCAACCCTTCAGCCGCTGTACGCCCAGCCTTTTTATCTGCTTTTGCTATACCCCTTTTACGCAACCAATCAACAGCAGCTTCCATATCACCATTCGTCTCTGCAAGGGCAGCTTTACAATCCATCATACCAGCGCCCGATAATTCCCGAAGTTCTTTTACTTGTGCAGCAGTAATGTTCATATTTTCCTCTTTGTTCTCTCATGGTGAAAGTGTGCAAGAAAAAAACTATGCACGCCTACAACCTTTTCTTTAGAAAATAAGTACCTTAAATAGGCGTTTAAATTATCACTCAGAAACTGAAAGCGCACTTTCTGCAGCCTCAGTTTCTAAAATGGGTTCCACAGGCGCATCAGCCTGTGCTCCTAGATCGACACCCATCGCACCTTGTTGACGAGCAATACCATCAAGAGCTGCACGCGCGAAAAGATCACAATAAAGAGAAATTGCACGAGAAGCATCATCATTCCCCGGAATCGGATGCGTCACATTATCAGGATCACAATTGGTATCAATGATAGCAATAACTGGAATATTCAAACGTTTTGCTTCTTGGATAGCAATATTTTCTTTATTCGTATCAATAACAAAGATAAGATCTGGAACAGATCCCATATCCTTAATACCACCAAGCGCACGATTCAGCTTTTCACGATCGCGTTCAAGATTTAAACGTTCTTTTTTGGTAAAGCCCTGCGCCTCAGCAGCGAGAATTTTATCCAACTTTCGTAAACGGCGTATCGAATGGGAAATCGTTTTCCAGTTTGTAAGCATACCGCCAAGCCAACGTGCATTTACATAATATTGCGCTGAACGATTCGCCGCATCAGCAATAATATCAGATGCCTGCCGCTTAGTCCCAACAAAGAGAATGCGCCCACCCCGCGCAACTGTATCTGAAACAAGTTTAAGCGCTTGGTGTAAAAGAGGAACTGTTTGAGCAAGATCAATAATATGAATATTATTACGTTGACCATAAATATAAGGAGTCATTTTTGGATTCCAGCGATGAGTCTGGTGCCCAAAATGTACACCAGCTTCTAAAAGCTGCTGCATAGTAAAATCTGGTAGTGCCATAGTTTATCCTTTCCGGTTTAGCCTCCGCGGAAAAAGTAGAGAAAACTACTACCGGCGGACATTTGCTCGACTTTTCTTGCAAACACCCAAAATCCGCGTGTGAAATGACGCCAATATACTAATATTTTACTCTTTTTCAAGCTTTTTTCTAAAGTCTTTTAATGCTTACATTGACCAAGATTTTTTTCATTCTCGAGAAATTCAAGGCTATTCAATTTTGCACGCACTGAAAAAGCTCCATAATCTATATGAATATCACGCATAACACCGTTATCATATAAAAGAAAACTGATCCGATAAACTGGTAAACCATCCTTTCTTTCTACATCATCAAAATAAGAAATCGTAACCGGCCAAAATTCCTCTTCAGCTAATTTTCCCATTTTTGTTGTTTCAGCATCAGAGAGCTGCATGCCTTTTTCCCCAATGACAACACTTTCTTTTATCACTTTATCTGCTTTATCTGTCCCATCAAAAACGGAAACATTGTAGAAATGATCGCCTGCTTTTGCATGACGGATGATATTTTTCAGTTGCATAATTGGAAACTCAGCTATTTCCAGCTTATATTCTTTTTCCTTTGGCTTTTTTAGTTTAACAATAATCTCATCTTGAAAACGCTCAGCAATCCCTTCAGAATGGTGGATCACTTCTTGCTCAATTTGATCTGTAACATTAAAATGAAATCTACGGCTGTCACCTGTTTCATAACTCGTTGTCTGTTGATCCGTTAAACGCACCGGCATATCTTCAATATGAAGACGGTGAATAAAACGAAAACGGGTAGTATACCCCTGACATACGGAACCTGTTAGTTCGTAAACCATTCGCCCTGACATCCCTGAAACTGTCATTTCATGAGAAACACTATCCAGTTGAAAATCATAAATCGCTCGATGCGGCGCAAGAAAGATGCTTTCTTCTGCCCTCACCGTACCTAAAAAAGCAATATACAAAATTATTACAAATAATGATCTCATCATTCTTAATTTCCGATTCTATCCCTGTTGCGTAACATCATCCAATCAGGCAAAAAAGTCTCGCTTCTCAGTTAACCACAATTTCCTTAAACCAAAAAATAGTTTATGCAATGGATAATATTTAAAGTAGCGACGGAGTTTAAATTATGACCAACGCAATTGAAAACCGCCTAAAGGAGCTGGGAATCTCTCTTCCTGAAGCAACGCAGCCCATTGCTAATTACGTAACGGCCTCACAAAGCGGCAACCAGCTCTTCATTTCTGGACAGCTTCCTCTTTTTAATGGAAAGCTGATAGCAACCGGTAAAGTTGGTGCAACCGTTAGTGCTGAACAAGCAAAAAAAGCAGCCCAAATCTGTGCTCTCAACATTCTTGCTCAAGCCAAGGCAGCTCTTGGTGATTTAAAAAGAATAAAACGTGTGGTAAAAATCACCGTTTTCACCGCCGTAGATCCCCATTTTACCGATATTCTTCTTGTTGCCAATGGTGCTTCTGATTTGCTTGTTAATGCCCTTGGTGAAGCCGGCAAACATGCCCGTTCTGCTATTGGTGTTGCCTCTCTTCCTATGGACGTCCCAACGGAAGTTGAAGCCATCATCGAAATCTAAATATCATCAACGGCAGCATGCTTGCACACTTACATAAAATGATAACTGAATACCAAATCTCTTTAAATATACCATTGGTTTGCATTCTTCCATCTTAAAATTAAAACTTTAAAACTTTCATGAAAGGAAATATTGGTATGAAAAAAACTTATGATAATAATAATATTTTTGCTCAATTGATTCGTAATGAAATCCCTTCTGTTCGTGTGTATGAAGATGATGATGTCATTGCATTCATGGATATCATGCCACAAGCACCAGGCCATACGCTGGTTATTCCTCGAAAAGGCTCTAGAAATCTTCTGGATGCGGAGACTGAAACATTATTTCCTGTTATTAAAGCTGTTCAAAAAATTGCCAACGCTGCCCAAAAAGCCTTTCAAGCAGATGGTATAACGGTGATGCAATTTAATGAATCTGCCAGTCAACAAACCGTTTATCATCTTCATTTCCATGTTATTCCACGTATGGAAGGAGTAGAACTTTCTCTCCATCATGGCGTTATTACACCCACAGAAATACTTGAAGAGCACGCAAAAAAAATCCGTTCTGCCCTTTAAAGCATTTTTAAGTGGTTGAGCTTTTTTTTCTTACACGTTTTTTTGTAAGAGACGTTGTTGTGTTGTGCTTTGAAGCAACAGACACATCGGAAGATGAAATTTTGAGCTGCAATCTTTCTTTTTCCCCGTTTGATTTTTGTGTCAACACGCGAACCATGCCACCATTGCGCAACTTTCCAAATAAAATTTCGTCAGCCAATGGCTTCTTAATATGTTCTTGTATAATACGACTCAATGGGCGTGCCCCCATCTGAGAATCATATCCTTTATGAACAAACCAGGACATCGCAGAAGAGCTTAATTCAAAACAAACTCCTCGATCAGCTAATTGCGCTTCAAGCTGAAAAATAAATTTTTGTACAATCTGATTGACAATGAATGGAGTGAGAGGCGCAAATGGAATAATCGCATCCAGCCGGTTACGAAATTCTGGCGTAAAAAGTCGATTAATTTCTTCAATATCACTCTCTTCACGATGCGCTTTTCCAAATCCGATTGCTAATTTTGCCATATCTGAAGCACCAGCATTGGTTGTCATAATTAAAATGATATTACGGAAATCAATTTTTTTGCCATTATGGTCTGTTAGCCTCCCATAATCCATCACTTGCAATAAAATATTAAACAGTTCTGGATGTGCTTTCTCAATCTCATCAAGCAGCAAAACTGCGTGCGGTTTCTGATCAACCGCATCTGTCAGGAGACCTCCTTGATCAAACCCAACGTAGCCCGGAGGCGCTCCGATTAAGCGCGCCACCGTATGCCGCTCCATATATTCTGACATATCAAAACGTAAAAGCTCAACACCTAAAGAAGACGCAAGCTGTTTTGCAACCTCAGTTTTTCCGACCCCGGTTGGTCCTGAAAATAAGTAACTTCCTATTGGTTTTTCTGGTTCACGCAAACCTGCTCGCGCTAATTTAATAGACGACACTAATGCAGAAATTGCCTGGTCTTGGCCATAAACAACATGCTTGAGTTCTTCTTCAAGCTTGACAAGCACTTTTTGATCATCACCAGAAATTGTTTTTGGTGGAATCCTTGCCATCGTAGCAACAGTCGCCTCAATTTCTTTAATACCTATCGTTTTTTTTCGTTGTTTTTTTGGCAAAAGCTTTTGTGCTGCACCACTTTCATCAACAACATCAATTGCCTTATCAGGCAACCGACGATCAATCATATAACGTGAAGATAATTCTACGGATGCCTTCATTGCCTGATCCGTATATTTAATCTGATGAAAGGATTCAAAATAAGGCTTCAATCCTTGCAAAATCTTAATTGCATCAGCAATAGAAGGTTCGTTAATATCAATTTTCTGAAAGCGGCGCTCCAAAGCACGGTCTTGTTCAAAAATCTTACGATATTCTTTATAGGTTGTTGAACCTATACATCGAATGGTTCCTGAAGATAACGCAGGTTTTAAAAGGTTTGCCGCATCCATATTTCCTCCCACTGTAGCTCCTGCTCCAATTAAGGTATGAATTTCATCAATAAATAAAACAGCAGCTGGATATTGCTCAAATTCTCTAACAACTTGCTTTAACCGTTCTTCAAAATCACCACGATAACGCGTACCAGCAACAAGCCCCCCCATATCAAGAGAAAATATCGTTACATTTGACAAAACTTCAGGCACTTGCTTATCAACAATACGCTTTGCTAAGCCTTCAATGATAGCCGTTTTTCCCACTCCAGGATCACCAACCAAAAGTGGATTATTTTTTGATCTTCTGCATAAAATTTGAATCATACGTGAAATTTCTACTTCACGACCAATTAATAAATCAATTTTTCCCTCGCGTGCTTTAGCGTTCAGATCAACACAATAACTGGTCAATGCACTCGTTTGCTTTTCGCCGTTTTCAGAGATCTGTTGATCTAATTGCTCTTCAAGCCCTTCCAGCAACATGGATAATCCCTCATCCTGTGTGATCCCATGGGAAATAAAACGCAAAGCATCATAGCGTGTCATTCCCATCTCTTGAAGAAAATATGCCGCATGACTTTCATGTTCAGAAAAAATTGCAACGAGAACATTTGCTCCTGACACTTCGTCTTTTCCTGCTGATTGCGCGTGGATAACAGCACGTTGGATAACACGCTGGAAAAATGGTGTTGGTTTTGTATCCTCATCCGTTCTAATCTGCGCATCTAATTCTGACTGGATATAATTTATTAAACGCTCTCGCAATTCTTCCACATCTACCTGACAGGCCTGAATAACTGAGTTTGCATCGACATCATCTAGCAAAGCGAGTAAAAGATGCTCTAACGTTGCATATTCATGTTGTGCTTGCGTCGCAATTGTTAAGGCACGGTGCAAAACTTCTTCAAGACTAGGTGTAAAAGATGGCATAATTCCTCACTTCCGTTCCATTACACATTGTAGTGGATGTTCATTTTGACGTGCACATTCCCTCACTTGTACTATTTTCATTTCAGCAACTTCATAACTGTAAGTTCCGCATTCTCCTACCCCATTTTGATGAACATTTAACATAATACGTGTTGCTTCTTCGAATTTCTTTTGAAAAAATTTTTTCAAAATAAAAACAACAAAATCCATAGGCGTATAATCATCATTAAGTAAAAGAACTCGATATAACGGAGGCTGTTGAAGTTTTGTTGTTATTCTTGGAATTATAAGAGAATCGTATCTGCTTTCATCCCAATTTTTGCCCTTTTTGTTGTGCATAATATGGGTCATACGATTTGCTAATGGCTTTTGTCCCATTGTTTTCCGTGGAGCACAATTTTTGTTAATCTTAAGTTCTTTCATAACTATTGTAATGCCTTTTTATGGAAAGAAGAAAGCTTTTCTTTATGTTTGGGTTTAAATCAAATAAAGGCTTACAAAATAATTTCTGTAAACAAATTGGTAATATCATTCGTCTAAGTTGTACCAATAAGCTACAAAACAAATGCTTTATAAAATTTTCAAAGTAAATGGAGAAATAGGGTATCACAAGTGTACATTAATTGCCAGAAAATCGTTCGTTTATATAAAAAAACAACAATTGCTTTTGTTGCTTTAGTGCTTTCTTACTCTTGGGCGTTTGCTACTCCCAAAGAGGCATATCCTGATAAATATGCTGCTATTGTTATAGATGCAAATACAGGGAAAACGCTCTTTCAAGCTAACGCAACGCTAAAGCGTTATCCTGCTTCTTTAACAAAAGCAATGACGTTGTACCTGCTCTTTGAGTCTATGCATCTGGGCCGAGTAACACCAAATACACCAATCCCTGTTTCACATTATGCAGCAACACGCCCACCAACAAAAATCGGTTTTAAAGTAGGCCAAACGATTTCTGCAGAAGCTGCGGCTAAAGCACTTATTACAAGATCAGCAAATGATGTTGCTGTTGCCATTGCAGAATATCTCGGTGGGAGTGAAAAAAAATTCGCTCGAATGATGACAGCTAAAGCCCGAAAGCTCGGCATGACACATACACATTTTGCAAATGCTTCAGGGCTTCCAGATGTCCATAATTATTCCACAGCACGAGATATGGCTACTTTGTCATTAGCCCTACGAAAACATTTTCCAAAACAATATAAACTGTTCAAAATAAAAAGCTTTACGTTCCGTGGACACAAAATTAACAGCCACAATAAACTGGTTAAAATCATGAAGGGTGTTGATGGAATTAAAACAGGTTACACACAAATGTCAGGTTTTAACTTAGCGACTTCGATGTGTCTTGAAGGACGCTCTATTGTGGCTGTTGTTATGGGAGGAAAATCATCTACCGCACGTGATGAACATATGGCTAGCTTATTGTACAAATATCTCCCTAAAGCAAGTCGTACGAAAAGTGGTAAACATTTAATGGCTTCAGCACACTATCGCCTCCCTACTGGTGCTCATATTCCTATACCAACCATTAAAAATGATCCAACGCATTTCGATGACGATGTTTCTAATATGTTAACGGCATTCACAGAACAACCTAAAAACTCAAATACTGCAATAGCCGCTGTCAATCAGGTCATTATACCAATTCCTAATCCTCAAAAAACAGTCTCCGTTGAAACAAATAAAGTTATTACAGCCTCTTTATCTACAAATGCTGGTTGGGCTGTTCAAATTGGTTCTCTTCCAAGTAAGAAACAAGCAAAAACTTTGCTTTTAAAAGCGAAAAGTACAGCATATTCTGCTTTAAAAAATACATCTTCACATATGCAGCTGTTTGAAAAAAGCGGACATCGTTATTACCGTGCACGATTTATAGGGTTTCAATCAAAAAAAGCTGCATTCCATGCCTGTTCTACATTAAAGAAAGCAAATTTTAACTGCTATACTGTAGCTTACTGAAAGTTTTTGGATTTGCGTTAAGGATAGTATCATGACACATAATGCTCTTGCTTCATCCTCTGAAAAAGAAAAATTATTGAAGCAATCATTTTTGCTCTCACTGCGTTCTCTTCACGATGCTGCAATAAAATTTGCCAGCTTAAAATATGCTCCTGCAACCTTAGATACACAGTCTCTTGTTAAACTTCTCATTTGCCAAACAACGCGCAATCGCCGTCTCACAATGCCTCCTGTACGCATTCATTTGCGTGTTGCAAGCCAAACCGGCAACGTACCTATTAAAATCCATTTAGGTGCAACGAATATTTAATTTATAGACAATTTTTGCAAGAATCATTTTGTTCATCAAGAATCTTCATAGATTTTCTATAATCTTTCAATTTCTATAATCTTCAATATCAGTACGTTGATTGATAAGGATTATTTGTCATTTTTTACCTTGAATCATAACCCCAAACATTGTAGAACCCTCTCATTTCAAATCTCTTTAATATTGAATCAGTTTTATTCGCTTGTTTGTGCACCATACGTGGGATTAGCATGAGGATGAAATTATAAAAAAATGCCTTTCATGAACTGTCTTCATGCAAGAAATGTCACAACACTATGAGCTGGTAAAAAAATGATGGTACCGCCTTGTGCCTTTATAAGCGTGAAGATGGTGATACTTAATGGATTTATTGGTATAATTCATCCATGACGACGCAAAATGGCCTTAGGAACTTTAAGAGATATTTCTTTAAAACAAGCCCGTGAATGTGCAACGCAAATGACACCCTTTTCTTAAATTTCATAAGATTTGCAGGGCAATTTCTTGTCAAAATCTCTCAAATAAATATTTTCAGCAATTTAAAAAAAAACATCCTTTTAAAAAGATAGACAATATTCGATATTGGCTTATTTTAGATTAAAGCTTAAAGATTATTCTCGAGTACTTTTCATATTTTCACTAAATACAAGATTTTTCTTCCTGAAGGTTATCGTGGACACCTTAATGCAGAAAAAAACTTCAAGGATCATAAATTCATCCAAGTAATCTAAACGTTGCACAGAATTTTCTAAATCTTTTTTTGAACTTGTGTTCTTTTCAAAAAACAAAAAAATACCAAAATATAACTTTCTCATCGATGAATAATGCGCAAAACATTTATCAGATTTCATAGAGTTTCTGCACCCTCCTCACAAAACGAAAACCTTATGTGGTAAATTGACATGCCTATTCTCTTAGTGCGTCAAAACCTCTTTCATGGATAGCATCCATGTATGATACAGTGTGAGAACAATTCATCATCTTATTATAAAAGAAAAACCAGTATCATCACTCGTTTGCTAACTCATAACAACAGCTTGATTTATAATGATTATTTATCGTTGTCTAGCTTGAATCACAATCCCGAATCCCCGTAAGATTCTCTCATTTCAAACCTTTTTATGTTGAATCAATTTTGTTCACTTGGCTTTACACTATCAACGGGATTAGCATATGTATAAAAATGAGTGAAGAAAGGAGGAAAAATGCCTCTCATGAACCACCCTCATGCAAAGGCTGTCGCATACCATAAGCTGGTCAATATATTGGGGATATGGTAAATATCATGATGGTGCCCGCTTGTACCTTTATAAACGTGAAGATGGTAGTGCTCAATGGATTTATCATTATACAATTCACCCACACCATCGTGAAGTGCGCTTCAGAGTACTAAAAGAGATCTCTTTAAAACAAGCCTGTAAACATGCAACGCAATGGTATTGCAACAGCCTTTGCATTCAGATAGTTCATGATCAGGCAGTTCACGAGAGGCATTTTTCGTCTCCTCTATAGTTTATACCCACATACCCCCTTATTGTGCAAGCGAATAGCCTGTTTGCTTCACAATAAAACAGGTTTAAAATGAGAAAAACTTACAATATTGAGTTTTTCATTCAGTGAACTATTAAAAAATTTTTATAAATCAACATATTGTAACGCATTAACAAGATATTGCATTAACCGCGAGACCAGCCTGACTTGTCTCTTTATAACGTTCACTCATATCATGCCCAGTCTGACGCATGGTTTCTATACAAGCATCGAGAGAAACAAAATGATCCCCATTACTATGTAATGCAAGAGAAGAAGCTGTCACTGCCTTCACTGCACCCATTGCATTGCGCTCAATACAAGGAATCTGCACAAGACCTGCAACCGGATCACATGTCATTCCTAAATGATGTTCAAGGGCAATCTCTGCTGCATTTTCAATTTGTGCTGGTGTCCCCCCTAACGCTGCCGTTAATCCTGCAGCTGCCATTGAAGATGCTGTCCCAACTTCACCTTGACAGCCTACTTCTGCACCAGAAATAGATGCATTATGTTTAATGACCCCACCAATAGCTGCTGCGGTTAACAAAAATTTATGGACTCCCTCGCGATCTGCATCATCATTAAATTGAAGATAGTAACGCAAAACTGCAGGAACAACTCCAGCCGCACCATTGGTTGGTGCCGTAACAACACGACTTCCAGCAGCATTTTCTTCATTCACAGCTATGGCATATACGGAAAGCCAATCATTTGCCCACAATGGATAATTATGATTTTTCTTTTGATTTTCCAAAAGCGTTTCGTATAACCTTTTAGCACGCCTTTGAACACGCAAACCACCTGGTAACTCACCCTCTTGTGAAAGACCTCTATCAATACAATTCGCCATAGTTGAAAAAATTTCATCAAGTCCTGTATCAAGAGCAGAACGTTCCATCCTCGTTTCTTCATTTATGCGTTTCATTTCGGCAATTGAAAGTCCTGACTTCTCTGCCATTGATAACATTTCACGCGCAGAATGAAAAGGATAGGGTACCTCGGGCATTTCCTGTTCTGTATTATCATTCATACGGTTCAATTCATCTTCAGTTACAACAAATCCGCCGCCGATAGAATAATAAACCTGCCGCAAAAGAACGTTTCCGTTAGAATCACACCCTTCAAACGCAAGCCCATTAGTATGTCCAGGGAGAACTTTTTTTCGTTCAAAAATAAGATCACTTCGCCGATCAAACTGATAAGCTGGATGACCTTCTGGTTGCACTTTTTTCTCACGTGCAACCTTTTCTAAGAGCTCCTCCATGCAATCAGGATCAATAGTAGCAGCTCTTTCTCCTAAAAGACCAAGTATCACGGCTTTATCTGTAGCATGACCAACCCCTGTAAAAGCCAAAGATCCATAAAGATAAACACGTATACGAGAAACCTCAGCAGAAGATCCTTGGTAAAGATTCCAAGCGACAATTTCTTGCAAAAACATATTAGCTGCCACCATTGGCCCCATCGTATGTGAACTCGAAGGACCAACACCAATTTTAAAAAGTTCAAAAATAGATAAAAACAACCCACCACCTCAAAACTAAATTAGGATTCGGGTATACACCTTTTTATCACATTTGTCCCATTTAAAATCAAATCATGAGATAAGCTAAAACAATGACAGCAATAAACACGAATGTCGCTCGTCTTGCTACTACCCAACACTTTCTTTCTACAGCGCTTTCCATAGCCAACTTTCAAACAAATAATGATCTTAGAAAATCATTCTTGATAATGTTTAAACGTAGTAAAATAAATTTTAACATGCAATTCAAAATTCAATAGGAATAAAGATTCTCACCGAAATATTTTTATCATATCTCAAGCTTTTTTCAATTTATGCTCACTTCAATAGCAAAACACTCATAATGAATACGATTACATAAAGCGTACAAAACTCTCAATTGGTTCGCGTCCAGACTCAAAATTGTTTTCTGGAGCATTCGTATCTCGATAGCCAAGTGCCATACCACAGATAATATTCCGATCAGAAGGTACAGATAAAAGCGTACGAATTTGTTTATGATAATTAGCAAAAGCAGCCTGGGCACAAGTGTCTAAACCAAACCCACGCGCTGCTAACATAACAGTCTGCATAAACATGCCTAAATCAAGCCAACTTCCTCTTTCCATGTCGTGATCCATCGTAAACAAAAGCCCTACAGGTGCACCAAAAAATGAGAAATTTCGCGCCCTCTGACGCTGCATTCTTTCCTGCTCATCTTTTTGAATTCCAAGGCTCTTATAAAGATTCAAACCAGCCTTTTTTCGTCTTGAAAGATACGGTTCACGCCATTGACGTGGATAATAATGATATTCACGCTCTCCTTTTACACCTGAGAGAGAAAGTTGTGAAAGCTCTTGCCCCAATTTTTGTAATATCTCTCCTGTAAGAACAATGACCTGCCATGGCTGAATATTTGTTCCAGACGGCGCACGTGCTGCAAGATTTAAAATTTCTTTAATCGTTTCCTGTGAAACAGGTTGGTTAGTAAAAGCACGAATTGACTTTCGTGACAAAATGGACTGAAAAATACTCATCGAAGAAACTGTCATTATTTTTACTTTCTTTTATGAAAAAATGAATCCTCATATCGCTGTTTGCACATTCAAAGCAATGTGTTCCCCTGAGACCTCAGTAAATTCTGACATTTCCAAATGGCTTATATATGCAATGTTCCATTCATACCTATCATGGAATGAACAATAGAACCTTCCTCTCTCAATGAAAAGGAAATAAACTTTAAAATTAATGTTTTCCCTCATTTGGCTAAACTCTTAAAAAGTTTCCTCTCTGCATTCCAAATTATGTAAAAACAATCAATATCACGCCGCATTTATATAAAAATGCCCATTTTATTGATCCCTACACAACGAATTTTTCAAGCTTTTTCGCATCACAAGGTAGCTCTTTAGCAGTTAACGTATCAGATATTTCAGACAAAAAAAATTTAATTCTTTTAGCATGCGACATCTGTTTTAATTTATACTATCTATTTGCATATAAAACCTCTCTCACCGGAATAGGCACGAGAAGTCTTTCTTCCTTATAAGAGTGAAAATCTCGATTCTTATTGAAAACTCTTATATCTCTTCCCAATTGAATAATATCTGTATATTCTATCACTTTGTTTTCGTAAAATCATAACGTTATCAAAAGCCTAACCATTCTTACTCAAACTTTAGTGGCATTCTCCCCTCTATTTTTTTATCCTTTTAAAGATGAGGAAATAAAGAAACATAGTACAGCAAAAAACGGGTTATTTTGAGATTACAAAAAAATTCTGACAGTTTATTATAACGGCTTTTCGACTTTCATAGAAAATGACATTTCAAAAATTAGAAATATTCAAAATGAAGCGCCCCTCTTGTTTGAGCTTATCCCTCCTTTTTCTTTAATGGGGCACGAACTTCACGTAAAACAGAATGCCACCGTATTGCATATTCACGAACCTGTTTTAAAGAGACATGTCTTAGAGACCCTAAGCCCATTTCCCAGACTTGTGGATGAATTATATACCGATAAATTCATTGCGCACCACCATCTTTACACTTATTATAAAGATACAAGCTGGTTATAAAGATACAAGCTGGTACCGTCACTCTATTTACCAGCACATGGGTGTCACGACATCCCTTGCATGAAGGCGGTTCATGAAAGGCATTTTTCCTCTTTTCTTTTATAATTTTTATCCACACGCCAACCCCGCTGATAGTATACAGACAAGTGAACAAAATTGCTTCAACATACATAGGTTTGAAATGTAAGAATCTTACGAGTATTCGGAATTATTAAGGTAAGAAACAATAAACTATCCTTATAAATCAATATGTTGTATTAACAAAGAACCGTCTGTTATCTTATACAATTTATGACTTCAATATATTGAAAATAAGCTCTCCATTTCACTAGCAACCAAGCAATAACACATTGATTCTCTTATAGATAAAAGACAATACCTCCTCAAAGAGAATTAAAACGATCATCATCTTCAATTTTTACAGAACTTGTTACAAAAAACAGACTCTTTCTTCCATACCTTAAAATTAAAAAACGCCCGGATCTCATATGCAGGCGTTCTTCTATAATCTTATATATATTCAAACTATTCAGAAACAGATCCTGTTGCCGTATGTGTCAACATAGCTTTAGCCATCTCATTACTACTAGACTTTCGCTGTTCATCAACAATTAAATCATCACGAACTGCAGCAATACGGCGGATTTGAGCAATCGTACCACCTGTCCCCGCAGGAATGAGACGACCAACAATAACATTCTCCTTAAGCCCTTGCAAAGTATCAATTTTTCCAGAAACCGCCGCCTCAGTAAGAACTCTTGTTGTTTCCTGAAACGATGCTGCCGAAATAAAGGAAGGTGTTTGAAGAGAGGCTTTTGTAATCCCTAAAAGGATAGGATTACCAGATGCGGGTTTTTTCCCTTCTGCAATCAAATTATCGTTGATTTCATCAAGCTCAATACGGTCAACATTATCGCCTGGGATATAACCAGAATCACCAGATTCGGTAATCTCAACCTTTTGTAACATCTGACGAACAATCACTTCAATATGCTTGTCATTAATTAAAACCCCTTGCAAACGATAAACTTCCTGAATTTCATTCACAAGATAAGAAGCCAAAGCTTCAACACCCTTAATTGCCAAGATATCATGAGGAGCGGGATTACCATCAAGGATATAATCTCCTTTTTCAATTTGGTCTCCTTCCTGGAAGTGAAATAACTTACCTTTTGGAATCAAATATTCTACTGCTTCAAGAGTTTCATCATTTGGTTCAATAATAACACGACGCTTATTCTTATAACCACGACCAAATCGAATTGTACCACTCACTTCGGCAATAATCGCATGATCTTTTGGACGTCGTGCTTCAAAAAGCTCAGCCACACGTGGCAGACCACCTGTAATATCTTTTGTCTTAGCGCTTTCCATTGGCAGGCGTGCAATAACATCACCAGCTTTAACATGAGAACCAGGTTCAACAGAAAGAATGGTTTCCACGGACATCATATAACGGGCTTCACCTCCCTTATACAATTTCGCAATGTTTTCACCTTTACTGTCTGCATGGATAATAATAGCTGGTTTGAGATCAGCACCACGCGGATTAGCACGCCAATCAATCACCAAGCGCTTCGTAATGCCCGTAGATTCATCGGCTGTTTCAGTCACTGATAAACCATCAATCATATCTTCAAAGCCTACATACCCTTCAACTTCAGTCAAGATTGGCCGTGTGTAAGGATCCCATTCCGCTATACGTTGACCACGTTTTACTATATCACCATCATCAACAAAAACATGTGAACCATAGCTCACACGGTGCACAACGCGCTCTTTCCCTGTCTCATCCTTAATAAGGACAGCCATATTACGCCCCATAACCACCAAATGTCCTTCAGAATTGCGGACGACATTGCGATTACGAATCTCAACAGTGCCTTCATAAGAGGATTCTAAATAAGATGAATCAACAACTTGCGCTGTTCCACCTAAATGGAAAGTACGCATAGTAAGTTGTGTTCCCGGCTCACCAATAGACTGAGCAGCAATAACACCAACGGCCTCACCCTGATTAACCGGTGTTCCGCGCGCCAAATCACGACCGTAGCATTTCGCACAAACACCAAAGCGTGTTTCACATGTCAAAGCAGAGCGAATTTGAACAGACTGAATACCAGCCTCGTCAATCTTAATAACATCAGCCTCCTCGATCATCGCCCCGCCTTCAAGGATAACCTCTCCAGAAACAGGGTGTAAAATATCAACAAGCGCTGTACGACCAAGAATCCTTTGTCCAAGAGACGCAACGATTTGTCCTGCATCAACAATCGGCTGCATAGTAAGCCCTTTTGCAGTACCACAATCAACTGCTGAGATAATAGCATCTTGTGCAACATCAACAAGACGCCGTGTTAAATAACCAGAGTTGGCTGTTTTTAACGCAGTATCAGCAAGCCCTTTACGAGCACCATGAGTCGAATTGAAGTACTCGTTAACGGTCAAACCTTCTTTAAAATTCGAGATGATTGGTGTTTCAATAATTTCACCTGATGGTTTTGCCATAAGACCACGCATACCAGCCAACTGCTTCATCTGATTAGCAGAACCACGCGCACCCGAATGTGACATCATATAAATCGAGTTCATTGGGCGCTGACGACCTGTTTTAGGATCAAATTCAACAGCCTGAATACGTTTCATCATCTCATCAGCAACACGATCTGTACATTTCCCCCAAGCATCTACAACTTTGTTGTACTTCTCACCTTGCGTAATCAAACCATCATTATATTGCTGTTCATATTCTTTAGCCAAAGATTCTGTTTCTGTAACCAAACGTGACTTGCTATCAGGAATAACCATGTCATCCTTACCAAAGGAAATCCCTGCACGACAAGCATAAGAAAAGCCAAGTTGCATAATACGGTCACAAAAAATAACCGTCTCTTTTTGCCCACAGTGCCGATAAACCTGATCAATCATTTTAGAAATATTCTTTTTAGTCATTTCTTGATTGACAATATCAAATGGGATATTTGGATTTTTAGGTAAGAGCTCCCCAATAATTAAACGTCCAGGTGTTGTATCATAAAGTTTGGCTTTTTCTTTCCCATCCCGTTCCATGTTTTTAACACGGCCTTTAATCTTCGTATGAAGAGTTACAACCTTATTTTCCAGAGCGTGATGAAGTTCACCTATATCAGAAAAAGCCATCCCCTCACCTGGTTCTTTTTCAGAAAGAAGCGAAAGATAATAAAGACCAAGAACCATATCCTGTGATGGAACGATAATTGGTGCACCATTGGCTGGATGAAGAATATTATTGGTTGACATCATCAAAACACGGGCTTCAAGCTGCGCTTCAAGGGAAAGCGGAACGTGAACTGCCATCTGATCACCATCAAAATCTGCGTTAAAAGCAGTACATACCAATGGATGAAGCTGGATAGCCTTTCCTTCAATGAGGATAGGTTCAAAAGCCTGAATCCCCAAACGGTGCAATGTGGGCGCACGATTCAGTAAAACTGGGTGTTCACGAATAACCTCATCCAAAATATCCCAAACTTCCGGATGCTCTTTTTCAACAAGCTTTTTTGCCTGTTTTACAGTTGATGAATACCCCTTCGCATCAAGTCGCGCATAAATAAATGGCTTAAATAATTCAAGAGCCATTTTTTTGGGAAGACCACATTGATGCAACTTTAATTCAGGACCTGTCACGATAACAGAACGCCCTGAATAATCAACACGCTTTCCAAGCAGGTTTTGACGGAAACGCCCTTGCTTACCCTTTAGCATATCTGAAAGAGACTTTAACGGACGCTTATTTGCTCCAGTAATCACACGTCCACGCCGGCCATTATCAAATAATGCATCAACAGCTTCTTGCACCATGCGCTTCTCATTGCGCACAATAATTCCAGGAGCACGCAACTCAATCAACCGCTTCAAGCGATTATTACGATTGATGACACGGCGATAAAGATCATTCAGATCGGACGTTGCAAAACGTCCACCATCAAGCGGAACCAATGGACGTAAATCTGGTGGAATGACTGGTATCGTCTTCATAATCATCCACTCTGGCTTATTGCCAGATTCAAGAAAGTTCTCAACAATTTTAAGCCGCTTAATCAGTTTTTTCTGCTTTAACTCCGAAGTCGTTTCCGCTAATTCGACACGTAGATCATTCGCAACTTTTTCTAACTCCATACTCGCGAGAAGCTCATAAATAGCCTCAGCACCAATCATAGCTGTAAACTGATCTTCTCCAAATTCATCAACAGCAAGCATATATTCTTCTTCAGAAAGAAGCTGATGAAGCTTAAGAGAGGTTAATCCTGGTTCTGTGACAATATAGTTCTCAAAGTAAAGAACCCGTTCAATATCCTTTAAAGTTAAATCTAAAAGTGTGGAAATACGCCCAGGCAGTGATTTAAGAAACCAAATATGCGCAACAGGTGCTGCAAGCTCAATATGCCCCATACGCTCACGACGCACACGCGAAAGAGTAACCTCTACGCCACATTTCTCACAGATAATACCCTTATATTTCATGCGTTTATATTTACCGCATAGGCACTCATAATCTTTAATCGGACCAAATATACGAGCGCAAAAAAGACCATCACGCTCTGGCTTAAAAGTCCGATAGTTAATAGTCTCAGGCTTCTTGATCTCACCATACGACCAAGACAAAATCTTCTCAGGACTCGCAATAGAAATACGAATAGAGTCAAATGTTTGCGCTGGCGCTTGAGGATTGAAAAGATTCATGACCTCGTGGTTCATGCTGTTCTCCTTAAAAGATTCTTAGAACCTGTTGTAATATCTTAATTATTTTATTACAGATCTATTTAAAACCTATTTCTACTTCTTAGACTGTCTGCTCTACTTTAATAGAAATTTCTTTTATCCTTTTAGAACAATCAGAGCGCACTCTTTGTCAGCGCGCTCATTGCGTTATTGTTCCATTGTATCAGCTAATGCTCTTTGCGCAATAAGTTCACGCGCATCATCAAGTTCCACATTAAGAGCAAGTGAACGCATTTCCTTCACCAACACATTAAAGCTTTCAGGTATGCCAGCCTCAAATGTATCGTCACCGCGTACAATCGCCTCATAGACCTTTGTTCGACCAGCCACATCATCCGATTTGACTGTTAACATTTCCTGCAATGTGTATGCAGCACCATAAGCCTCCAGTGCCCAAACCTCCATTTCACCAAAACGCTGACCACCAAATTGTGCTTTCCCACCTAATGGCTGTTGCGTAACAAGTGAATAGGGACCAATAGAGCGCGCATGAATCTTATCATCCACAAGATGATGCAATTTCAACATGTAAATATAGCCTACCGTCACCGGACGATCAAAAGGTTCCCCAGTACGACCATCATAAAGTATGACTTGCCCTGAACTATCTAAACCAGCATCTTCTAGCATCATATTAATATCAGTTTCATGTGCACCATCAAAAACAGGGGTCGCAATCGAAACACCTTTCTTCATCTGCTGTGCCAATTTGTAAAGGCTTTCATTATCATACTGACGCACTGGTTCATTATGATCATTATCAGGCATGAGATTCTCAATACGCTGACGCAAAGGAAGTATATCCCCCGTCTCTTGGTATAGCTCTAGCAAATCACCAATTTTCTTGCCCATACCAGCACACGCCCAACCAAGATGTGTTTCAAGAATCTGCCCCACATTCATACGACTCGGTACACCAAGCGGATTCAACACGATATCAGCATGGGTTCCATCTTCAAGAAACGGCATATCTTCCACTGGCAGAATACGTGATACAACCCCCTTATTACCATGGCGTCCTGCCATCTTATCACCTGGTTGGATTTTGCGTTTTACAGCCACAAAAACCTTCACCATTTTCATCACGCCCGGAGGCATTTCATCACCTCTTTGGACCTTTTCAACTTTATCCATAAAGCGACGCTGCAATGCTTCTTTTGACTCATCATATTGCTTCCGTAAAGCTTCAATTTCATTCTGAAACTTTTCGTCCTCAAAAGCAAATTGCCACCACTGCGATCGTGGGTATTGACTTATTATTGTTGGATCAAGCTCCTTGCTTCCCGAAAAGCCTTTTGGCCCCTCTACAGCAACTTTTCCGACCAACATATCAGAAAGACGCGCATAAACATTGCGATCAAGAATTGACTGTTCATCGTCACGATCCTTCGCTAAACGTTCAATTTCCTCACGCTCAATGGCCATCGCACGTTCATCTTTTTCCACACCATGGCGATTAAAGACACGCACTTCCACTACAGTTCCAAAAGTTCCAGGAGGCATTCGCATAGAAGTATCACGAACATCCGAAGCCTTCTCCCCAAAAATTGCACGCAGAAGCTTCTCTTCCGGTGTCATGGGGCTTTCACCTTTGGGCGTAATCTTTCCAACCAGAATATCACCAGGCTGAACTTCAGCACCGATATAGATGATACCTGCTTCATCAAGGTTCCTTAACGCCTCTTCAGCAACATTCGGGATATCGCGGGTAATCTCTTCAGGACCAAGCTTTGTATCACGCGCTGCAACCTCAAACTCTTCAATATGAATCGAAGTAAAAACATCGTCAGCAACGATACGCTCGGAAAGCAAAATAGAATCTTCGTAGTTGTATCCATTCCAAGGCATAAACGCCACAAGAACATTCCGCCCTAAAGCTAAATCACCAAGGTCCGTAGAAGGACCATCGGCAATAATATCACCCTTCTCTATCAGATCACCAACATGCACGAGAGGACGCTGATTAATGCAAGTAGATTGATTAGAACGCTGAAATTTTTGTAAACGATAAATATCAACACCAGATTTTGAAGGATCCAAATCTTCTGTCGCACGAATAACGATACGCGTTGCATCAACCTGGTCTACAATACCAGCACGCTTCGCGCTTACAGCGGCTCCTGAATCACGAGCAACTACAGATTCCATTCCCGTACCAACAAACGGCGCTTCAGCACGTACAAGCGGAACGGCTTGACGCTGCATGTTTGATCCCATCAACGCACGATTCGCATCATCATTCTCCAAAAACGGAATAAGAGCTGCTGCAACAGAGACCAACTGCTTTGGCGAAACATCCATCAAATCCACATGATCGCGCGGTGCCATCAAGACTTCACCAGCATGACGACAAACAACAAATTCTTCTATAAAGCGTCCTTCCGAATCTAATGAAGAATTGGCTTGCGCTACATAATGTTTTGATTCTTCCATAGCTGATAGATAAATAACTTCTGTTGTTACTTTTCCATCAATAATTTTGCGGTATGGACTTTCGATAAAACCATATTTATTAACCCGCGCAAATGTCGCTAAAGAATTAATCAAACCAATATTAGGACCTTCTGGCGTTTCAATCGGACAAATACGCCCATAATGCGTAGGATGCACGTCACGAACTTCAAAACCTGCACGTTCACGTGTCAAGCCCCCCGGACCAAGAGCAGATAGACGGCGCTTATGGGTAATCTCTGACAACGGATTGGTTTGATCCATAAACTGTGATAATTGCGAAGATCCAAAAAATTCACGAACCGCTGCCGCCGCAGGTTTTGCATTTATCAAATCCTGAGGCATGACTGTATCAATTTCAACCGACGACATACGCTCCTTTATTGCACGCTCCATTCGCAGCAAGCCAACACGGTATTGATTTTCCATCAATTCCCCAACAGAACGAACACGACGATTGCCAAGATTGTCAATATCATCAATTTCACCACGACCATCACGCAATTCAACCAGCATCTTAACAACAGCAAGAATATCCTCTTGGCGCAAAATACGCACTGTGTCTGGACAATCAAGATCCATACGCAAATTCATCTTCACACGGCCAACAGCGGAAAGATCATAACGCTCTGGATCAAAAAATAACGAATGGAACATAGCTTCTGCTGTATCCATTGTTGGTGGCTCACCTGGACGCATCACGCGATAAATATCAAATAACGCATCTTGCCGACTTTCGTTCTTATCAACCTTTAAGGTGTTGCGGATATAAGCCCCAATATTCATGTGATCAATATCGAGGATATTAATTTGATCCGCATTCACTTCAAACAAAATCTTTAATATTTTTTCGTCAATTTCATCACCAGCTTCAAGATAAATCTCACCCGTTTGATAATTGACTATATCTTCCGCTAGATAGGATCCTAATAAATCATCCTCACTGACTTTAATAGACTTTAGACCTTTTTCAGCCAAAGCCTTTGCGACACGAACCGTGAGCTTTTTACCAGCTTCGGCAACAACTTCACCACTGTCTGCATCTATGAGATCAGAAACAAGCTTCATTCCTTTAAAGCGATCAACAGAATAAGGAATACGCCATCCATCTCCATCTCGTTCATAAGTCACCTTATTATAAAAAGTCGACAAAATATCTGAAGCATCCATCCCTAATGCCATCAAAAGACTTGTCACAGGAATCTTACGTCGCCGGTCAATACGTGCATAGATGATATCCTTAGCATCAAACTCAATATCCAGCCATGAACCACGATAAGGAATCACACGAGCAGCAAAAAGAAACTTTCCCGATGAATGCGATTTTCCTTTATCATGGTCAAAGAAAACACCAGGAGAACGATGCATTTGTGAAACAATCACACGCTCTGTACCATTAACAATAAAAGTACCATTCGTCGTCATTAAGGGCATATCACCCATATAAACGCCCTGCTCTTTAATGTCTTTGATATCTTTTGAACCAGTATCTTCATCAAGATCAAAAACGATCAAACGCAATATCACTTTTAACGGTGCAGCATAGGTTAAATCACGCTGACGACATTCTTCAACATCAAATTTTGGTAAATCAAATTCATAACCAACAAACTCAAGCATAGCCGTACCGGAAAAATCCGAAATAGGAAACACCGATTTAAAAACAGCCTGCAAACCTTCATCTGGTCGTCCACCTTTTGGTTCCTCAATCATGAGAAACTGATCGTATGACGCTTTTTGAACCTCAATAAGATTCGGCATTTCTGCTACTTCAGGAATCTTACCAAAAAACTTGCGTACGCGCTTACGACCATTAAATTGAGACATCATCGCTGGGGTCTGAGCCATCGTCGCTCCTTGATTTTTACTCTTCAAGGTAGACTAAACCTTGAAAACCTTATGTCATTAACCTGCACATGCAGACCAGTTCACTTTGATACCCGATAATGGGTATTATTACTCTATCCCACTCACATAAGCCATCTCTTTGCTTGGCTCTAGTGAAAAAACTAAGAGTAAAAGCCACCCCCATTACAGCTACAAAAGCGTTGGGAAAAGCCCTCATTCATCATCTCCCTTTTCTTAAAGAGAAAGGAAAGCGGCGAACATATATGCCCGCCGATCACATAAAATTCACTTAAGTTCAACTTTAGCACCAGCTGCTTCGAGTTGAGATTTAATTTTTTCAGCTTCTTCCTTAGAAGCACCTTCTTTAATAGGTTTAGGCGCTCCCTCAACAAGATCTTTCGCTTCTTTAAGACCAAGTCCAGTAATAGCACGAACTTCCTTAATAACATTAATTTTCTGCGCACCACCCTCAACAAGAACAACATCAAATTCTGTTTTTTCTTCAACAGCCGAAGCAGCAGCACCAGCAACAGCAGCAACTGCTACAGGAGCTGCAGCCGAAACGCCCCATTTTTCTTCAAGCAATTTAGAAAGCTCAGCAGCTTCCAAAAGGGTTAAGTTAGAAAGGTCTTCTACGATCTTCGCTAGATCTGCCATTTTAAAATTCCTTCAATAAAAAGATTTGAACCATTGTTAAAAATTTATTCAACAAAACAGAAAAGCATAAAAACTCTTCCATAAACGTGAATAAAAACAGCCTTAAGCCGCCTTATCCTCCTGAGCATATGCACCAATAACACGAGCAACCTGACCAGCGGGCGCATTAACAACCTGTACGATACGAGTCGCGGGGGTAGAAATCATACCCACGAGCTTCGCCCGCAACTCATTGAGTGAAGGCAACGAAGCCAAAGACTTCACAGCATCTACACTCAAACTCGTTGCACCCATTGTACCGCCAAGGATGATAAATTTGTCATTGCTTTTTGCAAAATCAACAGCAACTTTCGGTGCTGTGATTGGGTCTTCTGAATAAGCAATAAGCGTCTGCCCAGTAAACAAACCCACCATTGATTCAGAATCCGTGCCCTGAAGAGCGATTTTAGCAAGACGGTTTTTGGCGACTTTTACGGCACCACCAGCTTCACTCATTTTCGAACGAAGGTCGTTCATTTGTGAAACTGTCAGACCGGAATAGTGTGCAACAATAACGGAACCAGACCTTTGAAAAGCCTCGTTAAGCCATGTAACAAATTCGCGTTTTTCCGCTCTATTCACTGTCTCTCTCCATTTAACAGATTTGTTTAACACAAACCCGTTGGTTACCTTTGATAACATAAAATATTCTATGTTACCGATGAGGATCCTGTCCCCTTTTTCACGCCACAGCGATCAAAGGCAACCCTGGCTCAAACCCTTTAAAGTCTTTTAACTCTACAGTTCTTACCCCAGTCTCATGCAGGTTTTTTTGATTAAGATGCCCAAATAGCATCACCCACAATCTCGGACAGGATATTCCGGAATTTCTTCCGCTACAACCCAAGCTCAATAGAGCTTAGATAGCCAAGTGCCGACAAAAACCGACACTAGTAAGTACAATTTTGTTATTCACACACCTCACAACAAAATTACAACTCCCTTCACACCTGCTCTGAACGAACTGTTGCAGGATCGACTTTAATTCCAACTCCCATAGTCGAAGAAACAGCAACATGTTTAATATATTCACCTTTTGCGCCTTGTGGCTTAGCTTTAATAACAGCACCAGCAAAAGCTTTAATATTTTCCACTATTTTCTCAACCCCAAAAGAAGCCTTCCCAATACCAGCATGCACAATACCAGCTTTTTCAACACGAAATTCAACAGCACCACCCTTAGAAGCCTTAACAGCACTCGCAACATCAAGCGTCACAGTACCAACTTTTGGATTTGGCATTAAACTCCGCGGACCAAGGATTTTACCAAGACGACCAACAAGAGGCATCATATCTGGTGTCGCAATACAACGATCAAAATCAACCGTCCCACCATTAATGCTTTCAAACAAATCTTCAGCCCCCACAATATCAGCACCAGCAGCCTTAGCTTCCTCAGCTTTATCTCCACGTGCAAAAACAGCAACGCGAATATTCCGACCTGTCCCATTAGGCAAATGAGCAACGCCTCGAACCATTTGATCCGCATGGCGAGGATCAACACCCAAATTCATTGAAATTTCAATTGTTTCATCAAACTTGGCAACTGCACGCTCTTTAACCATTGAAACGGCATCTTTTAAAGCATAAAGTTCATTAAAATCAATATTTTTGCGAATATTTTTTATTCTTTTTGCTACTTTTCCCATAACACTAGCCCACCACTTCTAAGCCCATAGAGCGGGCAGAACCTTCAACCATACGCATCGCCGCTTCAATGTCATTTGCATTCAGATCCTTCATCTTTGCTTCTGCAATCGAACGAACCTTATCACGAGAAATGCTTCCTACAGACACTTTGCCTGGCTCTTTCGAACCAGACTTCAAATTCGCTTCTTTTTTCAAGAAAAACGATACAGGAGGCGTCTTGAGAGAAAAAGTAAAAGACTTATCTTGATAATAAGTGATAACGACTGGAATTGGTGCACCCTTTTCCATTTCCTGCGTAGCGGCATTAAACGCCTTGCAGAACTCCATGATATTAATACCGCGCTGACCAAGGGCAGGACCAATTGGTGGAGACGGAGTAGCCGCTCCTGCAGGAACCTGCAACTTGAGCTGACCTATACTTTTTTTTGCCATAATAATCTGCCTTCTATTTCACTGGTAGAGAACAACTTATCCGCTACCGGCTGCAGTTGAGTGGTTCGATTCATTAAGCCGACAAAAGCCATAACTTATCTCCCACTAATTTCTTAAAGTGATAACACCACCTTAAGCTCTACTAGAGTTTTTCAACTTGACCAAACTCCAAATCAACAGGCGTAGGACGCCCAAAAATCAACACTTCTACTTTAAGACGAGAACGTTCTTCCTCAACTTCTTGAACAATCCCATTAAATGAAATAAAAGGACCATCCGCAACGCGAACTTGCTCCCCCACTTCAAACATGACAGAAGATTTAGGGCTTTCAATACCTTCTTGAACCTGTTTCAGAATTTGCTCAACTTCCCGATCAGAAATAGGAACAGGACGCGAATCTGAACCTAAAAAGCCTGTCACCTTAGGCGTATTCTTAATGAGATGATAAACTTCATCTGTTAAATCAGCACGAACAAGAATATAACCAGGAAAAAATTTCCGCTCGGTATCAACTTTGCGTCCACGACGAACCTCAACAACACGCTCCGTCGGAACAAGAATTTTTTCAAAAAGATGTTCAAGCCCTTTTTGTGCAGCCTCTTTTTCAATAGCTTCAGCTACTTTCTTTTCAAAATTTGAATAAGCTTGAACAATATACCAACGAGCAGTCACAGTCACACTTCCTTGCACTATCAACCGAAAAGATATTTTAAAAAATCAATACCTCGCCAAACACCAAAATGCATAGCCTGATCCACAACAAAAAAGAAAGCTGAAGCCAATAGCGTCACAAACAACACCATCACAGTGGAAATCACCGTTTCACGACGCGTTGGCCACTTCACCTTAGCTGTTTCTGCATAAACTTGCTTTAAAAAGGCAATTGGATTGGTTTTAGATGCCATCGGTCACACTATACTCTTTCTAGCTTTATTGTATCACACAACAAAATGAATACGAAAAAATGCGAAAAGCTAACCCTTAGCCTTCTACAGCTTCCTCATTCATTATTCAATACCGATTCACATACAAAAAAACAAGCCCTATACAGAAAAAAGCGAAAAAGGGTATTAAAATCTACCTCTTTATCGTTAGAATCTTACTTACCTTTGGCAGGGGCAGCAGGACTTGAACCCGCGACCTGCGGTTTTGGAGACCGCCGCTCTACCAACTGAGCTATACCCCTAACTTCCAAAACTAAGTCATCTTTAACGACAAAGACGTCTTTTACTCACCATTCTTTATTCAATGATCTTAGAAACTATACCTGCACCAACAGTACGACCACCTTCGCGAATAGCAAAACGAAGCTTCTCTTCCATAGCAATCGGAACAATCAAAGAAACATCCATAGCAACATTATCACCTGGCATAACCATCTCCGTTCCCTCGGGAAGGGTCACAATTCCTGTAACATCCGTTGTACGAAAATAAAATTGTGGACGATAATTCGTGAAAAACGGAGTATGACGACCACCTTCATCTTTCGTCAAAATATAAGCTTCTGCTTTAAAACGAGTGTGAGGCGTAACAGAACCGGGCTTCGCCAAAACTTGACCACGCTCAATCCCCTCACGATCAACACCACGTAGAAGAGCTCCAATG
>NZ_CALW02000062.1 GCF_000312565.1 Bartonella rattaustraliani AUST/NH4
TTCTTCATTGGAATAATTTTTATCCATACATGTTTTGAGAAGAGTTTTTCGCAGTTCCTCATCAGAAAAACCATATTTTTGAGCCATAGCGGTTAAGGGGTTATTTATCATGGTCGTTTCCTTTTTTTGGCGTGATTCAGCCGTGGCGTGCCTCACGCTTGTGTTAAAAGTTGTTTGTTTTGAGAAAAGAGGGTCTATAAAGACTGTTTATCTGTCAGTTCATAAGCAAGATATTGATTTATATAGATAATTTATCGTTATTCATATTGAATGAGAGTCCCGAATAACGTAAGATTCTCTTATTTCAAACCTGCTTATCTTGAATCAATCAAAACCACTCACTTGCACCTCACAAGTGGGATGAATGTGTGGATAAAATTTATATAAGAAAGGACTAAAAATGGCTCTTATGAATCGTCTTAATGCAAGGGCTGTCGCAACATTGGGTGCTGGTAAATATAATGATGGTGCAGGCTTGTTACTTCATAAGCGTGAAGATGGTGGCGCTCAATGGATTTATCGCTATACAATTCACGGACGACGCCGTGAAATGGGATTAGGGTCTCTAAGACATATCTCTTTAAAACAAGCTCGTGAACATGCAACACGGTGGCGTTCTGTTTTACATGAGGGTCGTGACCCCATTAAAGAACGTGAAAAACAAAAGCGTGAGGCAATAAGCAATCTTCATTATCTTAAAGACATTGCTTTAGAGACTTTTGAAAGCCGTAAAGCCGAATTAAAAAATGATGGGAAAAATGGGGACTGGTTGGCACCTTTGCGTCTTTACATTCTTCCTAAATTAGGCTGCCTTCCCATTTCAGAAATTACCCAAACAGAGATACGCAATACACTTTCCCCCATATGGCATACAAAAGCAGGAACAGCAGAGAAAGCACTAAACCGTCTTAATATTTGTTTCAAACATGCTGCTGCATTGGGATTAGATGTTGATTTACAAGTCACAGCCAAAGCACGCGCTCTCTTAGGGAAACAACGCCATAAAGCTATTAATATGCCTGCAATGGATTGGAAAGATGTGCCGGCTTTTTATCAAACGCTTTGCACAAAAACAACCATGACACAACTGGCTTTGCGTTTGCTTATTCTGACAGGTGTTCGTACACGTCCTTTACGTTATATCCATAAAGATCAAGTTGATGGAGATATATGGACTATTCCTGCTGAAAATATGAAAGGACGACGTGATGCGACAACAGAGTTTCGTGTTCCTTTATCATCAGAAGCACTCAAAGTGATAGAACAAGCGCGCCTGCTGTCTCGCAATGATTTCTTCTTTTCTGCAACCGGTCGAGGTCCTCTTGCTGAAAAGTGTATGTCAAAATACATGAAACGTGTTGGACTTGATGTCTGCCCGCATGGTTTTCGCTCTAGTTTACGCGATTGGCTTGCTGAAACAACCGATGCCCCCTATGAGGTTGCTGAAACCATTCTAAGTCATACAGTAGGAGGACAAGTAGAACGTGCCTATCGTCGTACTGACTATTTAGAACAGCGCCGTGTTTATATGGATAAATGGGCAGCTTATGTCACCGGTCAAACTTAAGAGATGGGGTGCAATACCCCATAATCTGTGGATAACTTTAGCTCTCTCTTTTCTCATATATTGTCATTAAGATTCATCAAGATTCAATTTTTAAAAAAAACATGATAAAAGACTGTTTTTTATAGATTAAATACCTTTTCAACGATTCAAGAATATGGTTAATAAGTGGTTATGATTTGTTTATAATTTGTGTTTTGAAAGGATTTTAGAAATGACAGAAAATGATACTCTTCTCACAGACCGTGAAAGTGCAAAATTGCTCCATATGAGTGTTTCAACATTCCGCCGTCATGTGAC
>NZ_CALW02000061.1 GCF_000312565.1 Bartonella rattaustraliani AUST/NH4
CAGCAACGGCAACAAAATCGACAGGGGATTGTTGACGATCTGAGACGTCATAAATATAGCGTCCTAAGCTTAAAGGAACTTGTGTAGGGTCAAAAGGCTCTACGGGTAAAAGAGTAGCCTTGATTGGCTGTAATTCCCCCCAACCACTTTGTTGCAATGCTTTTTCATAGGGAATGGCTTTTAAGCAAGCATTGTTGTGTAAAGAGGCATTATCGTTCTCATTCACGAGAGTTTTATTATCTTGATTATCTAAAATCTTATTATCTTGTGACATGAGAGAGTCCCTTTTGAGAAGAGAGAAAATCATTGAAATCTAGACTGTAGGGGGCTTGCATCATAAAGACCTCAAAGCCTTGTTCATGCGCACGGGCAGCCAAGGCATAACCTGCTTTACAACCCGCCTCATCACCGTCCATTGCAATGGTCAAACGGGCTTTGGTTTTAGGTAAATTCACATGCATCATGCCACTGGTTGAAAGGGCAGCCCACAAACTTACAGGCTCTAGTAACAAACCAGACAGTAAAGAAAGTCCAGTTTCTATTCCCTCACAAATCACTAGGTGGCATTCATTAGCTTGGCTTAAATGCACAGCACCGCCTATAACAGACCCCAACATGGCTTTTGCTGGTTTCTGATCTGTTTTGCAGCCATTGGCTTGTAAAAAGGTCCTATGAATTGCAAAGGGGCATGCACCTTCAACCAATGCTACCAACGCGGGCAGTTTTCCCCCTAAGGGGTGGGGGCAGCTATCATGAAAGCGTAAATTGGGTGACAAGGCACAAGTGATACCACGCTTGCGTAAATAAGTTTCTGCTAGGCTATCTTTTATAGTTTGGCTTTGTTCCCAAAGCTCTCTTGCTTTCTCTGCTTTCTGTTTTGCTTGTTGATCTTCAGAATAGAATTTTTTCGATAAAGAGAGGTTTTGACCATAAGCATTTTCAAAACATGCTTGTGTATCAACAAGACCAATGTTTTTAAGAGCTTTGATGATCTGTTCAAAAGAGCAGCAAGCATGACAATGAAATAATAATTGACCATTATAACCATAAGTAAGAGCTAAACTAGGAGTGCTATCATCATGAGCAGGGCAATGGGCAAGTCCATAATGCCCATGCCAGACACCATGCAAGGCACGTGTTATGCCCGCAGCATGTGTATAAGAATACATTTTTTTATCCTATGATCTTGCGTCACAGGACGGATTTTGCTATTCATAATCTGATGAGTAATGAAGAGCCTTGTCCGTCCTTACGTGACAAGGTTTTCTTTTATGCAGCATTATTGCTACGGTTGTTTTTTGCTTTTTCGATTACACCCTGAAGATCAGATTGTAACCAACGCGACAAAAAACCAAACTTTAAGGGTTTTGGTAAAACACCGTTTGTCACATGACGTCGGAATGTTGAAACACTCATATGGAGCAATTTTGCACTTTCACGGTCTGTGAGAAGAGTGTCATTTTCTGTCATTCTAAAATCCTTTCATTCTCAAATAATGTAAACAAATCATAAGCATTTATTAACCATATTTTTGTCATATTGAAAAGTAATATTATCTATAAAAAACAGTCTTTTATCATGTTTTTTTAATATTGAATCTTGATGAATCTTATTGAGAAAGAATGAGAGAAAAGAGAGCTAAAGTTATCCACAGATAATGGGGTATTGCACCCCATCTCTTAAGTTTGACCGGTGACATAAGCTGCCCATTTATCCATATAAACACGGCGCTGTTCTAGATAGTCTGTACGACGATAGGCACGTTCTACTTGTCCTCCTACTGTATGACTTAGAATGGTTTCAGCGACCTCATAGGGAGCATCGGTTGTTTCAGCAAGCCAATCGCGTAAACTAGAGCGAAATCCATGGGGGCAGGCTTTAAGTCCAGTCTGTTGCATATATTGCGACATACAGCGTTCAGCAAGAGGACCGCGACCGGTTGCAGAAAAAAAGAAATCATTACGAGAGAGCAGGCGCGCTTGTTTCAGAATTTCTAATGCTTCTGATGATAAAGGCACACGAAATTCTGTTGTTGCATCACGCCTTCCTTTCATATTTTCAGCAGGTATAGTCCATATATCTCCTTCAATCTGATCTTCACGAATATGACGCAAAGGATTGCTACGAACACCCGTAAGAATAAGCAAACGCAAAGCCAGTTGTGTGAGGGTTGTTGTTTGACAAAGTGTTTTATAAAAAGCTGGTATATCTTTCCAATCCATAGCTGGTCTATTCGTGATCTTATGGCGTTGTTTGCCTAATAAAGCTTGTGCTTTGGTGGTTGCTTGTAAATCAACATCCAATCCTAAGGCAGACGCATGTTTGAGACAAAGATTAAGGCGCATCAATGCTGTTCGAGCAGTTCTAGCTTTTGTATGCCAAATAGGGGCAAGGATATCGCGTATCTCTGTTTGTGTAATCTCTGAAATGGGAAGGCAGCCTAATTTAGGGAGAATATGAAGGCGTAAAGGTAAAAACCAGCCTCCATCTTTACCATCATTCTTGAGTTCTGCTTTACGACTTTCAAAAGCATCTAGAGCAATATCTTTTAAATAATGAAGATTGCTTATTGCCTCACGTTTTTGTTTATTGCGTTCTTTAATGGGGTCACGACCTTCGCGTAAAACAGAACGCCACCCAGTTGCCAATTCACGGGCTTGTTTTAAAGAGACTTCTCTTAATGCACCCAAGCCCATTTCACGACGTCGACCGTGAATTGTATAACGGTAAATCCATTGCGCACCACCATCTTTACGCTTATGAAGGTACAAGCCGGCACCATCATTCACTTTACCAGCACCCAATGTTGTGACAGCCCTTGCATTAAGGCGATTCATAAGAGCCATTTTTAGTCCTTTCTTATACAAATTTTATCCACACACTCATCCCACTTGTGAGGTGCAAGTGAGTAGTTTTGATTGATTCAACATAAACAGGTTTGGAATGAGAGAATCCTACGTTATTCGGGACTCTCATTCAACATGAAAAACAGTGAATTATCATTATAAATCAATGCGTTGAATATCTCTATCAACGATAATGTTCCTTTTTAATGAGAAGGCGGTGTTGTGAAAAAAAAATAAGAGGGGTCGCCCCAAAATATTAGGGCAGTTAAGAGAGGCAAACGGTCGTCTCTCAAGAGCAAAACAACCAAAAGAGCCCGCTTGTCAATTGGCAATAGAAATGCGTGCAAAGCACTTTAATTTGACTTTACAAGATGCCAAAAATCCACTATCAGGGACTTATATAGGACGGCTTTATTTGCAAGGCGTGCTCACTCGAGAGCAATATGACGCTGCACAAAAATATCTACAGATAAGGAATGATTATCTTTGTGCAAAGGGTTTACCTAATGCCATTTATGATGAAATGCCCTTGTCTTGTGATGAGAGAGCGAGAGATAAGTGGATTGCGTTTTCTACAGAACAGTTTTTAGCTATGGAAGAGGCAATAAGAGAAGTGCAAAGCCTTTATAGACAGCATAATATTTACGCAGCAATACAATATCTCGTTATAGAAGATAAACCATCGCCATATCTTGTGAGTACATTGCAGGCTGCTCTTAATGCGCTTCAGAAACATTTTGATCGTTAAATGACAATCTCTACTACGGGCTCATTTATAGTATACCCTTCGTAAGTCTCTGCACATTTTAGGTATTTTTTCAAGTACTTTATGATGATCGCCGCTCACATAAGATACTAGATCAGCTATTTGTTCTGCTTGGTTCATGCCTTTGCCCTTCGAAGCTCTAGTAAATTCTTTCGCATAATAAATCATTGGACTTTTGCTGTTATTGGACTCGTTGTATGCCCACATAAAATCTTCTTCACTCCAATTATGGTCATGGCGTAAACGCCTTATTATAGTGGGTAGATCTACCCATGACACCACCTTATTATAATCATCCCGCAATAAATTCGCATAGCGTCTATGTAAAACAACGTATATGTGACGATGCAACACAAACTCAGCTACGTCATTTTTGAATCCATGGCTGAGTGCAACTTCTTCTGCTCTGTGTCGCTTTTCAGAATGCGTAGAGCCAATATATGCTTCACTCGCGTATTTATTGTAAAGTTGATTATACTTCTCTTATAGTATCTACACTTGTAAACATACGCGTCAATTTATCTATAAATCCAAATGATGCTGATGCAGGTAGTGCTGATAGAGAAAAAAAAGCTATAAATGTTATGATGCGTGTTATAAGTAATGATTTCATTACTTTGAGTTCTTTAAATTATGATTAGTATAAACGTTGTTTAGAAGCATTTTTTGCAAACGTGATTGAATACATAAATTTCAATCGCAACCAGGTGGAGCATATGGATAATGGTGAAGATATTTAGTACCATGTGCAAGCGCATCCCATCCAGAACCACCAGATGGCGTTTGCGACATACCATATAGAAGGGCTCCAAGTTTTTTATAAGCATCTGATTGAAAAAATTTATGAGTATTGGACTGTTGATATTTCTCTAAATCAGCCTGTGTGTAATTATATGCACAGCCAGAAAGTAGCATTCCAATAATTACTATACCTAATGAAGTAATATTTTTAAAATATGAAAGAGCCATTATTATTTTTCATGTTGCTTGAATGATTTAATACCTCCTATAATCAATTCTGTTTCAATATATCAATATGTGTTATTTTGTTGTTGATAAAGTGTCGCAAATCGTATTTAACGACATTGCTTTATTTAGGCGTATTGCGTTTATGAGTAAGTGATTTATCGGCTCACAATAAAGCTCCGGTGAATTGAAGCTTTATTGGCCGTACTTATTCTTCTTTACCTTATACGTTTATCGAGAGGAACATATTCACGCATAGGATAACCGGTATAGAGTTGGCGAGGCCGACCAATTTTTTGTGCAGGATCTTCAATCATTTCTTTCCATTGCGCAACCCAACCAACACTGCGTGCTAATGCAAAAAGAACAGTGAACATTTCGGTTGGAAAGCCTAAAGCTTTTAATGTAATGCCGGAATAAAAATCAACATTTGGGTAAAGCTTTTTCTCAACAAAATATTCATCATTGAGAGCAATTTTTTCAAGTTCTACAGCGATATCGAGAAGGGGATCACCTTGGATATTCAGTTCTTTTAAAACTTCATGGCATGTTTGTTGCATGATTTTTGCACGTGGGTCATAATTTTTATAGACTCGATGACCAAATCCCATCAGGCGGAAGGGATCGTTTTTATCTTTTGCACGTGCAATGAATTCTGGAATTCTCTCAACTGAACCTATTTCTTGTAACATTTTTAAGCAGGCTTCATTTGCACCACCATGCGCTGGGCCCCAAAGACATGCAAAGCCTGCTGCAATGCACGCAAACGGATTAGCACCTGATGATCCTGCAAGACGTACGGTGGATGTCGAGGCATTTTGTTCATGATCTGCATGGAGGATAAAGATTCGATCCATTGCTCGAGCAAGCACAGGATTTACTTTGTATTCTTCACAAGGAACACAAAAGCACATACGGAGAAAATTTGCAGCATAGCTCAGATCATTACGAGGATAAACAAATGCTTGTCCGATACTGTATTTATAAGCCATAGCAGCAAGAGTTGGAACCTTTGAGATAAGCCGAACAGAAGCAATCATTCTCTGTTTGGGATCTGTAATATCAATAGAGTCATGATAAAATGCAGACATAGCTCCAAGGCATGCGATCATAACGGCCATAGGATGAGAGTCGCGACGAAATCCATGAAAAAACCGTGTGAGTTGCTCATGTACCATTGTGTGCTGCATGATACAGCGATCAAAGTCATTTTTTTCTTGTTTTGTTGGAAGCTCCCCGTAAAGTAAAAGGTAGCAACTTTCGAGAAAGTTTCCTTTTTCAGCCAGTTGATCGATAGGATAACCGCGGTAAAGCAATATGCCTTTATCACCATCAATATAAGTGATTTTTGATTCACAAGAAGCGGTTGAGGTAAAACCAGGATCGTAAGTAAAAGTATTTGTTTCTTTATAAAGAGAAGCAATTTCAATGACGTCCGGTCCATTTGTGCCTTCGCGCGTGGGAAGTTCTATTTTTTTATCGTTCACTGTAATATATGCTTTATGCTCAGACATGAGATATTCCTTTCAGATCCTTCACTCCTAAAAATCAATATGCTGATTCAACGAATAGGGAAACACATGATTAAAGTTTCTCCTAGTATATTAAAGGGTAGCTTTATCCTAAAAGTTAGCACATACAATCTAAAAAATATTTTTTATTTGCAATTGTACTAATATATTTTTCAAAAACTTAAGAATAATTTTCCGTTTGCATGGAAATATTTTAAAGATGAGAGCGCATTGATTTCATAAGTTATGTACATATGTTAATATCCTGTTGTGGTCAATTGATCATCAATGCGGTTCAGAGCTTCATCTTTTCCCAATAAAATAAGCACATCAAAAACCCCAGGTGATGTTGAACGTCCTGTGAGAGCTGCACGAAGTGGTTGGGCAATCGATCCAAATTTCAGGTCGTGCGTTTGTGCATAAGATCGAAGAGTTTCATCTAATGTTTTTGCATCCCAAGAGTGGCATGTTTTTAAGACAAGATAAAGACCCTCTAAAATGGCTTTTCCATTTTTATTGAGAAGCGTCTGTGCTTTTTCGTCAAGTTGTAATGGTCGTTGTGTAAAAATGAAAGAGGCATTTTCAATGAGTTCGCAAAGTGTTTTTGAACGTTCTTTCAAATGTGGTATCGCTTTTAGAAATTGATCACGGCGTTGTGCATCAAGTTTTTCAATGATTTGTGCTCCACCTTCAATTTCTGGTAAAATATCAAGAGCAGATTCAAAAAGATACTGGTTATTGCTCATGCGTATATAGTGTCCATTTATAGCACCAAGTTTTTGGAAATCAAAACGCGCTGCACCTTTATTGATATCATCAATATCAAACCAGGAAATCATATCTTCAATTGACATAAGCTCATCATCACCATGGCTCCACCCTAGACGAACGAGATAATTTCGTAAAGCAGCAGGAAGGTATCCCATTGTTCGATAGGTATCGACACCTAGTGCACCATGCCGCTTTGATAACTTTGCACCATTTTCACCATGGATAAGTGGAATATGTGCCATAACAGGAATTTCCCATCCCATTGCATTGAAGATGATCGTTTGGCGCGCTGCATTTGTGAGATGATCATCACCACGTATGATATGTGTTACGCCCATATCGTGATCATCAACGACAACAGCATGCATATAGGTGGGTGAGCCATCGGAACGCAAAATAATAAAGTCATCTAGATCTTTATTAGGGAAGTGGACATCACCTTGAACACGGTCGTGTACAACTGTTTCTCCATCTTGTGGTGCTTTGATGCGAATAACAGGCTTGATACCTTTAGGCGCTTGAGAAATATCACGATCACGCCAACGTCCATCATAACGTGGAGGGCGACCTTCTGCACGGGCATTTTCACGCATTTCAGTGAGTTCTTCAGGAGAAGCATAACAATAGTAAGCTTTCCCATCTTTTACTAACTGTTCTGCAACTTGGCGATGGCGGTCTGCTCGTCTAAATTGCGAAATAGGGGCACCATCATAGTTCAGTCCCATCCAATGCAAGCCATTTATAATGGCTTTTACAGCTACGTCAGTTGAGCGTTCTCGATCTGTATCCTCAATTCGGAGTAGCATTTTACCACCAGTATGTTTGGCATAAAGCCAATTAAAGAGGGCAGTACGTGCACCTCCGATATGAAGGAAACCTGTTGGTGAGGGAGCAAAGCGAGTAATAACGGACACGGGTCTCTTCCTTTAGAATTAAGATGTTATTTATAGGATTTTATAAAAAGGTTATGTTAGCATAGGTGGTAGAGGGTGCAATAGCTACATTGCAAGTAAAGTGGGGATTTTCGGATGTTTGACCAAAATAAAATTAAAAATGCTTTATTGATAAGCCGTAAGTCAAAAAGAAAAAAATCAAATCTGATATGATAGAATATTTTGTCTGCGTGTGATGATGCAAAGAACGACAGCTGTAACAAAAAAAATATTTTTTTTATGGATAGCTTTAAAAGACGCCATCACTTTTTGCTGGAAATGGTTCGTGGATTGTGTAAACAAAGAAATCTCTTTTGGAATTCTTTTTTCATTGGTTTTAGTTTTTTTTTCCATAGGTATCATTTTTTATTTTAGTTTAGAGCAGGAGCCAAGTTGGGGGCAGTTTGGTGTATTAAGTCTTTTCTTTGGAATATTTTACATTTTACGTACTTATCGGGGAATATGGATTACTGCGGGATTTTTGTTTTGTATTCTATTGGGCGCTTTGGCTGCAAAAATAGAAACGTGGCGTCTCTCAACACCAATGTTGAGTGGCGATATTTTTACGACCCTAACAGGAAGGGTTGTTTCTCTTGAAACAAGACAAAGAGGAGGTTTTCATTTAGTTTTAGAGGTTTTAAATACAAAAAATCCAATCTTGTATTATGGTCCGCATCGTATTCGTTTGTCAGCAAGACATTTACCCTATGGATTAGCAATTGGTGATGGACTTTATGGGAGAGTGAAGCTTCGTGCGTTGTCTGGTTCGGTTCGTCCAGGAAGTTATGATTTTAGTTTCCATAACTATTTTAAAGGAATTGGTGCTCAGGGATTTTATCTGGGAAAACCAAGAAAAATATGGGTTGCGCAATCCGATAGAATATGGAGCATAATCTTACAGAAAATTGAAAAATTACGAACAAATATGACACAAAGAATCCGTATAGTGCTTAATGGAGAAAAGGGGAGCGTTGCGGCTGCTCTTATAACAGGACAGCGGGGTGGTATTGCAGAAGAGACAAATAAAGCATTACGTACGGCTGGATTAGCGCATATTTTATCCATATCAGGTTTGCATATGGCTTTGTTGAGCGGACTCATTTTGATGAGTGTTCGTAGTTTTCTAGCGTTTTTTCCAGTTTTATCATCCTATTACTCTACTAAAAAATTTGCTGCTATTGCGGCATTAATGATGACAGCCTTTTACTTGCTCTTGTCTGGCGCTGCTGTATCAGCACAGCGAAGTTTTGTGATGATTGCTGTTATGTTAGTTGCTGTATTGTATAATCGTTCTGCCTTAACAATGCATAATTTTGCTATTGCGGGTTTGATAACTCTTGCTGTGACACCGCATGAAATATTGGGCCCTAGCTTTCAGATGTCTTTTTCTGCGACAGCAGCTTTAATCGCGTTTTTTGATTGGTGGAGTGGAAAATCACTTTTTCGTAAAAGGGAAACAATACCATTTTATGTTGGAGCGAGAGTAATCCGTTTTGTATTATTATCAGTTCTTTCGATATGTGCGTCTTCGTTTGTGGCTGGGATTGCAAGTGGAATTTACGCTGCATATCATTTTTCCAATGTTGCATTTTGGAGCATTATCAGCAACGCTCTTGCTTTGCCGATAGTCTCAATACTTATTATACCTTTTGGATTAATCGCAGTTCTTGCAATGTTTTTGAATCTTGAATGGTTACCGCTTCAAATTATGGGTTTTGGTGTTGATTTGGTGATAAAAATTTCTCACGCTATAACAGCCATTTCTCCTGCTCTCAATCCTGGATTCATACCGTTATCCTCTTTAATTTTATTGAGCATAGGTTTGGTTGGACTCATTTTTTGCAAAACATTTATCAGGTTCTTTTTTAGTTTTTTTATTTTTGCCGGTATTGGTGTTTATTTGATGGTACCACCGATACAACTCATTATAGCAGATAATATGAGACTTGTGGGTGTGATGAATGAAAAGAAATTGTACATTGACCGTTATCATATTTCTAGGTTCACGACATTCATATGGGAAAAATCATTTCATGTGAATGAGATGATAAAACCAACAAAATATGGTCCTGCATTTCATGAACAGTTCGTTTGTGGTAAACATACGTGTACATCCTTATTAGAAAATGGACTAAAAGTGGTTGTCTTACGTAAAAAAACAGATCAATGTTTAGAGGCAGACATTATGATTCAGATGGTTGCAATGAATAATCACACATGCGACAAGAAGATAAAAGTTCTATTTACGCCTCAGCAATTATTAGCGCGAGGGAGCGTAATGATGGACAAAAGGGGAGGGATCATTTGGTCTTCGGCGGGATTTCATAGACCATGGAATATGCATAGGCAGTATGCGCAAAAATGATATGATCTATTGCATTCTCTGTCTTTTTCTTATGCCTTGTTCACAGCAGAGTCAAAAATGAGTGGTCGTTTAGCTTTTTTATTTCTGTGGAGTTATCAAGTTCGTGAGAAATGAGCAACAGTTCAGAGGCTTTCAAAAAGAGAGATTCTTTCAATACTAGAATAATTTTTAGATGCATGTTATGTATAACTTATCAGGAGCAAGCGATAAGTGTAAAATGTTCATTCGCCATAGAAAATGTCAATAAATTGTATGAAAAAGTAAATTGCATAAAAAATTGTATAAAGAAACAAAATTATGAATTGTTCTATTTTATGATTACGATTATCATATATTTTGTAATCATCGATATTTCTTCAGCCAAAAGGTGACAAGCAAATTTATGGAAGATTGAGGCAATAGGCTATTTATTTCCCACTGATAATAAATGTTGCTGATTGGTAAAAGGTAAAATAATTTATGGATATTCAGCAGTTGAAAAAGAAGGCAGCTGTTAAGGCGCTCGAATTTGTTGAAAATGATATGCGTCTTGGTATTGGCACGGGCTCGACCGTAAATGAATTTATACGCCTTCTTGGTGAGCGTGTTGCCGGTGGTTTACGTGTGATTGGTGTTGCTACCTCACGCTATTCAGAGCAACTCTGTCGTCAATGTGGGGTGCCTGTCACAACTTTAGAACAAATTCCTGAATTGGATCTTACGATTGATGGAGCTGATGAAATTGGTCCAGAGATGACACTTATTAAAGGGGGCGGTGGTGCATTGCTGCATGAAAAAATTGTAGCAGCAGCGTCTCGTGCAATGCTTGTCATTGCCGATGAAACAAAGATCGTTAAAACGCTTGGTGCTTTTGCACTACCGATTGAAGTTAATCCGTTTGGTATGTCTTCTACACGCAGAGCCATTGAAAGCACAGCTGATGGTTTAGGATTTTCTGGAGAAATTGTGTTACGAATGAATGGAGAAACCCCTTTTGAAACGGATGGCGGTCATTTCATTTTTGATGCATCTTGGGGATGCATTTTACAGCCGAAACGATTGTCAGAGGCACTGCTTGCAATTCCAGGTGTTGTTGAGCATGGTCTTTTTTTGGAATTGGCAACGCATGCAATTGTCGCTATGGCTGATGGAGAAATAAAGGTTTTTAAAACGGCTTAATTTGAGAAAAGAGAGCTTATATTACAATAATTAGGGCAATAAAGAATGGGAAATAAGAGGCGTTGAAGGTTTTAGATAGAATAACAAATTTAAAGTATAAATAATTAATCATCGGGGTAATCATTAAATGAGAACAATATTTTCTTTTCAGCGTTTTGTTACGTATGTGAGTGTCGTTACAGTGTTGGCTATAAACACTGGAATGGTTTATGCACAAGGTGTGAGTGATCAGCATTTAAATTCAGCCAGAAAGGCTATTAGTGCTATTCATGCAACGGATCAGTTTGATAGTTTTTTACCAAGTGCGGCACAGGATATCAAAAATGAATTGATCAGCGACGATCCTAATTTGGCAGCTGCTATTTCTGATATTGTAGATAAGCAGGCTCTTATTTTGGCAAAACGGCGCTCCGATTTAGAAAAAGAAGTTGCTCATGTCTATGCAAAATATTTTACGCAAGAAGAACTTGATACAATCACAGCATTTTACAATTCTGACACTGGCAAAAAGTTTTTAACAGAAGTTCCAAACATTGGGCACGATGTTTATTCTACATTTAATGCATGGCGTTCTTCGTTGATGCAGGATCTTATCAAAAATGTAAAAAAGGAGATGTCCGAAACACTTAATTTGAACAACTCTGCACTCCCTACAGAATTGAGCTCTTCAGCAGATAAAAAGTAGCTTTATTGGCGTCATTAAAACACTGGTACGACTTCTCGTTTATAAAAAAAAAAACGGCACTTTTGCCGTTTTTAATGAAAGTAAATAGTCTTTTATGATGAAAAAATGGCGCTTAAGAACAAAAAGACTTTCATTTGATAACAAAGAGCAATAGCTTGTTATTCTAGATATATGGGAAGGAAGTGTCCGTGGGATCTTTTGACTTTGATTTATTTGTTATTGGAAGTGGTTCTGGTGGAGTGCGTGCAGCACGTCTTGCAGGAGGGCTTGGGAAGCGCGTTGCTATAGCAGAAGAATATCGTATAGGGGGGACTTGTGTCATTCGTGGCTGTGTTCCCAAGAAATTATATGTTTATGCTTCACAATATGCAAAAGAGTTTAAGAAGAGTGTTGGTTTTGGGTGGGAATATGCTGATCCAATTTTTAGTTGGGGAAAATTGGTGGCGGCTAAAAATAAAGAGATATCAAGATTAGAAGGGCTTTATCGCAAGGGGCTACAAGACAGTAATGTTCATATTTATGAAAGTCGTGCTGTTTTTGTGGATGATCATACATTAGAACTTGTCACGACAGGTGAGCGAGTAAGCGCAGAAAAAATTTTAATTGCCACAGGAGCAAAAGCAACACCAAATACTGCAATAGTAGGCAGCGATTTGTGTCTTACGTCCAATGAAATTTTTGATCTTGAAAAACTCCCCAAATCAATGGTTATTGTTGGTGGCGGGTATATTGGCGTTGAATTTGCTAATATTTTTCATGAATTAGGCGTGAAAACAACGCTCCTTCATCGTGGTGATTTAATTCTTCGTAATTTCGATAATGATTTGCGACATTTGCTGAATGAGGCAATGATTGAAAAGGGAATTTCTATGGTTTATGGGGTAACAGTTTTCAAGGTGCAAGCGACGGGAAATTGTTATGATGTTGTTTTATCAAATGGGCAAACGATAAGGACTGAGCGGATTATGTTGGCTACGGGGCGTATGCCAAATACAACGGGTTTAGGGCTTGAGAGGGCCGGTGTTAAAGCAGATGAAAGTGGTGCGATTGTGGTTGATGAAAGAATGACAACAAATGTGCCTCACATTTGGGCTGTCGGTGATGTCACTGGTTATGTTCAATTAACGCCTGTTGCGATTCATGATGCAATGTGTTTCGTTAAAACGGCATTTGAAAATACACCAACAACACCTGATCATGATTTAATCACGACCGCGGTTTTTTCACAGCCCGAAATTGGAACGGTCGGTTTATCCGAAGAAGATGCGGTATATCGTTATAAGAATGTTGAAGTGTATCGTACAGTTTTTCGTCCTATGCGCAATGTTCTATCCGGAAGTTCAGAAAAAATGTTTATGAAGCTTATTGTTGATAGTGAAAGCCGTATTGTAGTAGGAGCACATATTCTAGGAGAAAATGCTGCTGAAATGGCTCAGATCGTAGGCATATCTCTTAAGGGAAGGCTGACGAAGGATGTTTTTGATGAAACGATGGCAGTACATCCAACTATAGCAGAAGAGCTGGTAACGATGTATAAACCAAGTTATGTCTATGAAAATGGAAAGAAAATAGAACATTGAACGGGTCAGTGTGATGGTAAGTAGCAAGGTTTTTAGCACAAAAACTTTGGCTTAAGCTCTGGAGAGAGTGCAATGGTAAAAGAATGGATGCCTAACTCTTGGAGAACAAGGCCAATTAAACAGGTTCCGGCTTATCCGGATAAATCCATGTTAGAGGATGTTGAGCAAAAGCTACGCAGCTATCCTCCTCTCGTTTTTGCAGGGGAAGCACGTGCTTTAAAAAGTGAATTAGCGGCTGTTGTACAAGGGCAGGCTTTTTTGTTACAAGGGGGGGATTGTGCAGAAAGTTTTGCAGAACATGAAGCGGATAATATTCGTGATTTTTTTCGTGTTTTTTTGCAAATGGCAATTGTTTTAACTTTTGGTAATTCTAAACCTGTTGTTAAAATTGGTCGTATTGCTGGTCAGTTTGCAAAGCCACGCTCTTCTGATATGGAAAGCAAAGAAGGAGTTGAGCTTCCTTCTTATCGGGGGGATATTATCAATAGTATTGCGTTTGAGGCAGCTGCTCGTATTCCCGATCCACAGCGGATGTCGATGGCTTATCGTCAATCAGCGGCAACACTCAATTTATTGCGTGCTTTTTCGCAAGGGGGCTATGCCGATTTAGAAAATGTTCACGCATGGATGTTGAGTTTTGTTTCTAACAGTCCGCAGGGTGAGCGTTACGAATTGTTGGCAGAGCGTATTTCGGAAGCAATTGATTTTATGCGCTCTATAGGGATTACCTCTAAAACGAATGCTTCATTGCGTGAGACATCTTTTTATACCAGTCATGAGGCACTTTTGCTTGGCTATGAAGAAGCTTTGACACGAATTGATTCAACTTCTGGAGATTGGTATGCAACATCTGGCCATATGTTATGGATTGGTGATCGTACACGTCAGATTGATCATGCTCACGTTGAATATTGTCGTGGTATTAAAAATCCACTTGGGTTAAAGTGTGGTCCTTCCCTTGAGATTGACGAGCTTTTGAGATTGATTGATATTCTAAACCCTGAAAATGAACCGGGGAGGCTGACTCTTATTACACGCTTTGGCTATGATAAGGTCGAACATTATCTTCCAAAATTGATCCGCGCAGTTGAGCGCGAGAAGCGTCAGGTTATATGGTCATGTGATCCAATGCATGGCAATACGGTTACTGTCAATGGTTATAAAACGCGCCCCTTTGATTATATTTTAAAAGAAGTAGAGAGTTTTTTTGCAGTGCATTATAGAGAGGGAACCTATCCAGGAGGCATTCATATCGAAATGACGGGTCGTAATGTCACAGAATGTACAGGTGGAGCGCATGCTATTTCTGGAGAAGATTTGTCTGATCGCTATCATACGCAATGTGATCCGCGATTAAATGCAGATCAAGCATTAGAATTGGCTTTTCTTGTTGCTGAACTTCTTAAAAAAAATCGTTATACGGATTCCTTAACTTTTATTGCAAATAGCTAAACAAAAGCTTGCATAATATTTTTAGTTCTTTGTAAAAAAAGAATTTTTTAGAAATATGTTTCTGATGATTAAAACAGAACTGTAGTTATAAAAGGAATGAGATGATATAAAGGCTTATGAAAAATGATTTTCGGGTAGCAGTGGCCCAATTAAATCCTGTTGTTGGTGATATTGAAGGAAATTTTTCGCTTGCTGTGATGGCGCATCAGAAGGCTAAACAAGAGGGTGCTGATCTTGTTTTATTCACAGAGCTTTTTATAAGTGCTTATTCACCGGAAGATCTTGTTCTCAAGCCTGCTTTTACAAAAACATGTGAAACTGCTGTTAAGAAACTAGCAGAGATAACGGTAGGAGGGCCAGGAATTATCATTGGTCTTCCTTTAAGGCGTCATAATCATATTTACAATAGTGCTGTGCTTCTTGATGAAGGGCGGGTCGTTTCTGAAAGCTTTAAATTTGATTTACCCAATTATGCTGAATTTGACGAAAAGCGGTTATTCTCTGCAGGTTCACGTCCTGAACCTCTTGATTTTCATGGCATGAAGTTAGGAATAGCGATTTGTGAAGATATTTGGAACGATTTTTCTTTTTGTGCAGAGCTTAACAATAAAGGAGCGGAGATCATTCTTGCTCTTAATGCTTCTCCTTATGATCGTCGTAAAATACTAAGACGTATAGAGGTTGTTCGTAAACAAGCACTTCAATCTGGTATTCCCATTATTTATGCTAATCAAGTTGGCGGTCAGGATGAGCTTGTTTTTGATGGCGGATCTTTTGCCGTCAATGAACAAGGAAAAACAGTGTTTCAAATGAAACATTTTGAAAACCATATTTCTGTTAGCCATTGGCAACGCAAAACGATAGGATGGCAGTGTGTTTCTGGTCCCAATGAAAATCTTCTCGAAGGGGAGGCTGCGGATTATCAAGCTTGTGTTTTAGGTTTAAGAGATTACGTCAATAAAAACAGCTTTAAAGATGTTATTCTTGGACTTTCAGGAGGAATAGATTCGGCTCTTTGTGCGGCAATGGCGGTGGATGCGCTTGGCTCTGAGAGGGTTCGTAGTGTCATGATGCCTTATCATTACACTTCGCAGGAATCATTGAAGGATGCCAAAGAGTGTGCACATCTTTTAGGCTGTCATTATGAGGTCATCCCTATTGAGCAGCCTGTGGAGGCTTTTTTGAAAACAATGGCGTTTGTTTTTTTAGATCTTCCCTCTGATATGACAGAAGAAAATCTTCAAAGTCGGACACGTGGAACAGTTTTAATGGCGCTTTCAAACAAGTTTGGTTCAATGGTGCTAACGACTGGCAATAAGTCGGAAATGGCTGTAGGGTATGCAACACTTTATGGTGATATGAATGGGGGGTTTAATCCTATTAAAGATATCTATAAAATGCAGGTTTATGCATTAGCACAGTGGCGCAATGAAAACCATTTGCAAAATTTTAAGGGACCAGAAGGCGTTGTGATCCCATCCAATATTATGGAAAAAGCACCTTCCGCAGAACTGCGAGAAAATCAAAAAGACGAAGATTCTCTCCCTCCTTATCCTATCTTAGATGATATTTTGCAAGCTCTTGTAGAAAATGACATGAGTGTTCACGATATTGTTAAACGCGGGTATTTACGGGAAACAGTTGAGAAAATTGAACAACTTCTTTATGGTGCAGAGTATAAAAGACGACAATCTGCGCCCGGTGTAAAAATAAGTTATAAGAACTTTGGGCGTGATCGTCGTTATCCTATAGTTAATCGTTTTCGCGATAAAGGTTGAGGCTATTTTATGGTAAAAGTCCGTTTTGCACCTTCTCCCACAGGTTATATTCACATTGGTAATATCCGTATTGCTTTGTTTAATTGGCTTTATGCGCAAGCGCATAAAGGAGAATTTGTTTTACGCTATGATGATACAGATGTTGAGCGCTCTAAACAGGAGTTTATTGATGCTATTGTCGTTGATCTTGAGTGGCTTGGTATTCAACCTGATGAGATTTATTATCAATCTAAACGGTTTAGTCGCTATGATGAAGTTTCAGAATCTCTCAAACAACATGGTCTTCTGTATCCTTGTTATGAGACTGCAGGAGAATTAGAGCGACGTCGCAAAATTCAGCTTTCTCGCAAACTACCTCCTGTTTATGATCGTGCTGCATTGAAATTGACACCAGAAGATAAAAAGTCATTGGAAGCACAAGGTCGCAAACCGCATTGGCGTTTTCTTCTTCCTAATTTTGAAAATGATCCTTTACAAACAAAGCGGACAGAAGTTTGCTGGGATGATGCGGTAAAAGGAAAGCAGACCATTGATTTATCCTCTCTCTCAGATCCTGTTTTAATTCGTGAAGATGGAAGCTACCTCTATACATTGCCCTCTGTGGTTGATGATATAGATATGGGTATTACGCATATTATTCGTGGAGATGATCACATTACAAATACAGCTGCGCAGATTGCAATTTTTAAAGCGCTGAGTACAAAATTACCTGTTTTTGGTCATATCAATTTATTGTCTACAGTTTCGGGAAAAGGGCTTTCAAAACGTAATAATGATCTTTCTATTCGCTCTTTGCGGGAGGACGGATTTGAATCTATGGCCGTTCAATGTCTTGCTGTTTTGATTGGAACTTCACAAAATGTACACCCTTATTCTCATCAAGCAGCTCTTTTGGAGCATTTTAATTTACAAGATACGTCAAGATCCATTGCGAAATTTGATGCTGCTGATTTGTATACTTTGAACAGCCATCTTGTCCACGAGTTAACTTATGCGGAAGTGAAAATACGACTTAAAAAGCTTTCTATTGAAGGAGAAATGACAGAGTGTTTTTGGAACACGGTAAAAGGCAATATTGATAAGGTGAATGATGCTGCTTTGTGGTGGAAAATTATTCATGATGATCAACATTTTGATACAGTAGCCCTTGAGGATCGTGAATTTGTGCACCAATCACTTCATTTCTTGCCTGAAGGTGCATTTAATGATGAAACTTGGAAAATTTGGACGATGACATTGAAAGAAAAGACAGGACGTAGCGGGAAAGCGTTGTTTATGCCGTTGCGTCAAGCACTTACAGGAATGGATCATGGACCTGAAATGGGAAAACTTTTACTGCTTTTAGGGCGTGATAAAGTCATAGAAAGGCTCACTTTCCAAAGCGAATGAGCGTCGTTTTTTTTAAAAAAAGGAATTTCATTCGCCCTATTCACGGGTTTTTATGAGCATAAATGCTGGGATATCAGCGCCAAATCCAATGGGTGAGGGGGCGTTATTTTTTCGAGAACGACGTTTTTCAAGTGGTTTTTTGTTATTATTTGCACTTTTGATGTCATTTTCCTTGTTGTTTTTAAATATGTCGTTTTTTAAGGGTTTTTGAGTGTGCGCAAGAGATTCCTTTTGGGAAGTTTTCCTGAGCGATTTGAGATTTTTTCTTTTTAAAGTAATGTCCTCTTCGTGATCAGTGATTGTCAAAGTAGAGAGATCTCCATTAAGCCATTCAATTTTTTCGCTACTCATTTTTTCAATGGCACTGATATATTTTTGATCAGCCATTGTGACAAGAGTAAAGGCCTTCCCTCTGCGATTTGCACGTCCTGTACGACCAATTCGATGAATGTAGTCTTCAGCATGCGTAGGAACGTCATAGTTGAAAACATGGCTAACGGCTGGGATATCAAGTCCACGGGCTGCAACATCAGAAGCAACAAGAAGTTTAAGTTTATTGTTCTTAAAATCGGCGAGCGTGCTTGTGCGTGAATGTTGATCCATATCCCCATGAAGGGCACCTACACTAAAGTTATATCTGACAAGCGATCTAAAAAGTTCAGAGATATCTCTCTTTCGGTTACAAAAAATAATAGCATTTTGAAGTTCATCGCCTTCATTGTGAATAAGGTCTCGCAAAACGGCTCTTTTATCCCATGACTTACTTCCAGATTTTACGAGCCGTTGTGTAATTGTAGTCGCTGTTGAAGAGGCTTTTGTCACTTCAACAGATACAGGAGAATGTAAAAACTGCTTTGTAAGTTTTGTGATTTCTGGTGTCATCGTTGCAGAAAAAAACAAAGTCTGACGTGTAAAGGGCGTGAGCTTACAGATACGTTCAATATCAGGAATAAAGCCCATATCCAACATACGATCAGCTTCATCAATAACAAGAATTTCAACGCCCATCATGAGCAATTTACCGCGTTCGAAATGATCAAGAAGGCGTCCTGGTGTTGCTATAAGAACATCAGCACCTCGTTCAAGCTTGCGGTCTTGATGTTCGAAAGAAACTCCACCAATTAAAAGCGCAACATTGAGACGGTGGTTGATCCCGTATTTTTCAAAATTATCTTCAACTTGCGCTGCAAGCTCTCGTGTTGGTTCTAATATAAGTGTACGGGGCATTCTTGCTCTTGCACGACCTTTTTCAAGCAGTGTGAGCATAGGCAAAACAAAAGAGGCTGTTTTTCCAGTTCCCGTTTGAGCAATTCCTAAAACATCTTTTTTTTGAAGTACATGGGGAATCGTTCCACTTTGAATAGGGGTTGGAACTGTATAACCCGCTAATTTTACGGCTTTAATAACCTTTGCGGAAAGTCCTAAATCATCAAAACTGTTTAAAGGTGGTATCATTTTTTCTATCAATTGCTCTGCGATTTTAATTTCGCTCCCCGAACTCTTCATGAAATGAAGTATTGTACACTCTTTCAGAGGGTTAAGGGGCTTTTATAAAAAAGTCAACCATAACGGCGATATACACATAGAAACGATAATACAATCATTAATAGCGAAATTGTTCTGATAAAATACGTTCATCCCATGAATGGTTAGAGTCAAATAAAATTGACACTGTCACTTCTGTTGCTGTTGAAATCGTAACGGAATGAACAGATTTCACTTCAACATTATCAGCTGCGGCATTGACGGGGCGTTTTTCAGCTTCGAGCATATCAAAGCGTACAGTTGCTGTATCGGGAAGCAATGCTCCATGCCAGCGCCGAGGACGAAAAGGGCTCACAGGAGTGAGTGCCATAAGGGGGGCCATAAGGGGCAAAATAGGTCCTTGTGCTGATAAATTATAGGCCGTAGATCCTGCCGGTGTAGCAACGAGAATACCATCACAACTCAATTGTTCCATGCGTACATTGTTATCAATGCTAATACGAATTTTTGCTGCCTGATAGGACTGACGAAAGAGAGAGACTTCATTAATGGCCAGGGCTTCGATATGTCCTTGACATTCCGCTTGTGCAATCATGCGTAGGGGATGGATTTCTTTTTTATGGGCGGCTGCGATACGATAGGGCAATTTTTGTTCATGGAATTCATTCATAAGGAAGCCTACCGAGCCTTGATTCATTCCATAAATAGGTTTTCTAGTATTCATGACATCTCGCACCGTTTGTAACATTGTGCCATCACCGCCAATTGCAATAACAACATCAGATTCTTCTAGGGAAGAATGTCCGTAAAGAGAAATTAATTTATGAGTAGCTTTGAGTGCTTCTTCAGTTTCAGCGGAAATAAAATGAAAGCGGTTTGGTAATGTCATCATTAAGAATTATCCTGAATATTCACAACTTATTTTTTAACGTATTTTAGGAGAATTTTGAAGTGATATATAGAAACCACTTTTAGTGAGAAAAAGTACTCTATGCGAAAAGTAATCTGTTGAAGGGGAGGTATAATATCAGGGGGGATAAAAGATTATTACAGTGAGATAAACCATAAACGTGTCTTTTTAAAAAAGAATGATATTCATCATTGAAGCTGGGAGTATGATCAGTTAAAAGAGCATTGTTTAATTGTAAGCACCCGTAGCTCAGCTGGATAGAGCGCTGCCCTCCGAAGGCAGAGGTCACAGATTCGAATTCTGTCGGGTGCACCAAAGTTTCCAGTTCTCCAGCGTATGATTTTTGTGATCAAATTACTCTGGAAAGGATGAGGCTTATTTTCTGAAAATGATGAGGAGCATTACTTATTCATTGATAGACAGAGTCATCAAGTGATTTGAGAGATGTAAAGCTTTGCACTTTTTAGAATCTTTTCTGTTAAATATTTAAAATCTTGAGAGAACAGAGAAAAACTGTATCCGTTTTCAAATATGAAATCTATTGTAAGTTATGAGATAAAAGCATTGGTAATTTATCATTTTTCTATAAGTCATCTCCGTCATTTTATATGCACCATTGAGGACAACAATATCTTTGCATTGAGCGCATTAAAGAGATATTTTTAGTTTTAGAGTAATTGTATCCTTACACGCAATCTTACTTGTAATGTGCAAGAAAACCATTTTGATGATTTTATCATAAAGAGGGGGGAAGCGAGACCATCTGATAATCTCCAGGATTTTTAATACGGTGTACAAAACAATAGCTTATTATGATAAAGGTGAATATATTAATACAATTTTACAAAGCATCGATAAACATTTAGTATGGTATAATAATGCTTTAAAAAATCAGAGATGATGAATGGGGAGTTTTCTTAAATAAGTTTATAATAAGTTATGTATATTATAATAATATTTTATATTATTTTTATATATTTATTGAATTTTTATCAAAAAGTGTAATTTTAGTTATCGTTTTAATAAGTCTTATTATTAAAAGAGGGATATTTATTTTCTTATTTTTAATTTATTTTGAGTGACAATTGGATTATCGTTTTTATGATTTTTAAATAAAAAATAAATTTCTCTTTAAAAATAATGTGAGCTATTGATTTTTTATTATCTTGAGGGGGGCACAAAAATACACAACACATTCTTCAAGTTATAAAGAGAGAGTCTTTAAAGTTTTAAAAGAAGCGTTCTACCGTGAGTTGAGGAGGGACGTGTAAAAGACTTCTCTAGTGAAATGAATCTTTAAATTAAAGAAAGAAAATGATGACTATTATACTAAAACCGGGTGAGGTAACACTTAGCGATCTTGAGACGATTTATTTCAATGGTGAAATCAGTGCACTTCACAGTGATACGCACCAAGCTATTAGAAAGGGAGCGGAACGCATTGCGGAAATTTCTGCTGGAAGTGAGCCAGTTTACGGTGTTAATACTGGTTTTGGCAAATTGGCTTCGATTAAAATTGCTGCGAATGATGTCACTCTTTTACAAAAAAATCTTATTTTATCCCATTGTTGTGGTGTGGGAGAACCTTTAACTGAAAATATTGTGCGTTTGATCATGACTTTAAAGCTTCTTTCTTTAGGGCGAGGGGCTTCAGGTGTTCGTTTGGAGCTTATCTCTTTACTAGAAAATATGCTTGCAAAAGGTGTTATTCCTGTCATTCCAGAGAAAGGATCTGTTGGGGCCTCAGGTGATCTTGCACCGCTTGCACACATGGCGGCTGTTATGATGGGAGAGGGGGAAGCATTTTTAAAAAATATTCGCATGAGTGGGGCGTCGGCTTTAGAGAAAGCAAGGTTAACGCCTATTGTTTTAGAAGCAAAAGAAGGTTTAGCGCTTATTAATGGCACCCAAACATCAACAGCACTTGCTCTTGCTGGTCTTTTTCAGAGCCACCGGGCATTGTGTGGCGGGCTTCTTGCGGGCGCGTTAACAACAGATGCTATCATGGGGTCAACGGCACCATTTCATCCTGATATTCATATTTTACGGGGGCATTATGGGCAGATTGCTGTATCACAAACATTAGAACAACTTTTAAAAGATTCTGAGATTCGGGCTGCACATTTATGCGGTGATAATCGTGTACAGGATCCTTATTGTATACGTTGTCAACCGCAGGTTATGGGGGCATGTTTTGATATTCTTCTCGCGGCAGCAAAAACACTCATGATTGAAGCAAATGCTGTCACAGATAATCCGTTGATTTTAGGGAATGGTGATGTTGTTTCAGGTGGAAATTTTCATGCTGAACCTGTAGCGTTTGCTGCTGATCAGATCGCTCTTGCTATATGTGAAATAGGCTCGATTTCTCAACGACGTATTGCTCTTATGGTTGATCCTGCAGTTTCTCATGGTCTTCCTGCTTTTTTAGCACAAAATGCCGGACTTAATTCAGGTTTTATGATTGCTGAAGTGACTGCTGCTGCTTTAATGTCTGAAAATAAACAAATGGCACATCCTGCTTCGGTTGATTCCACCCCAACTTCAGCAAATCAGGAAGATCACGTTTCAATGGCTTGCCATGGTGCGCGTCGGTTATTGGCAATGAGTGAAAATCTTTTTACGATTATTGGCATTGAAACGCTTGTTGCGGCACAAGGAATTGAATATCGTGCGCCTTTAAAAACAAGTTCTTTTTTACAGTCTGTTATGAATCATTTACGCAAAAACATTGATACTCTTAAAGAAGACCGCTATCTGGCACCAGACTTGCATAAGGCGCATATCCTTGTACGTGAGGGATCTTTATTATCCACTTTACCAGAAACAATTTTTCCTAAACTAGAATCTGAATGATCTTTATTTTAATAGGGGTGAGGAAGGGAAGAAGCGTAATTCTTGGACTTCCTCATAGAGTATTTATGGCAATTTAAAAGAATAAACAGACTGTTTTTTCATTTATGTTATTATAAATATAATTGATATTAACACGAGTATTTTGTGCTATTTTAATTTAATATGAGACTATTTGAAAATATAATTTAAAAAAACACTTTAATTAAATAGTTTTTTGCTAATTATTCATATAGTGATAAACTTTAAATATAAAAATATATACTTATAATATTATATGTATTATTATACTTTTATGTATGAAATAGTGTTATTTGTAATATAGGATAGTAAGTATAATGTTTATTGTGCATTATTATTATCTTTTTAGGCGTTTTGTGAGTTTTAGTATTTTTTCGCGTTTTTAAGAAAAACAAAGGGGAAAAATGTCTATGAACAGAATATTACGTATTTTAATAACTATTATTTTTTGTTTTTCACAAATTGGAGAGGTTAATGCAAACCTTGGGAGAGACAAATCTCAAGAAAGGGGCTTCGGCGTTATGGTTCTACAAAAGCAAGGGCCTTATTTTCAAGCAATAAAGAGAACATTCGTTGGTATAGCGGGGCAATTTTCGGAAAAGAATGGTGGAGTTTTTCTCGTCTCAATTGTTGATAAGACTGTTTTTGTTGCAATAGTTGTTGCCCTTGGAGCAGTTGCGTTTAAATCAGCGAGATTTATTAGAAAATGGATTGCAGATGCAATTTATCGAGCACTTACAAACAAGCAAAATTCACTTTATCATGATTAAGTTATTGCATGAGGTTAAAAAGCTATTTTATGTGATATCTGTATAATTTTTGATTGTCATGATCCGAAAGGATAGGGTGTTTACTTAAAAAAACAGTGAAAATTGAACACATCTGCCCTTAAATATTGCTATACAAATTTCAAGCTTTTCTTTTGAAAAACAAAAGCGTAAGGGGTATATTACATTCACCCCAATATTTTTTCTATAAAAAATTAAAGATTTTAAAAATGAATTAAGTGTCAATTATAAAAAATTTTGTTACCACTTGATTTCAATAAAATGATACAAAATTTTAAGCTATAAAAAATTGCATTATTCGCAATAAAAGTATTTTCTTATTGCTAAGGACTGAGTGTCTGATTGGCGAGTATTCAATACTTTTTTAGTTATATTCACGAGGGGAGAGAAAGGCTTTATTTATCATAAAGTTGGTGTTGTGCTATGGGCAGATAACATTTCAATGAGAAGGAAAAAAATGGGAACAAATGAACTAAAACGGGGTATGAATAAACGTCAAGTTATCTTTTTAGCGCTTGGATCTGCTATTGGAACGGGTCTTTTTTATGGATCCGCCCAAGCGATTAAGCTTGCTGGTCCGAGTGTTTTGCTTGCTTATTGTATTGCTGGTTTAGCTATTTTTATGGTTATGCGCGCTCTTGGTGAAATGATTATTCACAATCCACTGCCTGGTTCTTTTGCCCGTTATGCTGCAAATTACATATCACCGTTGGCTGGTTTTTTAACGGGATGGACCTATGTCTTTGAAATGATTCTTGTTGGTTTGGCTGATATTACAGCTTTTGCTTCCTATATGGGGTTTTGGTATCCTGATGTTGCGCCTTGGATATGGGCTCTTAGCATTACGCTGATTATTACAGGGATTAATTTAGCAGCAGTTGAAGTGTATGGTGAGTTAGAGTTTTGGCTGTCTTCTATTAAAGTTATCGCTATCGTTGCGATGATTGTTTTGGGAATAGCAATTATTTTATATGGATGGAATACCGACATCAATTCCTCTGCTGTGGGGATACACAATTTGTGGAAAAATGGTGGTCTCTTCCCCAATGGTTGGTTTGGTTTTCTAGCTTGTTTTAGTGTGGTTGTTTTTGCTTTTGGGGGCATAGAAATCATAGGGATGGCAGTGATGGAAGTTCAAAATCCTCATCAGACGATCTCAAAGGCAATTAACTCTACACCCATTCGTATTTTGTTATTCTATATCATGACATTAGCTATTTTGATGTCACTTTATCCTTGGAATAAAATTGGTCTGATGGACAGTCCCTTTGTTTCAATTTTTGAAAATCTTGGGATTTCATTTGCAGCGAATATTCTAAACATTGTCGTTGTTACAGCAGCTATTTCCGCTATGAATAGTGGAATGTATGGTGCGTGTCGCATGATACATGGATTATCGCAAGAAGGTTATGCTTTAAAGAAGTTTCAGTATTTGTCAAAAAACGGTATACCAATTTTTGTTATTTTATTGATTTTTGCCATTTTCCTTTTGGGGGTTGCTCTTAATTATTTTTACCATGAGGGGCTTTTTTTTCTCATTGCTGCAATGGCGACATTTGCAACGGTTTTCGTTTGGATGATGATTTTACTTTCGCAAATTTTTATGCGGTTTAAAATGTCTAAAGAGGCACAGTGTGGTTTACAGTTTCCAATTCCATTTTGGCCGATAGGACCAATTTTTTCTATTTTATTTATGATCTTTATTTTTATTTTGTTATGGTTTTTTGATGATACACGGCCAGTTTTGATTGTCGGTGCAAGTTGGATTGTTTGGCTTGTTATTTGTTTTTATGCACTTAAATTTTATCATTTAAAAAAAAGCAACATAAATAAAGTGCAAAAAGCAGCTGATGATTTCAGAAGAGAAGACACTCAATAATCCTATTTTTGTTGAAGAAAAGCTTGCTAAGCATCATGTTATTTAGGCGCTGGGCAAACTTTTCCTCATAACGGCAGACAAATGTTATAAAATAGAGAATAGAAAAGAATAAATACTACTGATTGAGGCCATTATAAAGAGTATACCATTAAAATGGTAACAGTGTAAATCGAAGGTGCAGGTTTTATTGGATAATACGGAATGTACAACCCCCTCTTTGTGAGAGTACGAAAATATAATTTGATACTTATAACACTATTGCGTTATAAAAAATACATTTTCATTTATACACAGATATTTTTTCTTTTTAAAAGAAGTTAAAAACAAAGATACGAAATTAAAAAATATGAAATTATAAGAATACTTAAGAGTCTTGAAGTTATTATTTTTTTCCTCTTATATATAACGATGAATGGGATAAAATTATTTTCTAATCCTTTAAAAACTTGATTTTAGGAATTGAGTTGTTTAAAAGTCGTAGACCTTTAAGGTTAGGCAAGTAAAATAGAGATTTGCAGTGTTTTAAAATGCAAGGTCACTGTTTTTGCTGCTTTTAAAAAAGGGGTTGGCTGTTTTAAAAGAGAGATGGCTGTTGTTTACGCGGTGCAAGAGAGAAAGTCTTGCAGTATCAACTTTTCTTCTATGGAACAAGGTTTGCATGGATAGAGAGCAGGGGTAATAGAATAGTCGGGGTATAGTTTTAAGGGTGGTGTTTACAAAGCTTTAATTAAAGAGCAACATGACGACATCATCATGTAAAATTTTCGGAAAAAGTAAATATGATATGAGATGAACGTAGAGAGTTTTTTTCTATGGTTATTTTTTTAGCGCCGTTTGGGATATGAGAAGCCATTTTTTTTGTTGGGTGTTTTGCTTAAATATTTCGTTGTTTTGCTTTTTTGATTTGCAGTGTTGATGAGGTGGAGATGGCAAAATCCCTGTCATAAAGGAGAAGGTTTTTTATAATTTTAATTGGGACGCAGGAAGATGAATTCTTGTTAAAAAGCTTAAGAAGAAAATGACACTTTTGAGTGTGCATTTATTACGATTCAATATTCATGAAGCAGTCTTTCGGGGAATGCACAATGAATGACAAAATGCGGGGGCAATCTGCAGTGTTTTTGGTATTATTAGGTCAAGGTTGTTTTTTAAGGATTTTTTTCGTTATCCTTGTGTCGTTTGGCTTTTTAAATGGCGTTACAGCATACGCACAATCATCAATGATTTCACATTTACAATCACCCATAGATAATTTTTCTCGCAGATATTCAGAAAAGCAGCAATTAGAAAGAATTGAGAATTTACGCACCTTAACGCCTCAAGGCCTAACAACGTCTTCTGAAGGAACCCAAGGATCGCATTTAAGGAATGAGTACTGCTTTCCAATTCATGCTATTATTGTTGATGGGGTTTATCATATCAAAAAGCGCTCTATAGTAGCCATAACAGATCCTTATGTTGGAAGATGTATCGATCTTTCTGATATCCAGCTTTTAATCAAGCAGTTAACCAAGGTCTATTTAGATAAAGGGTATGTCACAGCGCGTTTTTATGTACCCGATCAAGATATCAAAAACAGCAAAGTGCTCAAATTTGTTGTTGTTGAGGGCAAGCTTTCGGATATTTATTACAATGGTTTACCGGCTTCTTCTCATAATAATGTTGTGTGGAGTGCTTTTCCAGGGCTTAAAGGGCATATTCTTAATATGCGCGATATTGAACAAGGGCTTGATCAAATCAACAGGCTTTTTTCAGGGCACGCTCAAAGCGAACTTCTCCCAGGACGTGAAGATGGCAGCACGATTGTAAATATTAACAATCAACCTAGTAAAGCTTTCAAAGTTCATGTTTCCCATGATAATTTAGGACAATCTTCTACAGGTTATGCGCGTTATAGTGCAGGCTTAAAGCTAGAAAATATTTTAGGTTTCAATGATGCGTGGGATTTTAGTTATCAACGCACTGAACCTGACTATTGGGGTGGAAGCAAACAAGAAGGGCATAGCAATAGTATTTCAGCCGGTGTGAGTATTCCTTATGGTTATTGGACATTTTCTTTGAATGGTTATGCCTATAATTATCAAAGCATCATTGAGGGCAATTTTACAGATATTGAAACAACGGGCAATTCTAGTGAATTACATGCCGGCACAAGCACCGTTCTTCATCGTGATAGCCTTTCATTGACGACACTCAATTTAGGTCTTTCTTATAAAAAAACGAACAATTATCTTCTTGGGAATAAGAGTGAGGTTGGCAGTCGTCAATATAGTGTTGCCAATTTGGGGGCTTCGCATTCTCGTCAAATGTTAGGTGGAACATGGACATTTGATGTCAGTTATTTGCAAGGGCTTCGTTTGTTTCATGCTGCCAAAAAGCATGATCTAGGAGTAGGGGATGCAGAACCTCAATTTATGAAATTTACCGGTACGCTCAGTGTGATGACTCCCATTAAGTTAGGGGAGTGGAACTTGATATTAAGCAATTTGTTGAGTGGGCAATGTTCGCCTCACAATTTATTGGGTTCTGAGCAGATTGCGTTGGGAGGAGTTTCTAATGTCCGTGGAACGCGCGAGAGTTTGATATTTGGGAATAGCGGTTTTTTTATCCGCAATGACTTGTTTTTAAGAACAATGCCGTGGAGTAACCACGTGCATTTAAAAAGGTTTTTGGGTGAGCTTCGCCCTTATATTGGTTTGGACTATGGTCGTATTTTTTCGCAACCTTCTTATGGTTTTGCAAATGAGCATCTTGCTGGTTGGACGGCGGGGGTCAAGCTTGTAGGCGGTACTGTTTCTCTTGATACGAGCTATTCTAATATTTTGTGGAGCTCAGTGAAGCACAAAAAGTCAGGAACAGCTTTTGTAACAGTGACCATGAATTTTTAAGTTTATTTATTGGGGAATAAAATTATGACAAATGATAACAAAGGAAGCAGAGCAAGGTGGTTTAAAGCTTTAGTATCCAGTACTGTTCTCAAGAATATTTTAAGTGGGGGAATAGGTTTTTCTTTTTTATTACAGTCTTCAATTGTGCAGGCACAAATTTCTGTTGATCCGCATGCGGGGGCAGGAAATCGTCCTGATATTGGTACAGCGCCCAATGGGGTTCCCTCGATTGATATTGTAACCCCCAATAGCAAGGGATTGTCGCACAATAAATATCACGATTTTAATATCGATCATCCTGGTGTTATTTGGAACAATCATACGCAGGAAGTTGGAAAATCGCAGTTGGGGGGCATCATGCCGGGCAATCCGCATTTGCGTTTTTCAGGTGCGGCAAGGGTGATTTTAAATGAAGTGACCAGTGGCAAACGCAGTGCTCTGAAGGGTCCAGGGGAAGTTTTTGGACATGCAGCGGATGTCATTATTGCCAATCCCAATGGTATAAGTTGTGAGGGTTGTGGCTTTATCAACACGCCCCATGCGACATTGACAACAGGTGTTCCTGAAATTGATGAGACTGGTTTTTTAAAGGGTTTTGAGGTGAAAGGAGGGGATATCACCTTTGGCAAAAGCGGGGCGAATTTTTTCACGGGCAAGGGATCTGTTGATATTCTTGATATTGTTTCCCGAACTGTGCATTTTGAAGGACCAGTTGCGGGTCGGGAGATAGGGGTGCATGCTGGAACGGGGCACTTTGACTATGTGTCTCGTGAAATGAAAGAGCTCACAGATATTACCGGTAAACCGGAATATGCGATAGATGGTTCTGCTTTGGGGGCATTACAGGCGGATAGGATTAAACTTGTGGCGACAGAAAAAGGCGTTGGGGTTCGCATGCGCCATGATATGGCTGCCAATGCGGGTCAGTTGCGCCTTTCTGCTGATGGAAAAATCTCTTTGAAGAATGTTTTTGGTCATGGTGGGGTTTTGCTGAAATCGAAGAGCGATCACCTTCATGCAAAGCGCATTACCTCGAAAAAGAATATTGAGATTGCCGCAAAAAAAGATGTGATGTTAGAGACGGTTGGGGCGGATGGTCATGTTACAGCAGAGGCGCAAGAAGGGCTTTTAACCATTGCGGGGCAAGCAACTTCTGGAGGCAATATGAAGCTGTTTTCCCGCCATGCCATCAAAGTTTCAGGGCTTGGTTCAGGCGCTGATATGGCGCTTGCAACAGGGGGCAATCTGACCATTGATGGGATTGTTTTAGCTGGAGGGAGTTTAAAGGCACATGCCGGTGGTGCTATCCAGGCACATCTTTTAGCCGGTGGGGTTGATATGGCGAAAACCGGTGCGGCAGGTGTTGTGGTTCTTGGGGCACAAGGGGGTGTTGATTTACAAAGCCGTCAGGGTACGATTGAAGTTGAAAGTGTTTATGGAGCAGGGGATATCGCCTTAGTTTCTCATGATAGGATTTCTGTTTCTCAAACGTTCCTCTCGCATCAAAATGTAGCAATTCACGCAGGATCTGCAACAAATGCAGACATTCATTTTGGACAACTGATTGCCTATGGCAAGGCCCATATTGAGGGCGGGGGCGTTGATTTCGCTTCTCTTCTCACAGGGGATGATGCTGATTTAAGGGTTGGAAGTCTTCATGCTGGAACACTTATGACAGGGGTTGATTTCGCACAATCGAGTGTGAATGGGGCGAATGTGAATGGCGAGATTATTTTGCATGATAAAGGCTCTCTTTCTTTGACTATACAAGAGGGGGTTAAAGTAGGGCAGACTGTGAGTGGTGAAAATATTGATATTTTTGCCGGCAACGACATTTATTATGATCAGGTTATGAGCTATGGCACAGTAAAGTTAACCTCTGTGTCTGGAGAGATCAGTGTAGAGAATGCATTGTCGGCGCGTGGGGATGTGAAATTGAAGGCAAACACCTTGGATTTGAGGGATAATCGTTCTCATATTATTACACCGCAAACCCTGTTTCTCGATGCGGATAATCTTTATGTTTCAGGTAGCAGTTTAATTTATGGTGGTTTAGATTTTAAAAGCGCAAATGCTCTTGAGATTCGCGATGCCTCGCTTGAAGCGAATGCCGATAAGGGGGGAACGGGTGATATTCTTTTGATTGCTCCAAGCCTTATGGCAGATAAGGAAGCCTCTGTTTTAGCCGCAAGAGATTTGGTGATTAAAACAAACAGGCTAGAAAATAGAGGGCAATTGGCATCGGGCAGGGATTTAACCTTTAATGTGACAGCTGATGTAACCAATAGCAGGACGGGTTTAATCTATGCAGGGGGGAATGGCGCTCTGAGAGTTGACGGTAGTGTGTTAAATGATTTTGGCGCCATTATATCAGGGCATGATTTGTTTTTCACCAATGCGGCAGGCACAGGCAGAAACTTTTCTCTTGTGAATAAAGCAGGATTCATTCAAGCTGGCGGAACATTAGCAATCCAAACCAAAACGTTGCAAAATGAAGCCGATAGCACACCTGTTCTTACAGAAAGCACTAGAGATAGGAACATTTCATTCCAAAAACCAAAAGGGTCTAATCAGCTCCGTGATGGAATGTTATATAATGATGAGAATACTGGTCTTTGGGGAAGTGGGCATGAGCATCAGTCAAATACTGTGGGAATTAAGGGGCACGTAAAACTTTACTTGGATTATCCACTTTGGAATAGCCAAGAAGAAACGTATGGTACGGCAATTTCAAGCAATGGAACAGTCTATAAGGCATTTACTTGGGAACATAAACCTATAGGTAAGCAATTGTCCGTACACCGCTATGAATGGAATGGAAATGAGGAATGGGAAGGGATATTCGGGAGCTGGAAAAACAAGAATTGGTCACACATGACAGAACAAACTGTCACGCAAGGTTTTTCGCACAAACCCACCATTCAGGGGTTGATAGAAACGACGGGTAATCTTATCATTAACGCTGATAATATTGAGAACCGCTATAGTATAATAAAAGCGGGTGTAAACGCGGATATCTACACCGATAAGCTGACCAATTTAGGCGTAACAGCTTATAAAAAAATCTTTATGCATTGTTATGCAAACACGGATAATTGTTATGCCTATAACGCTGATGGAAGCCGCAATAGGGATTTAAATATAGCCAATGGTGGCGTTCGCCATGTGAGCTCAGAAGCTCTTGATAGTGTTTCTGGCCTTGTGCAAGCAGGGGGCACCTTGAATTTGGTGGTTAATGAAATCAATAACACGGCAGAGGAAGGTTCCATTAGAGGGAATGCGTATTTTGAGGCAATGGCAGTTTCGGGTGACCCACTAGGCGCATTGAGTGGTTTAACCGCAGCAGATGCTTTATTTACGCCAAACATTGATATAGGTGGGGCAACAGGTGCTTTGGAGGGACTTCCTTTACCAAAACCGCAATCGGGTGGTGTTGGTGGCACTTTGCCCCAACAAAACTTTCTTTATGAAACGCGTGCGAAATTTCTTGATGTCGGCAAATTTTATGGTTCCGCCTATTATTTAAACAGAATTGGTTATAATCCAGATAGAGAGATTTTTTTCTTAGGGGATGCTTATTTTGAAAAGCAATTGATTGAAAAACAAATGCGTGATCTTGTGGGGCAAGGTTTGGGGCAAGGTTCTTTTATTCCGGGGAGCGATGCCATTGAACAAGTCAAAAACTTGCTGGATCAAGGGGCAGATTATGCAAAAGCGCACAACCTTCCCTTTGGTGAGGCTTTAACACAAGAACAGCTGGATGCATTAGAAACCCCAATGGTGGTTTATGTGCGCCAAAAAGTAAAAGGCATGGATGTTTACGTACCCACGCTCTATATTCCAGAAAAAGACAGAGGCTCCTTTGTTTCTTCTGGTGCTTTGATCATGGGGAAGGATGTCAATATTACCAGCAACAATACGCGCAATTCAACGCTCACCAATTCAGGGCGGATTGCAGCCTCGCACCAATTGCATGTGCATGGCGGGGATCTTCTTGGTCAAGGGGGACATTTTGCCGCGGGGGGTGATGTCGTCTTGCTTGCTGAAAAAAGTATTCATCTTGAAGCAGGGCGTACAACAGTTGATGGTGTGGAGACTGTGTTAAACTCAAATGCCCTTTCTGCTGGTGGCAATGCGAGCGTGATTGCCAAACAAGATATCACAGCCTATGGGGTGCGGATTGCCACAAAGGGTGACCTGACTATGTCCACACAACAGGGCAATTTAACAATAGGATCAGCCAAAACCCATCTCCACATAAACCATGGCAACGCCACCATGCACCATCAATCGGAAGTCAGTTCTGGTGGTTCCACAACACTATCATCGGGGAAGAATCTCAACATTTTAGGGTCTGATGTTCAGGCACAAGAGAATATGCTTTTACAAGCGAAAGACAATGTTTCGATTGATGCCACACGCAGCAATATGAACAAGAGGAGCAACTATGAAACCTCCCATGTTGTTTTACACAATGGCGCACATGTAAAGGCAGGAAAAGACATGAGCGTGATATCGGGGCAAGATATCCATATTGCTGCCTCCGATATGGAGGCAAAGGGCAATGTATCCCTTGATGCGCAAGGGGAAATAGCCATAGGGGTCAGAAAAGATGAGACGGAGAGCCATTTTCAGGTGAGAAACACGAAAGCCGATAGGCAAACCTCGACTTCCCTAGGCTCTTCGATAACATCTGGGGGTGATATTACGGCGCTCGCAGGGCAAGATGGGAAAGGGCATGATCTCACCATTACCGGCAGTTCTGTTGCCGCTGAGGGCAAGGTAGGGCTTAAAGCCAGCAAGGATATTCTGATCACCCATGCAGAAGATCACACACATTATGAGATGTCATACCATAAAGAAGGGGGGGCATTTAGCAGCAGTAAGTCCATGCATGACAAGATGGAGGCGGGCCAAGTGGCAGCTTCAAGCCTCACCGGGGGGAACGGTGTTACCCTTGAATCGGGCAATGATACCAAAATCACGGGGTCGATCGTGATAGCTGGAAAAGAAGAGGAAACGCCAGATCAAGCAAAAGCGGCTATTTCTCTTCATGCTGGTGGGGATATTGTCATAAAAGGTGCCCAAGAACATTATGATCAGCAACAGCAATCCTCAACAAGCGGATTTTTGTATGAGAAATCTTCCAAGAGCTCTGAAGCACATACAGTAGCGGTTTCTTCTGTTCTTGGGGCGACAGGCAATATTGTTATGGAGGCAGACAAAAACGCCACGATAACGGCGTCTCATCTGCTTTCAGGGCAAGATATGAGTGTGACAGCAGAAAATGTAACAATGGATGGCATGACAGACCACCATAGCAGCCATGCAGAAGAACATAAATCTGGTTTTGGCGTGGGTTCAGGCAATGGTTTTGTGTCGATATATGGCAGTGAAGGAAAGGCGCAAAATGAAGAGAGTTTTGAACATCAAGGCTCTTCATTGCGTGCCAAGGGCAATATCAACATTACCGCCAAGAAAAAAGATATAACGGTTGTGGGCTCTGATATTTCTGGGGAAAATGTTCGCCTGAGTGCCGCGCGTGATGTTAATGTGCGTGTTGGTCAGAATAGCTCTTCCTCAAGCGCTAAGGAAGAGCGCTCAGGTTTTGGCTTTCAGTTTGAAAAGAATCATAGTGGTGCCTCTGTGGGTGTTGGTGTTGCCAGCAAGAAGGATAAAGACGCTCAAAAGAGCACAACATCCGTTCAATCGCATATTGTGGGCAATAAAGATGTGCAGATCACAGCCGACAATGATGTGAACATGCAAGCAGCTGATGTTTTGGCGGGGCGTGATGTGAATGTTGAAGCCGGCAACAATATCACACTGTCAGAAAGCCATGACATCTTGAACGGCAAAGAAACACATGAAAAATCCTTTGCTGGTGTGACAGGTTCTGTCAATGTGGGCATTCTTGGTACTGTAAAAGATGTAACAGATGCTGCAAAACGTTTTGGTCATGGGGATACAAAACACAAAATTGGCAATGGTTTGATTGCTGGTTTAAAAGGCTATGATCTCTATAACAAAGGCAAGGGTCTTTATAACGGAATGAAGGGTGGAGCAACCAAAAGAGATCTTCTTAATATGGCGGATGCTTCAGCCAGCATTACGGCAGGCTTTAAGGCTGAAAAGGCAGAGGCCTCTTCTCAAGCCTCCACGGCGGTGACAGGGACAATAGAGGGCGGGCATTCTGTCAACATGCAAGCCCACAAAGGCAGCATTCATGGTGTTGGAGTTGATATTGTCGCTGGGTCAAATCCGATGCAAAACAATGATGCACAGAGCGGGAATATCACCCTCCAAGCCGGTCAGGATATCACCTTGGAAAGTGCGAGGAACACACAAAGCACACAAAACCATTCGCAAAATATTTCTGTCAATGTTGGATACAGCTATGGGAGTGGCGATCCAAGGTGGATGGGCAATGCTTCTTTTGGGAAAGGAAAGGGTTCCAGTGAGCAGGTTCAGCAAAAGAACAGCCATATTGTTGGTACCGGTGCAGTTCATACCACAAGTGGGAAAAACACCACTTTGGAGGGAGGTGTGGTTTTGGGAGATCGTGTGAAAATGGAAGTGGGAGGGGATCTTGCCATTGCCAGCCGCAGTGATACGGGGCAAACCTCCAGTAAGCAGAAATCTGTTTCTGTTGGGTTTAATGGTGGAAGAAAGGATGATGCCGTTAGCAGCCATATCTCCGTGAATAAAGATAAATCCTCGAGCGATTATCACAGTGTTGTGGAGCAATCAGGCATCAAAGCGGGGGAGGGTGGTTTTGAGATCACCGTGAAAGACAAAACAACGCTCACCGGAGGTATTGTAGAGAGCAGCGCATCAGCAGAAAAAAACAGCTTGAGCACAGGAAGCATCAGCACAAGTGACATTACCAACAGTGCCCATGCCCAAGCCAGCAGCAAAGGTTTGAGCATTTCTGCGGGTGGTCCCATGTATCAAGGCAAATATGGTGTTGCCAAAAACATTGCCAAAAATGTCTTAGATCATGCAACAAAGCAGGATACAAAGGAAGGCTATACCAAATCCGCCATTAGCGAGGGCACCATTGTGTTGACAAATGAAGCGGGGCAAAGGGCGTTGACGGGCGAAGGCGTGGAACAAACCATAGCCTCCCTTAACCGTGATACTGCTACTGCCCATCAGGGTGTACAACAGCTCGATGTCGCCAAGTTGGAACAAATCGTCCATGAAAACCGTGAAATGGCAACCCAACTGCTGGAAGAAGGATTTAAATACAGCGATGAATCCTATAAAACCATGTTTATCAAAGAACATCCTCTCGCTGTGGTCGATCGTGATGAAAAGGGACAGATAATCTATCTCAAAGATGAAAATGGGGTACCTATAAGAGACGCCCGTGGACAACCAATACCTCAGTTTCATTATTTAACGGATGAAGAAAAGAAGCATTTACAAGAAGGTTCTGATGGCAGGGTGCATGTGTCCTTCAATGGTATCTTTACGCCGCCGGAAGAGGCAGCTGTTTATGCCGAACAACATGCGAAGGATAAAAATGAACCGCTTTATTTTGTTGTGTTCCCGCAAGCAGACTCGGCCATCTCAGAACTTCTGGTCGCGGGCTATCAGAAGTTTCTGGAAAATAACTTTTGGGGTCTGACCAATTCCACACAAGAAGCAAAAGATCTGATGTATGGCTATGGGAATACGGGGCTAAAACTTTACGGGCATAGCCGCGGTGGCATGACATTGTATAACGCGCTGTCTTCTTTCAAACAAGAAGGTGTGCGTGGGATAGCTGACAAAACAGAGGTCAATTTTTATGCACCAGCGGCTAATGCTTTGGCTGCGGCAGGTTTGTTAAGCTATATGAAGAATGGCAAACAAACCAGTGTAGGTTTTGATGGGCATAGATATGACTTTGTCAGCAGAGTGATTGGCGGCAATAGCTATACTTACGAAACAGTGCCAACTGGCAGCAACAGGTGGAAAGAATGGAAGAAAATGTTCACAGATCCCAACAGTGTTCACACATGTCTTGGAGATGCGAGTCCACAATGTAGATATAATTATGGTTCATCTCATCTAGAACAATTCCCTTTAAGTAAATCATGGAGGAAAAAATGAAACAAACTCTAAAATTATTAAGCACTATAACTTTGTTAAGTATAGCTGGGTGCCAGTTTAACAAACCTCCTATAGGAGAAGTGGCAGCGTGGAAGAAACCAGGAGCAGATTTTACAGAGGTAGGAAAAGCCTTGTTAGAATGTGGCATGCCAACACCTTATTATACCGATCCAGAAAGCAGAAAACTTAGTATTAATGCATGGGCAACAATTCATGCTTGCATGGTTCAATCAGGTTTCCATTATGAAAATGAACATGAGGGTGGGTGGTGTTATACTTTTAAAGAAGAAAACCTCCCGATTTGTCGTCCTGGAGCTGTCATTCCTCAGCGCAGTGTTAAAAAGCGCCTCAACAGCCCTTTTTGTAAGCAGTATAAAAAAGCACCAGAATGCAAACCTTAAGCCTTGTTTTTGCTGATAATGAACAACCCCTCATTCTTTTCCTTGGAATGACGGGATTGTTCCCTCAATCAATTATATCAACATTGTTCAGAATTGTCTTAAAAAACAGAGATAAAATATCAACAGGCTTTAGAGCCTTTTCATCGTAAATAAATCCATTGAAAGAGGGGAAAAATGAAATCAATTTTAAAACTATTAAGCATTGTAACTTTGTTAGGTATAGCTGGATGTATTAACCAACCTCCTCCATCAACTTTAGCATTATGGGAAAAACCAGGTGCCAATAAAGCTATGATCCAACAAGCCTTGTCAAAATGTGGTTGGAAACCAGTTTATGCTTCTTCTAACGATATGAATTCGTATGCGAGTGAATTTGCCTCAGTTTATGAGTGCATGAAAAAAGCAGGTTTCCAGTATAAATTGCAAGATTCAAAAGGGATCTATTTTGCACAATCTATGAGAAGTAATTCATTTTTAGCTAATTTGATGATATCTGGATATCAGCAATTTATGGATAATGATACCTTTGGTGTGACCAACAAAACGAAACAGGAACGTGCTTTACGAACGCATTTTGAGAATGAAAGAAAACGTGAGCAAAATCAAAAAGCTTTACAAAAACGCCCTAGCCATCGTTAAAAAGGTAGGTGGATAAAATCACGAATGAAGGAGGGGATCAAAGCCATCTCCTCCTTTATTTACGCGGCAGGCACTTATAATTTGGTGGTTGAGAGACTTAATAACACGGTAGCGGAAGGGGCTATTTCGGGGGACGCGCATTTTGAATCCAAAGTCGTGGGGCAATCCACTGGATACGTTAAGCGGTTTGACAGAGGCTGGTACATTTGGCAATATGACAGTGGGCTTTCAAAGTGAAAAAGCAGAAGCCTCCTCTCAAGCCACCACGGCAGTCACAGGTAGCATAGAGGCAGGGCGTTGAGATATTTTATTTTTAGTGATTGATAGCTTTTAGGTCAAAGTTTAATTTATTATTTGAGACATATTTAAGCGTTTTCTTAGGTTTTCCGTTATAAAAAAGATACGGGTTTTTCTACTTTTCATAGGTTGTTTTGCTTATACATTTTACTAACAACAGTGTGTATGATTTGTCGTAAAAATAAGTTCGGTTTTATCTTTTTTAGAAGCTAGATTAAGTTTTACTGTTTCATTTCTTTGAAAATTCTCATTTTACAGCATTTCTTTTTATCAATATAAGCTTATACAATCTATTTTGAGTGGAGTGCACTATCACTCTTAATTCTATTTTGGATAAATTGTTTTAAAAACTACAAGTTTTAAAGTGTGATTGCCTGTTTGTTCCTTACTTTACATAAAACACAATACAGATTATAAAGCCGTAATTTATCGCGTGTATAGAAAATAATTATCATTTATTTTATATCTATTGAATTTAATTTGTGGTTTATTTTTTTTGTCTGCATTTTTGTTTTTTCTGAGAAAAAGAAAGTTTGAAGAGGGATTATGGTTAGAATATCTAAAAATTGCTTATATTCATGCGTTTTTACAACAGCTCTTTTTTCTTTTTTATCAAACATAGATGTTGGGGCACATTCTCATTCATCCGTTTTACTTTCGTGTAATGAAGACAAAACACATTATCGATGCAATGATGGTAAAGAACATACCATAAGCAATAAAGTGTACAAATTGACTAAGCCCTTTGAAAAGGAGAATGGTGAAAGCAATTCTCTCATATCGTCCGCTGTCATAGGGGCTCAGATGGCAAATACGGTTATTCAGGCCAAGCATATTCAAGTTGAGGGGGCTTATAATATAGAGAGTCTTTATGGTGTTGTTGTATCGCAAGGAGGAAAAGTTGTCTTGAGAGATTCAAGCTTTAAGCATGTATCAACAGGTTTTCGGGCTGATAATGGAACGATTGAAGTATATGGTGGACTAGTTGAAGCGATACAAAGCGGTGTTTATGCCGAGAAGCAAGATACATCTGTTATTTTAATCAATGCGAAAGTTAAAGTGGAAGGTCAAGAAAGTAATCAAGGGGCTGCTCTTTTTAGTGGTGCTGGTGCGCACATTAAGATGAATGGTGGAGAAATTGATGTGATCGATATGGCTACGCTTCATGTAGGAACAGGGGGAAATGCAAATCTCAATGGAGTCACAATGACTTCGAAAAGTTCAAAAGTGAAGGGTAAAGAAAATATTGTTCATGCAGCTTTAAATGTTAATCATCAGAGTGTTTTTCATTTAAAGAAGAGCAGTGTTGTTGCTGAGGGTATGAGTGGTTTGAGGGTCGGACAAGATAATAGTGCGCAGTTAGGTGCTGATACCGTAGGAAATATTTTACTTTCGCGAATTCATATTGAAGATTCAAAAATTATAGCGACAGGCAACAAATATGGTATGCATTTTGATATGAATAAAAAAGATAAGGAATTGGGGTCGGAAATGGTTTTTTTGAAAAACTCAGTTCTTGAGGCTCCATCTGGTACAGCTATTCATAGCAGTAAAAGTAGCACTTATCTTTCAGTCACAGAGGGTACAAAGATCTCTGGTGATTTGTTATTAACAGCTGAAAAGGGAACTTCTGTAGCAATTTTAGCTGATTCTTCTTCCCTTTCAGGGGGAACCCGTGTTTCTGAGGATGCGATTGCTGAGCTTTATTTGACAGAAGGATCAAAATGGGTTTTGACACAAAGAAAAGAGGAAGGTTTGCAAGTCTTTAACAGTGGATTTTCATCTATCTCGTTTGTAAAACTTTCAAAGAGCACTATTGCTTTTGAAAATCCGATGTCCCAAAGATATCAAACACTTTATATTGGAAAAGGAAAGGAAGAGGCGTATAGCGCTCAGGATAGTGCACACCTCTATTTAAATACGCATCTCAATAGTGATGGGTCCTTTAACAAGAGAAAAACGGATAGGATTTTGATTCATGGGGATGTTTCTGGAAAAACAACAGTTCATGTGCAGTTTTTGGTAGGAGATCAGGAAGAAAAAATAGGCGATGAAAATGCCCAAACTGTTTCAATTATTCAGGTTTCCGGAAAAGCGGCGGAGGATTCTTTTCAGTTGAGTGTTCCTTATATCGCACTGGAAGGTTTGCCTTACCAATATTATCTTCGTGCATACGGTCCAGATTCTGCTCGTGGACATGCGCACTTTGAGCAGAGATTGGTTGAAGGAAACGAGGATTTTTGGGATTTTCGTCTTGAAAGCAAATATATACAGCCTATTCTGGATGAACCTACTTTGCCTGATATTGTGAGTAAAGCAAAAGATGTTGTTCCGCAAGTTCCAACTTATCTTCTCTTACCAAATGCTTTATTTCATGCTGGAATGATGGATATCAGTAATAAAAATAGGCATTTGAAAAAAATACAAAATATTTCAAGTGGATCCTTAAAAATAGAGAATACTTCTGCTTTATCGCTAAACGGCTATGGCGGAAGTTATCGCTATGTTTCAGATCTTTCTGCATTTGAATATGGGTATGGAGGTGACCTTGCGTATAATGCTGTAGAGGTGGGGGGGGTGCTAAAAACAATAGAGAGTGCAAACAATGTCATGTCTTTTGGAATTATGGGAAATTATGGAAAATTTTCTTTACAACCGGAGGGTGTTGCGCAAAGCCAAAATAATGCATTTCATAAATGGTCAATGACAGCTTATGGTAATGTGGAATATGAGGCTGGTTTTTATTTGAACGGTGTTTTATCTTATGGTCTGTTTAAAGGCGATGTTTTAACTCTTGCACGGGGGAGGGTGGCGACATTAAAAGGAAATCCTCTGAACATTTCATTGTCTTCTGGTAAGGAAATTGTAACAAGGTATAAAGATTTTGTTTTTGATCCACAAATTCAGTTCATTTATCAAAATCTCCAGTTTCATAAAGGGTTTGATATTGATGGGTTTGATATTGAGATAGGAAAACCTCATCAATGGGTGATGCGTGTTGGGGGGTATTTAACCAAGATATTTCCAGAATCTGAAAAGAACCGTATCACTTCCTTTTATGGTAAAATTCATTTTTCTCATTGTTTTGGAGGAAGGCAATTTGTGCATTTTAAAGATCCTTTCCAGTTAAGTTCTTTTGGATCTTCCTTAGAAGCTGGTTTGGGGATCAATTCGCAAGTGTCTTCGAAAATGACACTTCATGGTGATCTAAATTATCAGCATAAGCTTACTAAAGCAGGTTTTTCTGGAATTCATTTTTCGGGCGGGTGGCGTTATCATTTTTAATTTACTTTTTGCAAAAATATACGCACTAATTTGAGGATTTATAAATTGTATCTCTTTTAGAAAGAGATGATAGCGTGAATTTATGGCTATTGGGGATTCCCTTTTTATGAAATGAAGTAACTGAATGGTTCGCACCACTCATGTTTGTGAAAAAATACTTTTAACGAAGCTATTCAGTCTCTTTGTGGTTTACAATTTTTTTTATCATTTTATCTTAGTGAAGAGATAATATGTGTTGATTTCTTTTTATCTATTTTTATCTCAAGAGGGTGGAGTTATAGGAATGTCAAAAAAAGTCATGATCGTTGAGGATAACGAACTTAATATGAAATTATTTCGTGACCTTGTAGAGGCGAGTGGCTATGAAACCGTTGAAACACGGAATGGTCTTATTGCATTAGATTTAGCCCGTTCATCAATGCCTTCTCTTATTCTTGTGGATATACAATTGCCAGAGGTTTCAGGGATCGATGTTATTAAGCGGTTAAAAGAGGATGAAGAGCTGAGATCTGTTCCCGTTGTTGCTGTAACAGCCTTTGCTATGAAAGGGGATGAAGAACGCATTCGTGCAAGTGGATGTGAAGAATACATGTCAAAGCCTATTTCTGTTCCTCATTTTATCACAATGGTGAAACATTTTTTAGACTGACATTGTGCTCGATGATCATAAAAAAAGCGCTTGAAAAGCATAAGAGAGAACTAAAGTTATCTTGTAATCTTTTGTGAGGAAGAGCTTAAGTATATCGAGGTGAGCAAAGTATAGACTTTAAAAATTAAAGTTGAGAATGTAAGTTTTTTTGGATTTTTCTTGAGTTTTTCTCTAAGATAAAAGGTTGGTTCTTTATTTTCCCGTTGATACAAAATAGTTATCATTTAATGCATATATTTTTGCAAAAAATGAATTAAAAGCGATAATGCAATCTTCCAGAAAACTCTGCTTTATTTTTCTCAAAAGTTTTTTGAACCAATAAAAAAGCCCCGTTGAAAACGGGGCTGCATGTCTTGCACAAAAATTGCAATTAACGCTTTGAGAATTGGAAAGAACGACGCGCTTTTGCTTTACCGTATTTTTTACGTTCAACAACACGACTATCACGGGTAAGAAAGCCACCTTTTTTCAAGATTGCACGCAGTTCTGGTTCGTAATAGGTTAAAGCTTTGGAAATACCATGGCGCACTGCACCGGCTTGTCCGGAAAGTCCACCTCCTGCAACGGTTGCAACAATATCAAATTGGGTATCTCGGTTTGTTGCAACGATCGGCTGACGAAGAATCATCCTCAAAACAGGACGTGCAAAATATTTGTCGAATTCTTTATTGTTAACGGTGATTTTTCCAGAACCTGGTTTGATCCATACGCGAGCAACGGCATCTTTACGTTTTCCTGTTGCATAGGCCCGTCCTTGTGAGTCAAGCTTTTGCACATGGACAGGAGCGACAGTTTCATTAGCTTCTATAACGTTTGTTACAATAGTAAGCTCAGAAAGAGAGTGAATTTCAGCCATAATCAAGCAATCCTTTTGTTTTTGCGGTTTAAAGCACCAACGTCAAGAGCTTCAGGCTGTTGTGCCTCATGCGGGTGTTGGCTTCCAGCATAAACACGCAGATTCTTCAACTGACGGCGCCCAAGTGGTCCACGGGGAATCATGCGTTCCACAGCTTTTTCAATAACGCGTTCAGGAAAACGACCTTCAAGAATTTGGCGTGCTGTACGTTCTTTGATCCCACCAATATATCCGGTATGCCAATAATATTTTTTATCTGTATATTTTTTGCCGGTGAGAGATATTTTATCTGCATTGATCACAATAACGTTGTCACCATCATCAACATGGGGAGTAAATGTAGCTTTATGTTTGCCACGCAAGCGGTTAGCAACAAATGTGGCAAGACGACCTAAAACGAGGTTTTCTGCGTCAACAATAACCCATTTTTTCACCACTTCAGTTGGCTTTTGCGAAAAAGTTGCCATAGAAGTATCCTTCATTGAGCTCCTCAAAGAGGAGAGCATTTTTGTTATTTTGCGTTGAAAATTGTTATCATAGCGAAATATTTCACGCGTACTATCTGTCCTGATATAATGTCTTTTGTTTGACGTCAAGAGAAAATAAAAACTTATAAAACAGTGTCTTATAATTGAGGTATCATAATACCGCATAAAGAGAGCTTACAGATATCTTAAGTGAGAAGGAATGTTGTAAAAGAGTGCTTTTTCTTTAAGTCTTGATTGTATTTTATGAGGTTTCAATATAGAAAATAGCCATGCAGCAATCTCGTTATTTCCTTAATGTTGAATCTTCGGCTTGCGGTCAGGCTTGGTTAGATGCCCTTGATACTCAAGGGATGAATAATGCACGTGCTATTTCTCAAAAATTTGGTTTTCCAGATCCCTTGGCACGCGTTCTTTCGGCAAGAGATGTCGATGAATCTGAAGCTGTTGCTTTTATGAATCCAACATTGCGCGCGCTCATGCCTAATCCAGAAAGTTTTAGAGATATGCAATGTGCAGCAGAGCGCATTGTTGAGGCTATTTTGAAGCAAGAAAAGGTGGCTGTTTTTGGTGATTATGATGTGGATGGTGCTTGTTCATCTGCCCTGGTAACGCGTTTTCTGCGTTATTTTGGTCTTCAAGTCAAAATTTATATTCCTGATCGTATCATTGAAGGATATGGCCCCAACGAACAGGCAATGAGAATGCTCGTGCAAGAAGGGGCCCATTTGATTATCACGGTTGATTGTGGCGCCAACAGCCCAGATGCCATAAAAGCCGCGAGACTTGCAGGTGCTGATGCTGTTGTTTTAGATCATCATCAAATGTCTGAGATACATCAAGAAGCTGTTGCTCTTGTCAATCCTAATCGCCCTGATGATTTTTCTGGACAAGGGCACTTATGTGCTGCAGGTGTTGTCTTTGTCACGCTAGCTTGGGTTAATCATTTATTGCGAACAAAGAAGTTTAGAGAATTTCCCGACCTTCTAAGCATGCTCGATCTTGTTGCATTGGCGACCATATGTGATGTTGTACCATTACACGGTGTGAATCGTGCTTTTGTGATGAAAGGCCTTCAAGTTGCCCGTTCTATGCATAATCCTGGCATAATGGCTTTAACAAAGATGGCGCGTATAGGGGAACCACTTAATAGTTTTCATTTAGGTTTTTTATTAGGCCCTAGAATTAATGCGGGAGGACGTATTGGCGACCAGGCTTTAGGAGCACGTTTGCTCAGCTGTGAAGATAAAGATGAAGCTGACAGAATAGCACAACAATTGGATCAACTTAACCAAGAGCGCCAAGAAATGGAGAATATTCAATTAGCGCAAGCAGAATCGTCTATTGATTTTCTTTATCGGGATCAAGACAAACCACTGTCACTTGTGATTGCGCATCAAGAATGGCATCCAGGAATTATTGGTATTCTCGCATCGCGTTTAAAAGAACGTTTTTTTTGTCCGGTTTTTGCTATTGCTTTGAAAGAAGAAGGGAGTGGCATAGGATCAGGACGCTCAATAAGTGGCATAGATTTAGGAGCACTTGTTCGTGAAGCTGTTGCATTAAATTTATTAGAAAAGGGTGGGGGACACAGTATGGCAGCAGGAATAACAATTCAGTCAACAAAAATTGAAACTTTTCGAGAATGGTTGGAGGAAAAAGTCTCTTTGATGGTTTCACAGTTGCGTGCTAAAAAGTCTTTGCATATAGATGGTTGTCTTTCTGCCTCTGGTGTTAATAAAACGCTTTTTGATATGATTGAAAAAGCAGGGCCATTTGGCTCAGGGAATACAACACCTGTTTTTGTTCTTCCCTCTCATCGATTAACGCATGTGTGCGAGGTTGGAAAAGGGCATCTTCGCCTTGTTATATCAAATCTTGAAGGAAAAAAGCTACAAGGAATAGCGTTCCGTTCTGTGGGGACATCGCTTGGTGATTTTCTTTCTAAAAATAGGGGTGAAATGATCCATTTGGCTGGAAATCTTAGTTTGAATTATTGGAATGGGACAATTAATCCGCAGTTGCATGTGCTCGATGCAGCAGCGGTGGTCTGAGAGAGATTTTTCAAAACTTAGATATCGAGGTGAGATGCAAAAGCAGAGTTTTCTTGTATAAAACGAAACCGCGCTTCTGGTTTTGTACCCATGAGACTTTCTACGGTATTTTTAGTTTCTTGCATTTCCATTGCCTCAATAGAAACGCGTAGCAATGTACGTTTTTGAGGATGCATCGTCGTTTCTTTAAGCTGTTCAGCACGCATTTCACCAAGCCCTTTAAAACGTCCAATTTCGATTTTCGTTTTTCCGGTAAATTCAGTTTTTAGTAATTCATCCTTATGGGCATCATCACGTGCGTAAGCAACTTTTCCTCCTTGTGATATCCTATAAAGGGGAGGTACAGCAAGATATAAATGTCCTTGACGAATAAGATCTGGCATTTCTTGAAAGAAGAAGGTAATGAGCAGTGAGGCGATATGAGCACCATCAACGTCTGCATCGGTCATAATGATAATACGCTCATATCTAAGATCTTTTTCACGATATTTAGAACGTGTGCCACATCCAAGCGTAAGTATAAGATCTGCAATTGTTTGGCTTGAGTTCATTTTTTCGTGTGCCGCACTGGCGACATTTAAAATTTTTCCACGAAGAGGTAAAATGGCTTGGTTTGCTCGGTTTCGTGCTTGTTTAGCAGAACCACCAGCAGAGTCACCTTCAACAATGAACAATTCAGCACCAGCAGCACAGTTTTGGCTACAGTCTGCGAGTTTTCCAGGCAGACGTAACTTACGTACAGCTGTTTTTCGGTTTATTTCTCTCTCTTGGCGTCGTTTAACACGTTCTTCAGCACGTTCAATAACCCAATCAAGAAGTTTTGTTGCTTCTTGTGGAGAGTTGGTGAGCCAATGATCAAAAGGATCACGTATTGCATTTTCAACGATACGCTGCGCTTCGATTGTTGCTAATCGATCTTTTGTTTGTCCAACAAATTCAGGATTTTTGATGAAGACTGAAAGTATTGCAGCCGTTGAAATCATCACATCATCGGATGTAATGATAGAAGCACGTTTATTTCCTATTAACTCAGCGTAAGATTTTAATCCGCGCAAAAGCGCTTGACGCAGTCCCATTTCATGGGTGCCACCTTCTCCAGTGGGGATAGTATTACAGTAAGTTTGTACACTGGCATCACCACCATGCCAGGCGATGGCCCATTCAACAGAGCCATGGCCATTATAGTGTTTTATTTTACCAGAAAAAACTTCCGATGTTACTCGATATTCATCTTTGAGTGAGGAGAGTAAATAATCTTTAAGCCCATCAGGGAAGTGAAAAACAGCTTTTTCGGGAATATTTTTTGTGCCCTCAAGGATGACAGGATCGCAATTCCAGCGAATTTTTACACCACCAAAGAGATAGGCTTTAGAGCGTGTCATCTGGTAAATTTTTTCTGGATCAAAAGCAGCTTTTTCGCCAAAAATTTCACTATCAGGGTGAAAACGAACGCGTGTACCACGACGGTTATAAACATCACCTAAATCTTCTAATCCAGACTGAGGAATACCACGTGAGAAGCGTTGTCGATATAGTTTTCGTCCTCGTGCTACTTCGACTTCCATATCATCAGAAAGGGCGTTGACAACAGAAATTCCTACTCCATGTAACCCACCAGCAGTTTGATAAGCTTTTCCATCAAATTTTCCACCTGAATGGAGTTGTGTCAGAATGACTTCAAGAGTAGATTTGTCAGGCATCTGAGGATGATTTTCGACAGGGATACCGCGTCCATTATCTGTCACTGTTAAATAACCGTTTTCATCCAATGATACATCAATGAAATCTGCATAACCAGCGACAGCTTCATCCATCGCATTGTCAATAATTTCGGCAAAAAGGTGATGAAGTGCTTTACTATCCGTTCCACCGATATACATTCCAGGACGCAAACGTACGGGCTCTAAGCCTTCAAGGACTCGAATGGATAGGGCGCTATAATTATCTTCTTGTGTATCTTTTTTCGAATCGGCACTTTCTGATTTTATTGGGAGTGGTGTTTTTTTTTCTTTTATATTTATCCGAGACTGTATATTCACCCGAGATTGGGCATTATTTAAAATACTCAAAAGGTCTTTATCATTATCGCTCATAGCGTTTAATTATCTACCCTCATTGAAAACAAACTCTTAAAATAAGAATGGATTTTATGCCTGTTTTTTATTTAAAAATCAATGTTCCTTAGGAAACATCAATTGTTGGACCAAAAATTTGTTCAAATGCTTGTTTCAAAGCGATATCCACATCATGCATTGTTATGGGAAAACCTAGATCAAGCAAGCTCGTTACACCGTGATTTGCAATACCACAAGGAACAATCCCTGCATAATGTGCCAAATTAGGAGAAACATTGATGGCAACTCCATGAAAACTTACCCATTTTCGCACACGAATGCCAATTGCTGCGATTTTATCTTCTAAAGAGAGAGTGTTTTGTCTCGATTGGTCATCAAATCTTTTAACCCAGACGCCAACACGATCTTCTCGACGCTCTCCTTTAATATTAAACTTTGCAAGCATCTGTATAATCCATTCTTCTAATGCACTAATAAAAGCACGAATGTCTTGTGTTCTGCGTTTAAGATCGAGCATAATATAGGCAATGCGTTGCCCTGGACCATGATATGTAAATTCACCACCACGGCCTGCTTCATAAACAGGAAATAAGTGAGGCGCTAAAAGATCTTTTTTATTCGCACTTGTTCCAGCTGTATAAAGGGGAGGGTGTTCAAGGAGCCAAACTTGTTCATTTGCAGTTTTTGCAAGAATGCTTTCTACACGCTCTTGCATGTAACAGAGTGCCTCAGGATATTCGACTAAGTTATCACTTACTTTCCATTCAACTGGTGGGTCCCCAGGAATTGTTTTAAATTGATTGGCTAAATGATTTCGATCTATATGTTTCAATTTAAATGGCCATTAAAAATATTTATGTTGGTGTTTGAATTTATGTTGTCATGTGTAAAAGAATTTCAGAGTAAGATACAAAGTTGTTTATTAAGATTGAAATAATACGACAAAGAATTTTATTTCAAAAAAGTCTACTATACGCAACAATCTGCATTTATTCACCATCTTCCTGTTGCCCCACCACCTCCTGATGAACCTCCACCACCTCTAAAGCCTCCACCTCTTGAATGGTTACCAAAGATTCCACCGGAGCGTCTGCCGACAGCATTTAAATTTAAAAACCAAGGTGTGAAGATGATACCCATCCAGAGGTATTTTTGTGGAGCAATTTTTTTACCAAAAATCATTGCAAAAATAGGTAAACCAAACATGATAAAAAGAATGAAAAACATTATTGTATTAATGATCATTTCTTCTTTTTCAGCCAGTTTACGTTGTTTTTCAATAGCTTTAGCTTTCTCTTTGATTCGAAAAGAAAAATCGGAATCGTTTTCCGTTATGACTTTGGTAATGGCATGAATTGCTTCAACAATCCCTTTTTGGTAATTTCCTTCACGAAAATTGGGAAGAATAAAGCTATTAATAATAACGGCGGAAAGAGCGTCTGTTAACACTCCTTCCAAGCCATAACCCACTTCAATGCGAACTTCGCGCTCATTTGGTGCAATAACAAGTAAGACACCGTTATTGATTTTTTCTTGCCCCAATTTCCATGTGCGGAAAAGAGAATTGCTGTATGTTTCTATATCATTTCCTGCAAGAGTAGGGAGAGTTACAATAACAATTTGATCTCCAGTTTTTTCGTCAAGTCCAGCTAGCTTTTCTGTTAGATGCTCTTTTGTGGCATTATCAAGTAAATGCGCTATATCGTTAACATAGCCAGTTAAGGGCGGAAATTGGGTCTGAGAGCAAGCGATATTTTCCAAGACGATGAGAAAAAATAGAGCGCTTAAAAAAGCTCTTAAGTATGGAAAAACAAAGCGTTGCATAAAATATCGACATGGATTCATTAATTAAAATTGACTTTTGGTGTTTGTTGTTTTTCGCTATCTATCGTAAATGTTGGCATAGGTTTAGCATCACGGAACCATAACTTTGCCCAAATCATTGTTGGTATTGTTTTGAGTGCAGTATTATAGACACGCACTGCCTCAATATAATCGCGACGCGCAACAGAGATACGGTTTTCTGTTCCTTCTAATTGTGATTGAAGGGCAAGAAAATTCTGGTTTGCTTTAAGATCAGGGTAATTTTCAACAACAGCCATAAGACGCGAAAGTGCGCTGGATAAATTGGCTTGATTGTTAAGATATTGCTGCATCATTTGTGGGTTATTTAAGATATCAGCGTTGATGTTAATTTGTGTTGCTTTGGCTCGTGCTTCAATAACATTTGTAAAAACATCTTGTTCATGGGATGCATAGGCTTTAACAATTTCTACGAGATTAGGAATGAGATCCGCACGGCGTTGATATTGATTGAGCACTTCACTCCATGAGGCATGTGCTTTTTCTTCACTCGTTGGTATTGTATTAAACCCACAGCCACTTAAAAATGGTACTAAAAATGCTAAAAAGAGAGCGACAGATAATCGCTTTAATATCTGAGTCATAGGATGATAGGTAAGTGTAACGGAAGCAGTTCGCATATTTAACATAAAGATATCTCCATAGAATTTTTATGTACTATATAGGATTTATCTTTTCAGTGAAAAGTATTTTCAATTTTGTAAACAAACATTTTATAAAAAAATTGATATTTTTGTTTGTTTTAGAGTGTTTATTTTATTTAAAATAATTGTTTAATATTAAAATAATAATAATGATATTATAAATGCTAACTTATGAAATATAAACAATATTAATAAAAGAGATGAATAATATTAATCACAATGATAGAGGTCTAAACAATATTAAGCTGCATCTTGATAAGCTGGCTAAAGCGCTCATAATATGGGCAGGTGATTTTATCGCTTAGGGCTCTAGCTGTGAGCCAAGAGGTTTATTATTTCGTTACTTCGTGGAACGGACATACATCATTTTTTAAGAGATACATCTACAGTAAAGTTTGTAATGAAAAAGGGAGATTTTACCCTTTAAAAAGTATACCGTTTAATATCATTATAGATTATGATGATTTTGGAAAAGTGCTTGTAGGAAAATTACAAATATGGGAATGCGTGTGCCTATCTGTTTTTCAGTGCTATGTTTGTGATCATTATGATTGTTTAGTTGTTTTTTCACTGGGGTATTTTGGTGAGAAAATTAATAATAATCTTTAATCATAATAATCACCGGTATGCCTTAAGTTTACAATGAAGACATTTAATTTAGTGCAATTAAAAAAGATATATAAATGAAAAATTATTGCGTGGCATTGTAGATTTATTTTTTTGTATTGTACATAGAATATAAATTTGTAAGCATTTGTTCAGTAGAAAAAACTGTTCTCTTTTTAGCTTTATATCAGGACGATGCAATCATGTTATTATAAAGCACTATTTTTTGTTCTGGTAATTTTGATAAGGAGCTATTGGCTTAAAAGAGGTGAGGTGGCATGTTTATTTTGTGCTACGGAATAGAGAATTCCGGTAATACGCCAAGTTCATAATCTGAAAGCTGCATGCTCAAATCATGCTCGGCACCAGATATATCAAATCAAATTGCTCTCACGCAGCGATGAGCGGTTTTTGTCCAAATTTTCTAATCTGTCTGCGCGGCTTTTTCCGAAAATGCGAGGTATATGCTGGCGTGTGTCAATAATTTACGTTCTGTTTTGGATCGGTAAGGTGATGCTTGCGTGAAAGTGTTGTCTATTCAAGCTCAAAAATGTTGTCTTCAGGTCACATTGGAATGATGAAGGTCGATAGGCTTGCACAAATGAAGAGAAGGGCAATTGTACCATATTCTGCAAGACAGCTCACAAGAATCGAGCCAATTCCTGAACCTATATTATATGTTGATCCAATTAAAGCATTAGCTTCATTATAATACTTTTTATGAAAACTATGCGGCACGCGCATATAGGCTGCGACAAAGAGAGGGGTAATTGCTAAACCAACCATGAGAGAGACAATCAATACAATGATGAGTGAGCTTGTTAGCGCCATGGGTATCATGCAGACACCAAAAAACATTGGCAGGATAAAGTAAAGCTTTGTTGTTATTTGATCAGAAAGTTTAATTTTTCCATAAAGAAGCCCACCAATTAATCCGCCCATAGAAGTTAACGCTGAGAGTAGTCCAACCAAAGAGCTGGTATAATAAGTGCTTGACCAAGCGACATAGATAATTTTGCTCATACCCATAGCGAGAGCAAAGCCAAACATCGGTAGTATTAAACCTATGCCTGACTTCGTGAAAATAATTGAGCGTCTTTTGCTCGTAGCTTTATCTCTCTTTGTTGTGTTTGGACCAACTTTTTCATCCAAGATAGAATTAACATGCTCTCCAGCATAATGAGCAAAGTAAAAAATATGAAGAAATGTTCCAAGCGCTATTGAAGAAGCGGCAAGTAAAATTGCCGAGTCAGGTCCTAAAAAAGCCCAAAGGCTTGAAACAATTAGTGGCGTAAAGATGTAAATAAGTTCTTCTAGGGTTGAATCTAAATTGTGTAGTGCTTTACGGGTGGTTTCGTCTTTTGTTATTTTTGACCAAATAGAACGTAAAATAATATTATTAAGTGCTGACAGCCCTGAGCCGATAATGACATATAAGGCTCCGATCAACTGCCCATAATGAATGATCGTGAAGGCAGTCACAAGGAAACTTACGGAGAGAAAAGAGGAAAGGGTTAAAATGCGCTGTGCCCCATATTGGTCCATCAGACCCCACGCCGTGGTGCCGTTGCAGATACCGTAATCATGAAGCAAAAAGAAATAATTCCCGCAGATAGATAATGATTCTCTTACATGAAGAGGGAGATTAAAGCAAAGGGCAAAAGACCTGAGGCGTGTCGGCTTATGGATATCGACAAAAATAAGTCCAAAAAACCGCGTTGCATAAGGAGTAAGTGGTAAGAAACGCGTTCATCATTCATCTTTAGTAACTTTCAGGAAAAATCATTTATTTAAAAGAAATCAGCAGCTCACCCCAGTTTTGTAAAATGGGTTGGAGATGTTCAATGATGGAAAAGCCAAAATCTTTATCCTACTCATAAGCTTCGATCATAATGTGATTTTTTAGGCGCCGAGGAGCAACACATCCTATGATCTCATTCTGATAGAGAGTGCACATATTGGCTAAAAGTGGAATTCTCCTCTGATAGTCTTATGATATTTGTTGAGTACTATCAGCTCAGTTTGTAAGTGGCAGGAAGATAATTTATTATACTCTGAAGAACCAAAAATAAAGAATGTGTGGTTCAGAAGATCAAAACTCTCAACACATAAAGTCTTTTTCTTTTCCTAGGTTATTTAAAAAGCCCAGAGAGGCTTTGCATGGATATTGTTTATGAACATCTTGAGAAGAAATAAGGTCAATTTTGATGCCAAAATTTGGGATCAATTTTTGAAAGGTCAACAGCTAGAGATAAATGTAAACTAATGGGTGAAGAGCTTTTGTTATGTGAAAGCTGTAAGCAAATGCGCACTTTTATGATAAACTTTTTATGGGGGCAACGCGAATAAGGTTTCAAAATTTATGATAAAAAAGTAAAAGCTTTAATTTTCAGATGTTGCGTACAATCGTAGGAATCGCTATAAGGTGCAAAAGCGAACGTGAGACGTTTTTCTTTTGGGGTATAGCCAAGCGGTAAGGCACCGGTTTTTGGTACCGGCATTCCCTGGTTCGAATCCAGGTACCCCAGCCAACTCTGGTGAAACCAATGTAAGGTGGAGCAATCAAAGTAACTGGAGAGTAGGTTGAAACGATCTGTTGCTATTCATATCAAATTTGGTAAGCTGAGAAATATCCATTTGTAGCAGGTTAGCTCTAAATGTCCTGGGGATTTTTTTTATCATAGCTATAGTAGAGAATAGTCATTTTTAGAGATTTCTCTTTATAAGAGGGGGGGTGAATGATTGATGCTCACTTAGTGTATAAAAGTTATTCAGATGGTTTTTGTGCTCTATAGCAACACCAACGGGTGATTTTTCGTATTCCACCGTCTTCATTACGGTGTACAGCATAACAATAACGCTGATCAGGAAATGTATTTCGTTGCATATCGCGTACAATACGAGAAGCATGACCATAGGGTGCTACATAATCAATGAACCACATGTACTTTCCCCCCTGCCAATTAGCATTGGACAAAAGTTCTCCCTTTTCAAACATAGATTGATGATTTTTTTCATCTAAAAAAGCCCAAGTGGTAAAAGCGCAAAATTCTCCACGCTCATTTTTATAGAGCTTGTATTGTCCTGTCTGTAAAGCTGGTCCTAAGTTTCGTTCAATATCCCAGATTCTCCAGCGGCGATGTAGGGGGGGATTGAAGCATTAAAACGACCATAGCTCCCAAAGCTGCCATTGGATCTATGAGAGATGTTGCTGGATTTTCATTCACAGACATTATCTTTCCTTTAAAGATTGTTCTAAAATTTTTGTGATAGGTTCAAAGAAATAAGAAATGAGGTGCCGTTTTGAAGTAATGACATCAGCTGTCACGGTCATACCAGGGATAAATTTAAGCTTTTGATGATTAAAAGTAATGTGATCTTAGTCGATTTTGATTAAAACAGCATAAGCACCATTAATTTCTTGCTTATGGCGAGCGGTTGCACCTACATTCATAACTGTACAGTAGACAACACCGTAACGTTCAGGTGGAAAGGCAGAAAATTTTATGTAAGCACGTTGGCCTTTTTCTAAAAACCAATATCTCGATTATCAAAAAACGCTTCAACAATGAGCCCCCCTGAGCCTGGGACAATACGCATGAGTGTTTTACCTGCTTCTACGAAGCCACCCAAAGTGTGGATACTTAAATCGTCGATGCGTCCATCAATAGGTGCATAAAGTGATAAGTGGTCAAGACGATATTGGCCTGGTGTCAAGTTTAGCTTTTAAGCCTTGCAGAGAAAGTTGCCGATAGTGGGCGATTTCATCGGAAATGAGACTTTGTCTTTGTTGGTGGAGTGCTTCTATTTCAGCATTATTTTCTTCCAAGCGTTTTTTATTGACTAAAATTTCATGTTCTACATTTTTAAAGTCATGGAGACGTTCTAAATAAAGAGAGTTGCTGATGACTTTTGTTTCCATCAGGCTTTTGGCAGCTTTGAGTTTTTCTTGGCTTAATTGTTGATCATCTTGTAATTTGTCCAATTGCGCATATAGAACAGCACCGCTGCGTGCAACGCGGTCGGCTTGAGCTTTCAGTGTTTTTATTTTATCTTGTAACGATTGAAGAGGTGCGCGGATGAGTTTTTCCCCCTCCATTTTCGTTGTTTTGTTGCTGGAGGAAGAGATTTTCAGATATGCCAGTCCTTTGGTTACAAAATCTTTATCCAAAGGATCTCGTGCGCTCAAGGCAGCTAAAATAGCAGCGGCAATTTGCGCTTGAAGGTTTTGCTGTGCGATATCGGCTTGGACGCGTGCACGCTCATTTAAGGCTTCACGGGGATCTAATTGGATAAGGAGATCACCTTGATGAACGAACTGTCCTTCTTTTACAAGAATTTTTTCAATGCGTCCTGTATTTTGCGCTTGGACGAGTTGAACATAGGAGGTGGGAATAACCGCCTCTTGTCCTCGTGCAACAATCTCCGTTTTTGAGATAAAGCTACCAATAACAATAAAGAGAAATAAGGCGACAAAAACAGCAAGCACCATATGAAGGGTTGGCGATAAAGGGCGCAAATGAGGAGCCTTATCTGCCATTTTTTGCCTCCAGGTCAGAGAAATTTAATACGGTTGCATGCTTGGGAAAAAGATTGCGTTTAGAGTAATAACGAGAACAATACGATTTTGCAAAAGTTTATATAAATGTTCGACAATTTGAGTACTGATTGTATCATCCAATGCGGAAGTAGGTTCATCCAAGATAAGAAGTTGTGGTTCGATGAGAAAAAAACAAGCCAATGCTAAGCGTTGGCGTTGATCACCTGATAAAAAGCTTTCTTGTTCACCTACTTGGGTATGAAGCCCTTGAGGCAATTGAGAGATCAAATCATGACAAGCACTCGCATGAAGGGCAGCGTTGATTTCATCCTCTGTAGCATCTGGTTTGGCAAGAAGCATATTCTCAAGAATGGTTCCGGAAAAAAGGCAAGGGCTTTGGGGAAAATATGCGATTGTTTTACGCACACTACGGATATCAAAATTTTGTAAAGATTGATTGTTAAGCAATATTTGCCCGCTTGATGGGTGATAGAGAGCACAGAGAAGCTTGGCAAAGGTTGATTTTTCACATCCTGAAGGACCAAGCAATATAATAGGCTTACCAGGTTGTAAACAGACATCAAGATGATTGATAATAGGTGTTTCTCCATAAGAAAAACAGATATCTTTAGCTTCAAGATGGGGCGTGGTGGTGAGATGAAGGGGTGGCTTTTCCTTTTCCCATTCTGAAAGTGCGTTAAGAATATCACCCAAACGAAGACGAGAGATTTTGAGGTGCTGCCATTCTTCCCATAAAGAAGTAAGGCTTAAGATAGGGCCAGAAACATTGCCAGCAAGAAGATGAAAGGCAATAAGTTGCCCTAGCGTAATTTAGTTTTGCAGCGCTGCTTGAGCACCAAAAAAAATGATAAAAATGGTGAAAAGGTCACCAAAAATATGGTTTAAAGCTTCATTTAAGAGATGAAATTTACTGGTTGTGAGGCTCTGATCTAGACTACGGGCTAAAGTTTCTTGCATACGTATCGTATGCGCTGGTTCTTTTACATGTGTCTTGATGGCTTCAAGATTGGTAAAACTTTCAATAAGGCGTGATTGATGGGCGGCTTGCAGGGTGAAAAGCACGGCGTAATTGGCGGCGCAAAAAGGGACCAACCGACGCCAAAGAGCCCATTTGCAAAGGTAAAATGATAAGGACAATAAAGGTAAGTTTCGGATTAATGGAAAAGAGTGCAGCAAGATAAATAATGGCAAAGAGAACGTTTAGGACGGTTTTTGCAATGGTTCCCGTTAAAAAACCGCGAATTGTATCAACCTCTATAATATGTGAAAACAATTCCCCCATTTGCCAATGACGTAACACAGGCAAAGAGAGACTTAAGAGATGGTTGTAAATGCGCTGCCCAAATTCTAATGTAAGCCGATTGGCTAAATAAGCGCCTAGGTAACCCGATAGAGTGCTAAGAGCTGTACTAAACACATGATAGCAACCATCAAGACAACGTAGCATAGAGACTTTCAATGCGCTGGAAAGGGAGAATACGATCAATAATTGCTTGAAAAATAAAAAGGGTTACCAAGCCCAGTAAACGCAAAACAATAGCAACACAACTGAGTTCAAGAAGATAATAAATATATTTCTTTGTTGTACTTGTAAACCAAGAGAAGGATACTGGTTTTTCTTGTGAATGATTCATATGAATTTATGATTTTGTTTAAAAGAAAGAGGACTTTGTATCTCATATTTTAACAATATTGTAAATAGCATTATGCTTTAATTTAAATATACATTTTAATATTAATAATATAAAAAATGTATTTATTATTTATGGAGTATTTTTATTGTTATTTTTAAAATTATATTTTACGCTTGTCTAAACAGCATGCTAACTATTTTAACTGTATCGATCTGATACGTTTTTTTTAAAGAAGATTATATGTTTGGTTCATTTGGGTCTAGCATATCTAATAGTTGGTCTAATTTTACATCAATGAATTTTTCAAACAGTGGATCGCGATCTGGGTGTACTGTTGGAGATTATCTCTCTGCAGGATTTTCAATGGGACATAGGGGACATGATATGGGAGTGGTAATTGGTGGACTTATGGGGTGGTCAACTAGAGGACCAGCAGGCGCTGTGGGAGGTATATCATTAGGAGGAGGAGTTGGTTCTGCAGTAGGATTTGCTACAGGTATAGGAAATACAGCCTATGGATGTTATCGCTAATATAAAAATCAGCAGATATTTCTAAAATGAACAAATTTGTAGGCATAAGTATGTGTCTACAAATTTGACAGGAAGGTTTAGGTGCATAATTTTACAAAATTATATATTTAATTTGGATTTTTTTTATGAATGATCTTATTCGTATTATTGTAGAATTATTATTTTCTATAGGTGCTTTATTTATATTTTTCTGTACATTGTTTTCATATTATAAACTAAAGGTTATAGTAACAAAGAAATTGTGAAAAAAATTTTTTTAAGCACATTTTTTTCATTATATTTGTTATATTACTTTCTATAACATTTTTAATTTGTATACATTTATTTATATGAACAATGATTATTTATTATTTTTATATGATAATGTTTAGATATGAGTTTTATAATAATTTTTTAATATTAAACTTTAAAAAAATATTTACTTATTACAGTTAGACAGAGACTTTAATAATATTATTATCAATATTTCTGTTTTTTATTTCCTATTTTTGAATCTTTTTAATTATTTCAAGAATGGTTTGAGATTGTTGTTTTTTGTATAAGGATTGTCAGTTTATAGATTTTGATAAAGAAATAGTTTGCTTATGTATCTTAATTTTTTGAAAAATAAGTAATTTTTATGAAATAGAGAACCTTATCTCTCTTGATTGTTATTCGTCGTCTTGTGAGAGAGGAAAGGAGGCGATGTCTGTATCAAGAGCATTCATAAAATCGATAATAAAAGCAGCATTGGTTCCCAAATCTCTTGGCAAATAACGCGAAGCAGACCGCATATCAACAAAGGTGGTATCACCTTCATTGGTTAAGCGTATCACAATGTCTGAAATGAAACCAAGGTAAAAAGTTTTTGCTATTGTTTCGATATAAAGTGCGTTTTCTTTACCTTTAAATTCTCGTTGAGCGACAACAGGCCAACCGTAAGCGGCCAAAACATTGAGAACAGATTGGCTAATATGATCAGGTGAGCCGTCATAACGACGTCCTGATATTTCTGGCCATTGTGACATTTGTAAGGATGCTTGTTCCGTTAAAACACTCTTAAGCGGTAAAGCATCATGAGGGCGTGTTGCACGGAAAAAAGCTGGTGGGTTTTGTGTATCAGTAGAAATATCGTGCAGAGCTGGCAGAGAAAACCAAAGTCCAAAAAAGAACATTAATGGTGTGGCCGTTATCAATGAATATATGATCCCTTTAAAAGCTTTTATTCCTCCTAGAGCACCATACACCCATAAACTGTAAAGTGCTTTGAGTGCAAGAAAAAGAGAAACCGCAATACAAAAGGAAGAAATAGCTATTAAAATTATGAAGTCGGCGACATCAATCACAGAAAAGCGTTGTAAAATTATTGAGAATAACAAAATGAAAAATGCTAATCCACCAAAACGAGGGGACCATACTGCTGCCCTTGAAATGAGACGGATATATTTTTGTTTCATAAAGTTTTTCCCCCTTCAATGATAGACAAAAAGCAAAATTCTTCTCGAGTGTCATATTTGAGAGAAAGCTTTTGGTCATATAACAAAAGTAAAGCACTTGTTTTTGAGGTCAAGGATACCTGTACAATAGAAATTTTTTATCATTATCTCAGCCAATTGATATGAGGAATGTTCAGCCTTTTTAGATTTACTGTGTTCCATAGAGAAAGGCGTGTAAATGCATGAAGATAAATTGAGATGGTGTCTTTTTCGGTTGAGAGGAATATGCTTGTCAAAGTTTTCTAATATTCGACTCTTCGTTTTTATCTCTCATAAAACAAAAGTTTTTTATCAAGCAGAGGTGATTTTGCGTAACAACTTTCTCATTTATCGTTGTTACTCTATCTCCATTCATTTCATATAGTGTGAACAAAGAGCCATATATTGTGAACAGAGAGGCGCTTGCAAAGACGTAACATATTGATGGAGAAAAAATCAAACATCATGATGTTGTAAAAATACTGCTTATTGCAACAGTTTATGCTTGGTTATCGTTCGTAATGTCTCTCTTTAATTGCGGTGTGAAATGATGAATTGAGGGGGGATGAAAAAACGCTCAATGAAAGAGAGAGCGGGATACGGGTTATGAATCATTTAAGTTCAAGGGGAGTCGCAGCGTGAAGTAAAAGAGATGATGGCTCTGACTTTTTATTGTAAAGCGCGAGAATGGGGGTTAAATGGGGCGTTATAAAATTCATGGTGCTGTAAGAAACGCCGTTGGGGAAGGGGGGACTTTAAAGAAAAGTGAGGAATTGGTGAGACAGGAGAGCAATGATACAGATCATTTGTGATGACTTTTTATTCAATATCTCAATAGAAATTCAGTTATTTAAAAATGAAAGTTGTATTTTCATTCCCATTTGAGTGGATTAAAATGAAAAACAATTATTTTAATAGGTTGTTATCCGCTTTGATTGAAGAAAGTTTTTGTAAAGGTGAAGTTCTATGGGCAATTTTATCCATTGAACATGTGACAAGAGGCTGATGAAAAAAAGGTTTCACTTTCTTGTCTTGCAAGAAGAGATGGGGCAAAGACTCGTAAGAGTGCAAAACCTTCATTTAAATTTTGAGCGACGAAAACCGAGTTGGCGCTTTTTTTAGGCTTTGACTGTTTGAGCTCTATGATTTGTATCGGCTTTCCAATAATAAGATCGAGTGTTGCCTCAGGTGCTGTCCGGTCATTGAGGCTGTAAAAAATAATTCCATCGTGTGTATAGGTTGCCAGTGACCAAAATTGTGTTGTCTTTGCGGCTTTTAAGTGAACAGGACCATTTTCGAGATTAAATCTGCAAACTTTAAGAAGAAAGAATGGGTCGGTAGACTGCTGAATGGGATTATGAGGATCTAAATCAACAAATTTGTAAGGGATTCCTGATTTTTCAAGTGCTTTCCATATATTATTTTGTGCCCAATAGGGAATAAAAAATAAAACGCAAATATGAACAATGATGGCACCAATACTTGCAAGAAGTGCGGCATGAAAGAATCTAGTCACAGTTTTTTTGTCCTGATGGGATTTGTTCTACAGAGGGCATTGTGAGCTTTTGTAATGCAGTTGCAGAAATAATTGAGGTATCGTATAAAGTCAGAATAAGTCCAAATTCTTTTTGGCTGACGGTTGCAAGCCAATTGCCGCTTTGCGGTGTTGGTGAGATATTGATACGTAATGTGCCATCACTTTCATAGATAATATTGTCGGTGTAGAGTTCGAAAGGTATCGCCTGAGATGAAGTATAGGGTTTAAGGAATCTGTCGGCTGTATAGAGGGTAAAGAGGCGCGCATTGGGAATATGACCTTTGAGCAAATAATGGCAATGAGGGCGCAAGGGGCGTCCGCGATTGTCTTTCCAAAGTTGAAAAATAAGTCCTTCTGTACGTCCAAGTGAAATATCACCGCGTTTGGCAGTGCGTGCACGGGTATAGGGATCGGTGTTGATTGTTCCAACTTCTGGATAACTATTCCATTTGCCGATTGTAAAACCTCCAAAATTATGGGGGGAATCGAGCATATAACTGACGCTCAATGTGCCACATAAAATGGAAAAAGCAAAAATGAAAAAGGCAGTGCTGATAGGAATAAGCATTTATAGAATATCTCGAATTTAAAGTTTTTAATCACGTATAGTTTTCGTCTTCAAAGGGGTGAGTAGGTTTTTCAGATCTTTGTCGATCTGTTGTATAATCTTCAATGTTTTGGGGGAGGGCGTATAGGCTATCGAGGGTGTTGTGTCAGCATCGTTGTGTGAAGGCAATGTTGGTGGCTGATAAGGGAGAAGAGAATCTTTAACACCATAGAGTTGTTTGAGCATGATATTTTGATGTGCAGAAAACATGATACGGTGCCATATCATGGCAGGAACACCACCACCAAAAGCGCGATTCATTGGGGAAAAGTCATCATTTCCCATCCATACAGCTCCCGTATAATTCCCAGTGAAACCAACAAACCATGCATCACGATAGGATTGTGATGTTCCCGTTTTCCCAGCAACAAGGGTCATGGGGAGAGCGGCACGTTTACCAGATCCTCGTGTTGTGACACCAACCATCATTTGATTCATATAAGCTGCTGATTGTCCGCTAAGAACGCGGTATGGTTTCTTTCCATCATGCTCGAAGTCCCATATCACACGCCCATCGATTGTTCTAATTTTCGTAAAACTATGGCGATTTCCAGCCATGCCTCCATTGGCAAAGACATTAAAACCAGTTGCTTGATCCAGAGGGGTCATATTGGATGTGCCAAGAACCATCGTTTTGTGTGATAAAATATGTGCCTTAATTCCCATATTTTTGATCAAATCTATGATGGGTTGGGTATCACGGTTAAGATATTTATAGGTAAGATAGACAGGCACTGTATTAATTGAAAAAGCTAAAGCAGTTGCTAAATCAATTTTACCAAGATAACGTCCCGAATTGTTTTTAGGTGACCAGCCACCCCAATGAATGGGCGCATCCAAGACCATTGTTGAGGGAGACAGACCATGCTCCATTGCGGCGGCATAAACATAAGGTTTGAATGAAGAGCCAGGTTGCCGGCCGCCTTGTGTTGCTCTATTAAATTGGCTTTTGTTATAATCTACTCCTCCAACAATTGCACGAACAGCACCATTGTTATCGAGTATGACGGCTGCAGCTTGTGTGACGCGATATTGTTGACCATATTGCTGTAAATGATAGGTAATGGATTCTTCTGCTGCTTTTTGAATGTTTGGATCAAGAGTCGTTTGAACGATTAAGGTATGGCTTGGAAGTTGGTCACTCATTTTTTTGACTTCTTCAAAAACCCAATCAAGAAAATAGTCAGGTTGGTTATTGTCTCTTTGGGGAACGGTATTGGCTGGGTGGCGATGGGCATTGATAATTTGGCTCTTCGTCATGAATTCGCCATTGACAAGATTAGAAAGAACGACATTAGCCCGTGTTTGGGCCGCAAAGAGGTGTCTATGCGGAGCATATTTAGAAGGCGCCTTGAAGAGCCCTGCTAACATAGCGGATTCACTAAGGGATACATTGCGTATATTTTTACCAAAGTAAAATTTTGCTGCTGAGGCGATCCCAAAATTATTGCCTCCCATATAGGCACGATCAAGATAAAGCTGTAGAATTTGCTTTTTACTGAAGTTTGTTTCTAACCAAAGGGCAAGATAGGCTTCTTTAATTTTGCGTATTATGGTTCTTTCATTTGTTAAAAACAAATTTTTAGCCAGTTGTTGTGTAAGGGTTGAACCACCTTGAACAACACTCTTAGCCTGCATATTTTGTGAGATTGCCCGTGTGAGGCCGTATAAATCGATCCCCCAATGATCAAAAAAACGACGGTCTTCTGTGGCAAGGACTGCTTTAATAACATAATCAGGCATTTCCTCTACGGGGACAGGTGTTTCTGGTAATGCACCACGGTGACCAATAGGGTTTCCATATTGATCTAGAAAAAGAATGGAAAAATTTTTAGGAGAACGCCAATCACTTTTGGTTAACGCAAAAACAGGAATACCCACAACGGTGAAGAAGGAAAAAGCAATCAGACCTAATGTTAGTGCTTCATCGAGAATTTCTACGATAAAGCGTTTCCATCCTTGAATCTGAAAAGATTGTGAAATGACTTTCGTCTTATTCCAGAAGAAACGGTTAGCAGAGCGGAGGCGATAAAGTGTGGTGTCAAACAGTGCATCAAATTTAATGAGTGTTGGGCTTTGAAAAGGCTTATGATGTCGCGTTTTCTTTTTTTTGAAAAAATCGAACATTTTAAAAAAAGCCTATGGCAAAATTATGCAACCAAACAAATCCATGACCATTATATGGGGCACAAATGATTTTTTGCTATAGTGCTTATAAAGAAAGAACTTAGTTGAGGAGAAAGGTGATTTGGTTATATTTATTATCATTAAAAATATTTATTTTGAAATTGCTCAATTTTAGGGTAATATATTCTTGTTTTTCTGTAATACAGAGGGTGTATTATTCCCCGTCTTATAATTTTTGAGAGCCAAAAAACATGATTCATCTTGTCTTCAAAAATAGGCTATAAAATATCGATGATGAAAAGATTTTTCTTATTTATGGTGATGTCTGTTTTTTTGGGGGCGAGTTCTGCTGCAGCTGCTGGTTGTATAGAGGTCGGTAAGAGGGTTGCTGCCCAAGAAAGTGGGGTATTGGTACGTTTAAAACCAGTTGTTCAGGACGGGCAAGATATGTGTATGGTTGTGGTTGTTATACCAGCGCGTGAGGGGGAAAAGCTGCGCCGTGTTGAGGTTTTTGTTCCCAACAATTAATGTTTGGGAGATGGTGCAATGCGTATTTTAATTGTCGAAGATGATCACAATCTTAATCATCAACTCGCAGAGGCTATCAAAAATGCGGGATATGTTTCAGATAGCGCTTTCGATGGTGAAGAGGCTTATTTTTTAGGAAGTACAGAGTCTTACGATGCTGTCATTCTTGATATTGGTCTGCCTCATATGGATGGCATTAGCGTTGTTGAAAAATGGCGTCAAGAAGGGCATTCTATGCCTGTTTTAATGCTAACAGCACGAGATCGTTGGTCTGATAAAGTTCTTGGCATTGATGCAGGTGCTGATGACTACGTTGTTAAGCCATTTCATTTAGAAGAAGTCATAGCGCGGCTTCGGGCGTTAATTCGTAGAACGGCTGGACATGCGACAAGTCTGTTACGCTGTGGTGGAGTTTTATTAGACACCAAGACTTCTCGTGTTTTTGTTGAAGGACAGTTGATTAAATTAACATCTTATGAATTCAGACTTCTTTCATATCTCATGCATCATTGTGACAGAGTGGTTTCAAGGACAGAGCTTACAGAACATCTTTATGATCAGGATTTCGACAAGGATTCAAATACAGTTGAGGTTTTTGTAGGCCGATTACGTAAAAAGCTTGGGGTGGATTTGATTGAGACAGTTCGAGGAATGGGCTATAGTGTGAGAACGCTAGGTGGTCAATGAGTGTTTGCAAGAACAACAGTTGGCTTAGAAAATTGTTTTTTTTCGTGAGCAAATCTCTCAGTTTCCGTGTGATGATCTTATCAACATTCTGGGTTGTTATTTCGCTTTCATCGATTTCTGCAGTGAGTGTTTTATTTTATAGGCGCTCAAGCGAACAAAACTTAGAGCGTATTCTTTCAGCTCAGCTTTATAACCTCGTTGCAACGGTAACTGTATCACCCGAGGGGCGTTTGAGAGGAAGTGTTGGAGTTGATGATATTCGTTATTCAGATTCAACAACAGGATGGTATTGGGAAGTTGTTGCTATATCACCTAATCTAAAAGGAAGGTTGACATCTCCATCTTTGGAAACAGGAACAATATTTTCACCAAACGATATTGATATCCCTTTTGATAATAAGTTTTTTCGTTCTTATCGGATAAAGGGGGATGGTGGTCAGACGCTACAGGTCATTGAGAGTGATGTTGTCCTTGATAATAAAAATCACATTGCACGTTTTCGTCTTGTTGGGAATATCGATGAGGCACATGCACAAGTGCAGGAATTTAAGCGCACTTTGCAAATTTTTCTTTGGAGTTTTGGTATCGGCAGTGTTTTTATTAATATTGCGATTATTTTCTTTAGTTTTCAGCCATTGAAGCTTATCCGGCGAGCATTGAATGATATTCGGGAGGGCAAAGCGCATTACGTGAATACGGATTTAGTAAGCGAGGTCATGCCTCTCGCACAAGAGATGAATGCTCTTATCAATAACAATCAGCGTATCATTGAAAGGTTTCGCACACAGGTTGGTAATCTTGCTCATTCGTTAAAGACACCGCTGTCAGTGATTGTCAATGAGACGGATAAGATGCATGGAAAGCAAGCTCTTTTATTGCAAGAACAAACCAAAATGATGCAGGCACAAATTAATCATTATCTTCAGCGTGCGCGGATTGCAGCGCAATGTGATAGTATTGTTTATCATACATCTGTTCGCAGTGTGGTTGAGCGTTTGCTGCGACTTATGAAAAAGCTGAATCCTGAAAAAGAATTTCAGTTTATTATGAATGTCGATGATATTGTTTTTGCTGGTGAGAAAGAAGATTTAGAGGAAGTTGTAGGGAACTTGATTGAAAATGCTGCCCAATGGTCTCACACAAAAGTGACCGTCTCTTGTCATTTAGATGAAAATGTTGGAGAAACAGAATATTTTCGTATCCTTGTAGAAGATGATGGCTCTGGTTTAATAGAAAACAAAATGGATGAAGCTTTAAAAAGGGGGAGCCGGCTTGATGAAAGTAAGCCGGGTACAGGTTTAGGATTAGCGATTGTTTCAGATATGGTCAACGAATATGGCGGAAGCCTTTTTTTATCACGCTCGGTGTTGGGTGGGTTATGTACAAAGGTTTTATTACCAAGGCGGTAGATAAAGGTGAAAAACTGATACCATCATTATATTTACTGGTGCCTAATGTTGCGATAGCCTTTGCATGAAGGTAGTTAATGAGAGGTATTTGTGTTTATAATCTTTATCCGCATGCCAATCCTGCTGATAGTGTACAAGCAAATAAACAAAATTGATTCAACATGAAAGTGGTTTGATATGAGAGAATCTTATTGAGTATTCGGGGGTGTGATTCAAGGCAAGAAACGACAAAGATCTTTATGAATCAATATCTTGAGTAATAAAATTCAGAACATCTATGTTGCCTCTTGAATTTTGTAAGCATAGAGAAATATTTGGGATAAAAAAGGGGCATTTCAGAATGATAAAGGGTATAAATGATAACGGAGGGGATACATTTTTTATAAGAAGATGGTTTCATTTTTACACCTTTGGTTGTTCTAAAAAAATGAATGATAAATTTTGTGATATTGTCAGCAAGAAAATGTGGTTCTATCGTTTTACATCAGTATGTGAGTGAAAGAATCGGGAGGATAAATTGGTTCTATTTTTAGTTTTCGTATTGGTATCACAATGATATGTTATTATTAGTCTTCGCAGCACTTTTTCTCATTTTTTTGGCAAGTCTTCTTTTTGCTGCATTGCATTTTAGCGATGAGACAAAAAAAGAACAGCGAGTGCAAACTCTTGAGCGTTATGAAATTTGTCTGGATCCGGCTGGATCCGAGAAGGTGTGTATGCATAATAAAAACAGACATACACTTAAAATTTTGAGTATTTTTTTTGTTCTTCTTATAACATGGAACATATACGGTTTAACAGGCAATCCAGAAGTTAAAAGTTATTTTTTTAATGCGTTAATGGATAAGAATCCAAAGCTTCTCAGTAAGAGTGAACAGCTTGTTCGTTTACAAGTACTTTTTCTTCGTTCACCAAACGATGGTAAGCTAGCAGATGCATTAGCAATTGGATATCTTGAGGAAGGCTATTTTCAAAATGCAGTGAATATTTATTTAGATGCGTTGCGTTTGAATGGAGAAACAGCCCCCAGACTTGTTGGGTATGGATTGGCATTGGTTGGTTATGAGGGAGGAATGATTACGCAAGAGGCACAAAATGCTTTTCAGAAAGCAGCAGATTTAGCGCCACATGATTTTTATCCTCGTTTATTACTCGCGGAAGCGTTTCATCAGTCGGGAAAGTCTTTGCAGGCAGTACAATTTCTACAAAATTTTCTTGATAAAATGCCTGAAAACTTTACAGGACGATCACGTATTGAATCCATGATTATTCAACTCCGTGATTTAAGCAATTGAATAGCTAGAAAATAAGTATCGTTGGTGTAGATTTATAGAGGGAGAATATGAAAAGGCTTGTGTGGTGGCAAAACGAGAATTGGGCGTTAAAGCACTGCGTGAGAAGGAGATTAAAGAACAAAACTCAAAGAATGGAGAAATACGAAAAAGCTGTTAAGGTGTGAGCACAATGACAGTTTGGAGAAAAAGCGCGCATTTATAAAGGAATAATAAGGGTATTCAAGAGGTCTTTGGAGAGAAGTGTTGGATAAAAGTTGCACTCATATATGAGATGTGCGAAGCTCTTAAATAATATGTCTATAAAAAGAATTTTCGTAGAGTGTTTATGAGCAGTCAATCTTTTAATAATACTCGTTCATTGAAAAACATTGCAAAGCAGCGAGAAAAAAAGCGATTGCTAGCAATCTTATTCTATTGTTTGATTATAATGATCGCAATAAGTCTCATTATGTATGCAATGCGCAATACGGTAAGCTTTTTTCGAATGCCCTCTGAAATTACAAGAGAAGATATTTTAACGGGACGCTCTTTGCGTTTAGGCGGTTTTGTTGAAAAGGGAACACTTGAATATGTTGGAGCGAAAAGAGTCGTTTTTTTTGTAACGGATTATGCACAACATGAAAAAGTAATTTTCAGTGGTGTTCTTCCGGATCTTTTTCGTGAAGGTCAAGGTGTTATCGTAGAAGGATATTTTGATAAACAGGGTTTTTTTATAGGTACGCGCATTTTAGCAAAACACGATGAGACTTATATGTCTAGAGAAACAGCTGATCTCTTGAATAAACATCATGGTATGGAGAAATAATTAGATTGTGCTTGTAGAACTGGGTCATATGTTTTTATCTGCGGCCTTTTCAGTAAGTCTACTGCAGGCATTTTTACCTGTTTTAGGTTTTTTGTGGAGGGATCATTCGTTCATACGAACAGTTGTTCCCTTAACATATATTACTTTTACATTATTGCTCTTCTGTTTTTTGGTTATCATTCACGCTTACATTGTATCTGATTTCTCTGTTTTAAATGTTGTGAACAATTCTCATTCAGAAAAACCACTTTTATACAAAATTACTGGTGTTTGGGGAAATCATGAAGGATCACTGTTGCTATGGATTTTAAGCCTTACTTTCTTTAGTACATTAATGGCGTTATCCAGGCAACATATACCAGAACAGTTTAAGGCATTGATTTTAATATGCCAAAGTTGGATTACAAGCGCTTTTCTTTTGTTTATTCTTTTTGTATCCAACCCATTTTTACGTATCAATCCACCAGCATTACAGGGAAATGATCTCAATCCTCTTTTACAAGATCTCGCGTTAGCAATTCATCCGCCACTTCTTTATTTAGGCTATGTTGGTTTTTCACTGTGTTTTTCTTTTGCTGTAGCTGCATTAATTACAGGATACGTTGATAAATTTTGGGCAGGTTGGCTGCGTCCTTGGGTTCTTCTTTCTTGGATCTTTTTGACATTGGGTATCATGGTCGGGTCCTATTGGGCTTATTATGAGCTGGGTTGGGGTGGGTATTGGTTTTGGGATCCCGTTGAAAATGTTTCCTTTATGCCATGGCTTTCAGGAACAGCTCTTTTACATTCGATCATGATTCTTGAAAAGCGAGATACATTGAAGGGTTGGACTTTATTTTTGGCAATTTTGACATTTTCTCTTTCTCTTATGGGGGCTTTTCTTATCCGTTCTGGTCTTTTAATGTCCGTTCATAGTTTTGCGGTTGATCCAGCACGAGGACGAGCAATTCTTGCACTTTTATTTTTCTTTACGGGAGGTGCTCTTCTTCTTTTTGCTTGGCGCGTCCCTGTGTTGCAAACAAAAAGATTGTTTCAACCAATTTCGCGTGAAGGTTTAATTATTTTAAATAATTTATTACTCACAACCGTAACAGCGACGATATGTATCGGTACGCTCTATCCTTATTTTATTGAAGCATTCACTGGACAGAAAATTTCTGTAGGTGCGGCCTTTTTTAATCTTACCTGCGGGCCTTTGATGATGCTATTGTTGTTGCTGGTTCCATTTGGGCCAATGTTGGCGTGGAAACGGAGTGATTTTCTCGTAGTTTTTGAACGGTTATGGTTTGTTTTTGCATGCGTCTGTATAGCCTGCTTCATAACTTTTTATGTTACATCTTTGCGTGATATTGGGGCTGCTTTAGGCATTGGACTTTCAGTTTTTGTTTTTTTGGGCAGTTTAGCTAATCTTTGGGAGAAGAGTGGACAGAGTAAGGCAACTTTACGGGGCAAGGCAACTTTATGGGTACGAATGAGGAGGATTATTGGATTACCATGGTCTGTTTTTGGTGCGGCGATGGCGCATATGGGATTGGGTATGACATTGTTTGGTATTATATGTGTTGCGACTTTCACACAAGAACGGGTTCTCACGATGCAGAAAGGAGATTGGGTAACAATCGCGGGGAAAACGCTTCATTTGAGTGAAGTGCGTGAGAGTGCTGGTCCAAACTATTCTGCAATGGAATTTTACTTTACGATATATGAAAATAAAAACGCTGTGGGGAATGTAACAGCATCAAAGCGGTTTTATTCAAGCCAAAATATGTCAACAACAGAGATTGGTCTTCAAAATTATGGTCTCTCTCAGTTATACATTGTGCCAGGGCGGATAGATGACCGAGGACTTGTTTTGCATATATGGTGGAAGCCTTATGTCATATGTATCTGGTTAGGTGCATTTATGATGGCGATGGGTGGATGTCTTTCTCTTTTAGGTTTTAGGTTTCGTATGAGGGTGCAGGGTAGGTGGATTTTTACGTTAAATTTTCTGAAAAGAGACTGAAATGAAAAATCTGTTACTTTGGGTTTTATTTTTTTTCGTCGTGAGTTTTTCTGCACAGTCAGTGAAAGCAGTAGAGCCGGATGAAGTTTTAAAGGATACAGTTCTTGAATCACGTGCACGCGATATTTCTTCACATTTGCGTTGTCCAGTTTGTCAAAATCAATCCATTGATGATTCAGATGCGCCCCTAGCACGTGATTTACGGATTTTGATTCGGCAAAGATTAAAAATGGGCTATACCGATCAGCAGGTTATCGACTTTCTTATTGACCGATACGGTGCGTTTATTCTCTTAAAACCGCCATTTAATCAAACAACTTGGCTTTTATGGTTATCACCTTTGATCATTCTCATTATTGGTACAAGCACCGTATTTTTTCGGGTAAGGCGCTATAAGCACAAAAAGGAATAATGTTGCATTCTCTTGCAGGGAAATAATTACAAATACCTCTCTAAAAGAGATATCTCTGAGAGTTTTTTAACCCGTTTCGCAGCACTGTTCTGTGAATTGTATAATGATAAAGCCATTGGGCATTACTGTCTTTAACACTTATGAAGATACAAGCCGGCACCATAATTCTCTTTGACCTGCTCAGGGTATATTTACCAATGCATAGTGTTATTGGCCAACTTAGGTGTTGGAACAGCCCCTTACATGAAGGCGATTCATGAGAGGCACTTTCCTTTCTTTTTTCTCGTTTTACTCCATATGCCAACTCTGCTTACGGTGTACAATCTAAGTGAACGAAATTGATTCATCATGAAAGAGGTTTGCAAGGGGAGAATCTTACGGGCATTCGGAGTTATGATTCAAGGTGAGTAACGGTAAATTATATTTATGAATCAATATATTGATAGTGCGTTAAAGGAGTGTTGTATGTTTCAACCTTACAAAACTTTAATTATTTAGACAGAAAATGGTAAGGTCTGCTGCTTTATAAGTGATCACAACTTGGATAACAATATAATTGAATAGGGGCATATACTAAATGGTTAAAAAAACTTTCTTTAAAACATTCGTTGCAGTAAGTTTCTCGGCTGTGCTGGAAAGTGCACTATTTTTGGGTGGGTGTGGATCAAGTTTGTGGATTACACAAGCCCATGCAAATTCTATATTTACTTCATTAGTGCAGCAGCAGGGATTTGCAGATATTGTTGCTAAAGTAAAACCAGCTGTTGTTTCAGTGCAGGTGAAGAGCGATAAAAAGAAAGAAGAGCGGTTTTTTGGCGATTTTTTTAGTCTTCCAGGTATTGATCAATTACCAAATCAACATCCTTTGAAAAGATTTTTTAAAGAATTTTATGATCGTGGTAGGTTTAACGACAAATTTTCACAACGTTCGCATAAACTTCATCCTATAGCTTTTGGATCAGGCTTTTTTATTTCGTCTGATGGTTATGTTGTGACTAATAATCATGTGATTTCTGACGGCACAAATTATTCTGTTGTCCTTGAGGACGGTACAGAATTGAATGCAAAACTCGTTGGAGCGGATCCACGAACGGACCTTGCCGTGTTGAAGGTCAATGACGAAAGAAAATTTTCATATGTTGATTTTGGTGATGATTTAAAACTCCGAGTTGGTGATTGGGTTGTTGCTATCGGCAATCCGTTTGGTCTTGGTGGAACTGTGACAGCGGGTATTGTTTCGGCACGTGGACGCGATATTGGCACGGGTAGTTATGATGATTTTATTCAGATTGATGCTGCCGTTAATAGAGGAAACTCTGGCGGTCCCACTTTTGATCTTGAGGGCAAGGTTGTGGGAGTAAATACTGCGATTTTTTCTCCTTCTGGAGGAAATGTAGGGATTGCTTTTGCTATTCCAGCAGCAACAGCCAAACAGATTGTACAACAGCTTATTGAAAAAGGCTCAGTTCAGCGTGGTTGGTTGGGCGTTGTGATTCAGCCTGTAACGAAGGAAATTTCTGACTCAATGGGTTTGAAAGAAGCAAAAGGTGCTTTAGTAACTGATGCCTCAAAAGGACCAGCAGAAAAGGCAGGTATCAAGACAGGTGATGTGATTATTTCAGTGAATGGCGAAAAAATTAATGATACCCGTGATTTGGGGAAGCGTATCGCAAATATTAAGCCTGGAGAAACAGTAACGTTAGGTGTTTTGAGATCTGGTAAAGAGAGTAATATTAAGGTTAAACTTGATTCAATGCCTGAAGATAATGGTAAGCAAGAAGGGCAAAAATCTTTAAATGGGCGCGGTGGTTCAAATGAGACACTAGAAGATTATGGTTTGATTGTTGCGCCTTCTGATGATGGTGTAGGATTGGTGATAACGGATGTAGATTCAGATTCCGATGCCGCAGATAAGGGAATACGTCCTGGTGATATCATTGTGACAGTGAATAATAAATCTGTTAAGAAGGTATCGGATGTCATTGATACAATCAAGAATGCTCAAAAAATGGGAAGAAAAGCTGTACTTCTACAGGTGCAAACAGATGGCCAAAATCGTTTTGTTGCTCTTCCAATTTTAAAAAAGTAATAGTTTATAAGCGATAGAACAGAGGTTTATAAAACCTCTGTTCTACAATGTGATTGAATAAAACAACGGAGATACGTTTTATGAAGATACTCGTTATCGAAGATGATCATGAGACGGGGCGTTATCTCGAAAAGGCTTTTTTGGAAGTCGGGCATTCTGTTGATGTGGCCTATGATGGGGATACGGGATATAGTTTAGCTGAAACCGAAAATTATGACGTTATGGTTATTGATCGGATGCTTTTGCACCGTGATGGTCTTTCCATTATTTCTGAGTTGCGTGCTAAAGGCAATGATACACCGGTGTTGATCCTTTCTGCTTTAGGGCAAGTGAATGATCGTGTAACGGGGTTGCGAGCAGGTGGTGATGATTATTTAACCAAGCCTTATGCTTTTTCCGAGCTTCTTGCTCGTGTTGAAGTGTTGCAACGGCGGAAAAATCCTAAAGAGGCAGAAACTGTTTATTGTGTTGGAAATCTTGAGCTTGATCGGTTAGCACATACCGTGAAACGGGGTGATAGAAATATTATATTACAGCCACGAGAGTTTCGTTTACTTGAATATTTGATGCGATATACTGGTCAGGTTGTGACACGCACGATGCTTTTGGAAAATGTTTGGGATTACCATTTTGATCCCCAAACAAATGTCATTGATGTTCATATATCTCGTTTGAGAGCAAAAATTGAAAAAGACTTTGATGTTCCACTTCTCCATACCGTGCGTGGAGCCGGATATATGTTGAAAGTACCAGATAACAAAACATGAAGCGTTTAATCAATATAATGCGCACGACTGCATTAAGGCTTTTCTCACTGTATATTTTATTGTTTGTATTGGTTGCTATAGGGCTTTCTATTTATATGACGGCATTTTCCGCTTCGTTATTAACCAAGCAAACAGAGCAGGCTCTTCATGAAGAGTTAAGATATATTGAAAATGTTTATAATTATGGGGGGATCCCTTTATTAATGCGTGCTATTGATTATCGTTCGCGACAACCAGGAGCTTTTCTTTATCTTGTTACTGATCCTATGGGGCGTATTTTAGCAGGGAATGTTGCGCGTATTGAATTGGGCATTCTTAATCAAAATGGTTTCATTTCAAATTCTTTTTTGTATTCACGTTTTGGAGAGCGAGGCAAAACAAGTGAACATCGTGCCTTGGCCGTTGTTGTTGATTTGCCTAATGCTATGAAGGTTCTTATAGGGCGAGATTTGGATGAACCAGAGCGTTTTGTAGCCGTTATTCGTAAAGCCGTCATGATTGCTCTTGCTGCAATGGTTGGTGGGGCTTTACTTATATGGTTTTTTGTGGGGAGACGAGCATTACAAAGGATTGATCATGTGACAGCTGCATCGCAGCGTTTGATGGATGGTGATTTTAGTAAGCGCTTGCCTGTTTCTGGGGTAGGCGATGAGTTTGATCGACTGTCAGCCAATCTTAATGTTATGTTAGACCGCATTGAAGAGTTAAATATTGGTTTGCGTCAAGTATCAGATAATATTGCTCATGATTTAAAAACACCACTTACACGTCTTAGAAATCGTGCTGAAGAAGCGCTTTCAGGACAAAAGACAAAATTTGAGTATCGTCAGGCACTTGAAAGTATCATTGCTGAATCAGATCAACTTATTCGTACTTTTAATGCAATTTTGATGATTTCACGGATTGAAGCCAGCAGTGCAATTGAGCATCTTGAGCCTATGAATATGAAGTTGATCCTTGAAGATGCTGTTGAACTTTATGAGCCTTTTGCTGAAGAATCAGGTGTTTTGCTTCGGTTAGGGAATACCTTTGATAAAGAGCTTAAATTAAACCGTGAGCTCATTGCACAAACGATTTTTAATCTGATTGATAATGCCATTAAATACCGTACAAAAGATGGAAGAAAAGCAAAAGTCTGCTTATCTATGGAAGATCGTGATGGACATTTATTGGTTGTTGTGAGCGATAATGGTCCAGGAATTGCAGAAGACAAACGTGAAAAAGTTACAGAACGATTTGTTCGTCTTGAGGAAAGCCGTACACAGCCTGGTTTTGGTATTGGCTTAAGTATAGCAAAAGCCGTTATGAAACTCCATGGAGGGGAGTTATTATTAGAAAGTGCTAATCCAGGTTTGAGAGCAGTTTTATTGTTTCCCTAAGAATATTTTGCATTTTCTTTTTTTGCACGCAACAATGATTTTTTTTAAGATCATGCAGTGGTATAGAAAGGTAAAAGACTCCTCAAGAGAGAGTGCAGATGAAAAATGCTTTTTTAAAAACGTGTCTCCTTTCTTTATATCCCCTTGATGAGAGTGGTTCGCGATGGCTGGAAGACCTTGAAGAACAAGCAAGAAAAGAAAATTTAGAGCCGCTTGTTTCCTATATTTCAGAAAAAGGAGAGCAGATTGATTTTATAAGCGCAGTGATGACTTTATCTCCTTTCTTGCGTGAGGTTTTTATTGCCAATCCATCATATCTCAGTCCCCTTTTAGAGGTTGATATAGAAACAAGGCTGAGCGAAATTATAGATGATATCGCAGCCCTTGATAGGGGGGAAGTTCATCATGAAACGGCATTGATGGCCGCTTTAAGACGCAAGAAACGGGAAGCACATGTTCTCATTGCTTTGGCTGATTTAAGTGGTGTTTTTACTTATGAAATTTCATGTGCTTGGTTGACGCGTTTGGGGGAAGCAGCATTAGGTGTCGCTTTACGTTTTCTTTTAAGAGAAGCCCATGATGATGGGAAAATAAGTCTGTTAAACCGTGATAATCCAGAAAAAGACTGTGGCTTAATTATTTTAGGGATGGGAAAATTGGGGGCAGGAGAACTTAATTATTCTTCTGATATCGACCTTATTGTTTTCATTGATGAAACATCGCCTCATATTGCTAATCTTTCTGAGAGTATCGATATATTCTCTAAAATGGTCCGTCGATTGATCCGTATTATTCAAGAACGTACTGCAGAAGGATATGTTTTTCGTCTTGATTTTCGTCTTCGACCAGATCCAGCTTCAACACCTTTGGCTTTACCAGTAAGGACGGCGTTACGCTATTATGAGGGGCGTGGACAAAATTGGGAGCGAGCCGCTATGATTAAAGCACGTCCAGTTGCTGGCGATAAAAAAGCAGGCTTTAATTTTCTGAAAGAACTTTCTCCTTATGTATGGAGAAAATACTTAGATTATGCTGCTATTGCTGATATTCATTCCATTAAACGTCAAATCCATGCATATAAAAATTATGGCCAAATTGCTGCTTATGGCCATAATATAAAATTAGGGCGTGGTGGTATTCGTGAGATTGAATTTTTTGTCCAGACACAACAACTTATTGCTGGTGGGCGCTTTCCTCAATTACGTGGACGTCAAACAGTTGCAATGTTAACAGAACTTTATACGCTTGGTTGGATCAGTGAAAAAACAAGGGATAGTCTTGTCAAAAGCTATACTTTTTTAAGAAATGTAGAACACCGTATTCAGATGCTTGCAGATGAACAAACACATCTTCTCCCACATGACGTTTCCCAATTCACAAGTGTTGCATATTTGATGGGGTATCAAGACAGCAACAGTTTTATGCGTGATTTATTAAAAATGCTTCAGGTTGTTGAAAAACATTATGCTGCATTGTTTGAAAACGAGCAAGAACTCGGTTTAGAAATTGGCAATTTGGTTTTTACAGGTGAAGAAGATGATCCAGAAACACTCATAACATTAAGTCGTTTAGGTTTTGAAAGAACGAGTGATATTTGTCGTATTATGCGTACACTCCATTGTGGGCGTTATAAAGCAACACAGTCTGCAGAAGCACGCGAGAGATTAACAGAATTAACACCAGCGCTTTTGAAAGCTTTTGGTTCAACAAAACGAGCTGATGAGGTGATGCTGTGTTTTGATCGTTTTTTGCAGGGGCTTCCCTCAGGAATTCAGCTTTTTAGTCTTTTACAGTCTAACCCTTCACTTTTAGATATGCTTGTTCTTATCATGGGAGCTGCACCACGTCTTGCGGAAATTATTACGCGTAAACCACATGTTTTTGATGGAATGTTAGATCCAAGCATTTTTTCAGAATTGCCCACAAAAGCTTATCTAGAAGAACGGCTTGAATGTTTTCTTGAAGATGTTTTCTTTTATGAAGAAATTCTTGATCACTTAAGGATTTTTGCTGATGAGCAACGTTTTTTAATTGGTATTCGAATTTTGAATGGTGCAATTACGGGTGAGAGGGCTGGTTTTGCATTTACAGCACTTGCTGATCTTATGATAGCAAAAACGTTTGCAGCTGTTCAAAAAGATTTTTCTCGTCTTCATGGCAATATTAAAGGGGGACGTGTTGGAATATTGGGGATGGGTAAGCTTGGAAGCCGTGAATTAACGGCGGGTTCGGATGTTGATCTTATTTTGCTTTATGAACATGATGAGGATGCAGAAATATCTGATGGAGAAAAACCTCTTTATATTTCTCAGTATTATACCCGTTTGACACAGCGTTTGGTTGCAGCTTTATCGGCTCTTACAAGTCAAGGTGTTCTGTATGCGGTTGATTTAAGATTGCGGCCATTAGGAAATAAAGGGCCTGTTGCAGTTTCTTTTCAGTTTTTTAAAAACTACTATCGCAAGGAAGCATGGATATGGGAACATCTTGCTTTGACACGGGCACGGGGTATCGCAGGAGATTCTGATTTTTTGCAGAAGTTAGAAAATGAAGTTTGTACGATTATTTCTTTTCTTCGTAATAAGCAAAATGTTGCAAAAGCAATCTATGAAATGCGTACTTTGATTGAAAAAGAAAAACCACCAGAAAGTCTATGGGATTTGAAAACAATGCCAGGCGGCATTATGGATCTGGAGTTTATAGCCCAATTTGCTCTTATTACACATATGATTGAGTTTAAAATTGGTGCAAATACAGCGGATATTTTATCCCATTTGCCGCGTCGCTTGCTTCATCAGTCATTTATTTCTGATTTACACTACGCCTATAACCTTTATACAAATTTGAGCCAAATCATACGGTTGTGTTTAAACAACTCTCTTGACCTTTATGATATGCCACTTGGTTTAAGTGATCTTTTGTTAATGAGTGCTGGAGAGCCTGATCTGCCTCGTGTTGAAAAATTAATTAAGGAAACCGGGCAATTGGTATGCTCAGTTTTAATGCAGGTTATTCAACTTGAAACAAAATCAAAATATTAAAAAACAAAGAGTTATTAATGGTTATGCATTATAGAGCTATCACGTATGGTTTCACGGACTTCACGTAAAACAGAATGCTACCTGTGTTGCACATTCACGGTTTTTTTTAAGAGACTTCTCTTCAGAGCGCCTAAGCCCATTTCATAACGGTGCGGATGAATTATGTAAAGATAAAGCCATTGAGCACTACCATCTTCACATTTATAAAGGTGAAAAGCCGGCATCATCCTAACTCATGGATTTATAAATTCGTGGATGTTGCGACAGATCTTGCATGAAAGCGATTCATGTGAGGCACTTTTCTTTATAATTTTTATTCACGTATCAATCCTGCTTATGGCGTACAAACAAGTGAACAAAATTGATTTAATATAAAATGGTTTGAAAGGGGAAAATCTTAAGGGTATTCGGAGTTGTGATTTAAGCTCGATAATGACAAATCATTTTTATGAATTAATATTTTGACCATACAGAGACTGAAAAAGATGGTTGTGCTTTTCTTTTCTATTAGAAGTTTTTCCATTTATACAGCAATGAGGTTAGGGTAAAGATTACGGGTAGAGTATATTCGTATATTGGTAGGTTGAGAGCCGAATTCATAGTGAAGAGAGTATACGCTCATATGAGCCAGAGAAGTCTTAATATTTCCCAAAAAAACTTTAATATTCTAATGAGCAAACAATTTTGAATGTATGGATGTAGATGTTTGCACTCTTATTGAAAAAAGATAATTGGCTACCCATAGAATTGAAAGAATAAAAAAGATTTTCTGAACATGTTTAAATTTTCTAAAGGTAAAACAGTGAAAAGGCGATAACAATTTTTACATATTCAGTGTGATTATGGCTATCTATAAAAAACGTGGTGAAGAGAAAAGAGGAAAGATACATATGGCTCGTGTAGAAAAGGAAATACTATAGATTTTAACATATTTTTTCAGAAAAAACGGCTTCAGTATCCATTTTGAGAAAATAAATGAGCATACATTTGTTTTGTCTTAAATTTCGAAGAAGTCGAGTCATTTTTCAAAAAATAAAAGAAGATTGAAAAGAAAAACGAATGAAGAAATGATGAAGGCATTTTAGATATGAGTTAGAAAATTAAAATGCGTTTTTCCCCTGCTTTAGTAAATGATAGTGCTTACAATTTTTTCAGTGAATGCATACGATAATACAATATATCTCGTTTATAGAGACGCGTATATTAAATTACAAATTTATACATAAGTAATTTATTGTAAATTATTTATAGTTAATAATAGTAAAAGTATTAAAATTTATAAATGTTTATTATATGTAAAATGATATTAAAAAAATAATTTTTATATTTTATAATATTGTTTTATTTTTATAAGTGTATCATTTTTACTATAGATTTTTAAAAAAAATATGAAAAATCCACCTGTTATGTGTCAAATATCTTTTAGGTGATAATTATGATTACAAAATACTTGATAACAGCATCTATTTTTTCTTTAACTTTAGTTTCTACAGTACAGGCAGCGGATGTTATTCTACCAGAACAGCCGATGCCCGTTGTTTCTACTCCTGCTTTTTCTTGGATGGGGCTTTATCTTGGGGGCAAAATTGGTGGCTTTTCAAGTAAAACGAGTGCGAGTTATTTAGCAGATGAGAAGACAGAGAGATGGAGTCCAGTTAAAAAAGAATTTTTACCTAAACTTTCTGGTTTTATTGGTGGTGTTTATGCAGGTTCCAATATTGATATCGACAATGGTTTTATTGTAGGTATTGAAACGGATATAATGTGGTCTAATAAAAAAGATACAAAAATTATTAGTTCATCGGAATTTAAATCGAGCATAGTGCCTGCAGGCAGTGTTGATGGAATAAGTCGCTCTAGCGAATTACGAGAGGAAGCTTTGGCGGAGGCTGTTAAAAGTGTAAATTATACTTTAAAACGAAAATGGTTTGGTGCTACTCGGGTACGAGTCGGTTTTTCTTTTGATCGTTTTATGCCTTATGTTGCAGGAGGTATTGCTTATACGCAACTTCGCAATATTCTTGAAAAGGGGAAAGAGACGAGTATAGCACGGAAAGCATCTGAGGAAGCAGTTGATTTTTCTGACTGGTTGCATGATGAAAAAAAAACAATGGTTGGTTACACCTTTGGAGGCGGTGTTGATTTTGCAATGAGTGACAATATTATTTTGCGTGCAGAATATCGTTACTCAGATTTTGGTAAGAAGAAATTCCTCTATGATAAAGTTGAAATGAATTATAAAACGAATGAGTTCCAGGTTGGTGTCGCTTATAAATTTTAATTTTTAAAGAGTTAATTCCTTAAAAGCCCCATTTAAATGGGGCTTTTATCATTTTCAATTATGTGTGTTGCAAAACGGAACGCCATTGCGTTTCATATTTATGGATTTGTTTTAAAGAGATTTTTCTTGGTGTCCCTAAGTTCATTTCTCGTCGGCGTCGATGAATTGTATAACGATAAAGCCATTAAGCACCACCATCTTTACGTTTATAAAGATGTAAGCCAGCACGATCACTCTATTTACCAGTTGGTGTTGCGACAGATTTTGCATTAAGGTGGTTCATGAGAGGCATTTTTTCTTCTTCCTTTATAATTTTTATTCTTATATTCATTCTGCTGATCGTGTAAAGCTACGTGAAGAAAATTGATTCAACATAAAGAGGTTTGAAATAAGGGGATCTTACAATAGTCGAGGTTATGTTTTAAGGTGAATAATAATAAATAATCGTTATAAATCAACGCATTGTAGTAAATTAAGTTTGAAAGAAAATTCATAAATATAAAGCTGTAAAAAATTCTTTTTGGATGTTTTTTATTGAGGATATTTTGTAACAAGCTGATGCTGATCATGCAGAATATTTTTTAAACACGGCATATAAAAAGGCATTTGGAGAATTTATATTGGAGAGTTTTTTTCTTGTCCCGTAGAGTAGAGTTTGATATCTTTTTATTAAAAGAGAAATAATTTTAAAAGCTTTAAGAGATAGTATTACTGAGATTTGTTCTCATATACTTTAAGAGTGTTATTATTGGGTTTTTATAGTCATGAGGTTTCAAGCATAAAAGAGAGATCGGGTTTTTAAAGTTGTTCTCTTTATATCATAAACGGTGAGAGTGCGATTTTGAGTTAATGCTTAAGAAGATAATTTTAAGGTCATTATGTTTTGTAAAGAGAGTAATGCAAAAGTTTCCTCTTTTAGAGTGTTCAAAAATTTTTAAGAATTAAAAAGTCAAAATGCCGAACATTTCTCAAAAAAGAATATTCTGTCTAAAAAACGTTTCAATAGGAGGACTTTTGATAGCAAAGTCTCACAAAGGGATTTGTAATGTAGCATTGGGAGACACGACAGAACAGTTATTACAGGAATTTACAAGACGCTTTGAGAATGTACAACACGTAGTGGATGACAATCTATTCAAAAGAGAAGTTGCTCATATTGTTGCGATGATAGAAACACCTCAATTGGTAGGAAAGCATGATTTCCCCTTAGATATAAATGCTACAGCGTTTCAGAAGAAAGTGTGGGCGTTTTTATGTGAAGTGCCATGTGGAGAAACAATTTCATATAAAGCATTGGCACAACGTATTGGTATCTCCAATGCTTTTCGTGCTGTTGCGAATGCATGTGCACATAATGAATTGGCATTAATTATTCCTTGTCATCGTGTTGTGCGAAAGGATGGATTAATTTCTGGGTACCGTTGGGGAGTGAAGCGAAAACAGATTTTGTTAGAACGAGAACAAAAGAGGACAATTTAAACGGGGGTTAGCTTTGTTGAATTGGCATTGTAATGGTTACAGTTGTTCCTTTCATCTCTTTAGAAATAATTTCAAGTTTCCCTTTGTGTAGTTCCAGCAAGGAGCGTGAAATAGCTAATCCAAGTCCCGACCCAGTGTGTGTTTTCGTGAGTTGATTTTCAACTTGTTCAAAAGGTTGTCCAAGTTTTTGAATGGCTGATTGGGGGATACCTACTCCTGTATCTTTAATTTTACAAATAAGGTTACTTTTTTTCCTAAAAGCACAGATATCAATACTTCCGCCAGAAGGTGTGAATTTAACAGCATTGGAGATAAGATTAAGAAAAATCTGCTTCATAGCACGGCCATCAATCTCTGCGTGCAGTTCCGGAGCAATATTTGTTGTAACAAAAATATTTTTTTCCTGAGCTTGTGGCATAAGTGTGCGTACTGCTTCACTCATGATAGGTTCAAGATCAGTATTTTTACAATCAAGGGTAAATCTTCCAGCTTCGATCTTGGACATATCAAGGATATCATTGATAAGAGTAAGAAGATGGGTTCCTGAATTGTAAATATCATGCATATATTCTTTATAGCGTTGCGAGCCAAGAGGACCAAAGGTAGATTGCAACATAATATCTGAAAAGCCAAGAATGGCATTCAGTGGAGTACGCAATTCATGCGACATATTGGCTAAAAATTCTGATTTGGCTTTGTTAGCACTTTCAGCGCGCTCTTTTTCCGCTTTTAGACTGATATTCAGTTTTTCAACTTCTGTTGCACGTTGTTGCGCATTTCCTCGAGCGCGTTTGAGTTCTTGAATAAAAGAAAAGAGACGCCTTTCACTGTCTTCAAATTTTTCTTGTTGTTGTTTCAACTCTGAAATATCAGTACCGATACAAACAAGCCCTCCGTCTTGAGTGCGCCGTTCATTAATTTTGAGCCAAGAACCATCTGCCATTTGGCGAATACTGGTCATGTTACCAGTGCCATCATCTTTGAGTAGATATTCATTGATTGCAGGGCGTGCCATAGATTCGACGGTTGCACGTTGGATACCTGACTGTAGAGCACGTTTAGGGATAGCTGCATATTCGCAAAATTTGCTGTTGGACATGACGAGGCGTTCTGCTGAATCCCATAATACAAAAGATTCTGAAATATTTTCAATAGCATCGCGGATACGAAGATCGGCTTGTGCTGTTTCTTCGGCAAGTTGATGTTGTTCACTAATATCGAAGGCAATACCAACCAAATGAGGTTCTTCTTCATCCGTCACTTCAGCACGAATGCGCATCCACACATAATGACCATCAGCATGACGCATGGGAACATTAATATCAATATGCTTTTTTTTGCCACTCATTAATTCTTGTGCAAGATCAAAAAAATCAGCATCATTCGGGCTAATAATGGCTGTAATTTGTGAAATTGAAAGTAGGGACTCTTGGGGGACATAACCAAGCATTTCATAAATGGCTTGCGACCAATAAACACGTCCGCTTGCCATATTCCAATCCCACAATCCACAGCGTCCACGCATCATTGCCATATCAATGCGGTTTTGAATTTTTTCTGAGATAAGATCCGTTTTGCGTGCTCGTACAATTTGACTGTAATAAGCATAGAGGAGCGCTAGGATAACACCGGCAGTCGCTATGAACAGGGTTATGTTTAATGAGGAAATTTTCCGCCATTCCATATAGGTATGTTGCGTTTTTTCGCTGATAAAGACACCATATTGTTGATTTTGTGTTTGCTGAAATGAAGCGAGAGCAGGGACTTTACCACTCATTGTAATTTTCATGATTCCAGCATGTTGTTCGAAAGATTGTAAAGAAAGATTTTTAGAGGTAGAATCTTGTAAGGGTTTTCCTAAAGCAATTTCTGGACTGGACGAGGCGAGAACATTTCCTTTTTGATCTACTATAGCAATGACAGTGCTTAGCGCAATAAGCCCTTGATTATGAAAATTAGTAAGCATATCCTGCAACTGATTGTGAGAAAGAGCTGCGGATTTTCCTTTCTGAGTCATCTGATCAATTGTGTTGACAAGATGGGAAGATAAAAGAGTGATAGTAGAACGTGTATTTTTATCAATCACATTTCGCCAATCATAGATTGAGACGGAATGCATTGCTGCTAACACAATGAGAAATGCAATGACGACCAGTGGAACAGAACGGCGTAACCAAGGTTCAATACAGAGAATCTTTTTATAGGCTGAACCAGAAAGAAAATTGATATATCCACTTCGCGCTTTAGGATTTTGAGCGCTTGATTTTTGATCGGCATATATCTTTGTCGGCGCATTATATGCGTCCAGTTTAGCCATTTCTCGTTCCTTTAATGTATTCTAAAACCTGCTTTGCTCTTTAATTGATGACCTCATAGGGTGCAATGAATCAAAACAGGAGTCTTCTGTCTAGTCTTTTTTTAGAAAAAATAATTTTACTTTTATGAAAATGGAGTGTGAAAATAACAGGGAACCATAATATGGCCTACAAACAGGTTTATAATCCGTTTGTAGGCTTGTGATTATCAAATATCTTTTTTCTCAAATGATATTAATAACACACTGATTTAAAATGTTTTTTCATCATTACGAAAGAAGACGATTGATGATATCGGCAACATCACTTGACAATTTGGGAGCTGCTACAATTGTTTTTAATGCAGCTTCAAATTTTTGTTGACGAAGAGGTTCTAATTGTCGCCAAGAGCGTGTCATTGTTAATAAACGTGCGGCAAGCTGTGGGTTTTTTTTGTCAATTTCCAAAATGATTTGGCAAAGAAAATCATAGGATGCACCATCCGCTCTGTTAAAACCAGTGAGATTGTTAGAAGCAAAGACACCAATCAAAGAGCGTACACGGTTGGGGTTGTCTTTTGAAAAAAGCGGATGTTGTGTGAGTTTTTGAACGTGATCAAGTGTTGATGCCCCTGCAACCATTGCTTGAATGGAAAACCATTTATCCATAACTAAAGGATCATGGTGATACCGGTTTTCAAAATCATTTAAAGCATTTTGTGCCTGCTCACTTTTGTTAAAATGCCGCACTAAAACAGTGATACTGGCCATACGATCAGTCATATTATCAGCTGTTGCATATTGTGCGGCAGCACGGTCTGGTTGGGCTTCAGCAAGTGAAAGATAGTTTAGCATCATATTCCGTAATGCGCGTTTTCCTGCCTGCTCAGTATTTGGTAAATAAGGGTCTTGTATTTGCATTTGCGCATAAAGTTTCGTGAAGAATTCTTGATGCTGACGTGCAAGAGAGATTAAAAACTGATTGCGGACATGGTGGATACGATCTGGATCAATATTTTTACCAATTGTATGCGCAAGCTCAATCTCGCTTGGTAGACTTAAACAAAAAGCGCGAAACTCTGGTTCAAGACTTTCATCTTTAAGAATGTTTTCAATAAGTTTTAGCAAAGGAGAGGGTATCTTTTCTTTTTCTTGTGTTGTATCTTGAATAGCTTGAACCAAAGCATGCGTCATTAACTGGTTAAGAGACTGCCAACGGTTAACTTGATTGCTATCATTCTGTGCAAGAAAAGCCAGTTCATCTTCATGGAATGGTGTTTTTAAAATGATAGGTGCAGAGAAGTTTCGCAGTAATGATAAAACAGGTTTTTCGCGGAGACCTTTTAATGTAAAGGTTTGTTTTTCTTTGGATAGGAGCATGACATCTGATTGAATATCTGCGTCAGATTCATAGGTTAGATCTTCTCCATTATGTCCTATGAGACCAAAAGCGATAGGGATAAGCATGGGCTTTTTTGTATTTTGTTGTGGTGTTGCTGGGATATGTTGTTGTGCATGAATCGTTAAAATACCATCACTATACTGGTGGTTAATTTCTACATGGGGTGTACCAGCTTGTTCATACCACAGCATAAATTGTGAAAAATCTTTCTGGGAAACTTCAGCAAAACAGGCGATAAGATCTTCAATTGTACAAGCTTGCCCATCATGGCGTTGAAAATAGAGATCCGTTCCTTTACGAAAGAGAGTAGACCCTAAAATAGTATGCACCATGCGAATAACTTCTGCACCTTTTTCATAAACAGTTGTGGTATAAAAGTTGTTGATTTGGCTATACTGATGCGGGCGTACAGGATGAGCGAGAGGGCCAGAATCTTCAGTAAACTGCACTGCTTTTAAGGTTTTTATGTTTTCAATTCTCTGTAAGCTGCGCACATTTTGATCAGAAGAAAATTCCTGATCACGGTAAACTGTTAAGCCTTCTTTTAAACAGAGCTGAAACCAATCTCTGCAAGTAATACGATTACCAGTCCAATTGTGGAAATATTCATGGGCAATGACACGTTCGATGTTTCTATAATCAAGATCGGTTGCAGTTTCAGGATCTGCCAAGATATATTTATCATTAAAGACATTAAGCCCTTTGTTTTCCATGGCACCCATATTAAAATCGGAAACCGCAACAATATTAAAAACATCAAGATCATATTCACGACCGAAATGCTGTTCATCCCAACGCATGGAACGTTTGAGAGCATCCATTGCATAGGTTGCACGCTTGGTTTTTCCTTTTTCCACATAGATACCAAGTTTGATACGTCGACCAGAGACAGTGGTAAAATGGTCTTCTAACTTATCAAGATCTCCACCAACCAAAGCAAAGAGATAAGAGGGCTTGGGATAAGGATCTTTCCAAACCGCAAAGTGGCGATGATTTTCAAGGGTTCCCATTTTCACGAGATTGCCATTAGAAAGCAAGATAGGAATTGTTTGAGAATCTGCTTCAATTTTGACTGTATAGGTAGAAAGAATATCAGGGCGATCGTAAAAGTATGTAATACGACGAAACCCTTCTGATTCACATTGTGTACAATAAACGCCATTTGAAAGATAAAGACCCATGAGTTGACGGTTGCTTTCTGGGTTTACTTCCGTCACCAATTGCAATGTAAAAGGAGCCGCTGGTGGTGTTGGAATTTCTAAGCGTGAAGGCGTGGCTTTATAAGCGTTTTCGGACAATATCTCGCCATTAATTGCAACAGAAATTAATTTAAGATCATCACCAGACAGCACAAGAGGTGCAGAGTCTTTTGTGTTGTGGCGAGGCTCAATAGACAATGTTGCTGTAACAGAGGTTTTTGTTGGAGATAAAGAGAAGTGGAGTTGTGTTTTTGGTATCGTATAAGGGGTTGGTTGGTAGTCTTCTAGGCGATAAACGGGTGTTGCTGATTGTTGCATAATTCCTCCTGTTTGTATTTTAAAAATTAAAGAATTGAAAGAGTTTTTATATTTTAAAGAAAGGATAAGATTAGGAAGTTACAAGAGGTTCTCTAAGCGGTTTTTTACTTCTAAGAAATCCATCCATGTGAGCTTTTTTTGACTAGGCGTTCGAAGAAGGTAAGCGGGATGAAAGGTGGGCATAACAGGTATTTTTATATTGCCTTCTCTTTCATATGTGAGCCATTTTCCTCTTGTTCGGACAATTCCATTTTGAGCACCGGTAAGAAATTGTGTCGCAACACCTCCTAGTGCTATCAGAATACGAGGGCGCGCCAAATAGATTTGCCGTTCAATAAAAGGACGGCATAATGCGACTTCTCTTGGTGTTGGAGTGCGGTTTCCGGGAGGGCGCCAAGGAATAGTATTGGCAATATAAACATTATTTCTTGTCAAACCAATTGATTCAAGAATTTTATTAAGCAACTTACCTGCTTTTCCTACAAACGGAGTTCCTTGTAGATCTTCCTCACGTCCTGGTGCTTCTCCTATAAGCATGAGAGGGCTTCCTGCTGTTCCATCTGAAAAACAGGTGTTTTTTGCTGTCAGTTTTAATGAGCAACCGTTAAATGCGAGGAGAGCAGATTTTAATTCATCCAGAGTATTCGCACTTTTTGCTATTTCTATAGCTGAAGATTCATGTTGCACGCTACCAGAGTGAGGCGGTGGGGGATGACGGAGTTTAACAGTTGGTTGTGGGGGGAGATGATGAGATGGGGGCTGTTGGTGATGAGAAATGTGAACAGTTTTTGTTGGTTTTTTCTCTAAGAGTACAGATTGATGAAAGCGATCAACGGGTAAATCTGTCAGAGCAGCATCCACTCCACTTTCTTTATAAAAGTTTAGAAGTTCTTCATATGATATTTCGTATGGTGTTTGATTTAACATCTTATTCTTCTGTTGATCCATTTAACTATGAATAGACCAGACGATATTATCTTTCAAGTTTTGTGCTATATTTTTGAGCACTTTTATAGAGGCAATGGTAATAACTTCTTTCTCGTTTAACAAGAAAAAAGCTGTAAAATAGGGTTGTTTTAAGTTTTATCGTATGCTTATTATTCTATAATAAATAATTATGTAGTAAATATAAATTATAGTTGTTATAAATTGTATTTATATTTTACGTAATAGAGATATATTTTAATTTATAAATGTTTATTTTATTTAAAAAAAGTAAAAATATTTTTTTACTATAAAAATCATGTTTTTATTTAAAAATATATTTATAATAAATTTTAAAGATACTTTTCAAGGTAAATGATAACAGAGAAAAAATGCTTTAAATATAAGATGACGATCATGATCACGTTCTTAAGAAAGATTTTGATTATGTTTTAAAAGCAAGGTGTGAATATATGTTTTTGCATTTTTTACTGCTTGAATCATAGGTTCATTTAACGCCAAATGTGCTGCAATAGCACTTGAAAGAATACAACCAGTTCCACGCATTGTTCCTGTTAAGCGTGGAGTAGAAATATTTATGATTCCAGTTTTATCAATGAAGCTATCGGTTGCAAGAGGACCATCTGCATGCCCACCTTTTATTAAGAGAGAGCGTGGACCAAAAGACAGAACTTTTTGTGCTTGTTGTATGGCTTCTTCATGGTAGGACGCTAATGGACTTTGGCTAAGAATAGCAAGTTCTTCTCTATTGGGTGTTAAAAGATCAACGAGAGGGAGCAGTTTATGAATGATAACTTCTATGGTTTCTTCTGTTGTCAGTTTTCCTCCTGAGGAGGCAACAAGTACGGGATCAAAAATAACTGGGATGTGGGGATATTGTTCTAAGATATGGCAAACTGCTGTTATAATTTCTCGGTTTCCTGTCATGCCAATTTTTATGGCACTTATAGGACTGGCTTCTAAAGCGGTGTGCATTTGTGCGGTGATGAGTTTTTCACGCATAGGAAAAATTTCAGCAACGTGGTTATCATCTTGTACGTTAACACAAGTGACGGCTAAATTTGCTTTTATTTGAAAATATGCTGCTGTTTCTATATCCCGAACAATACCAGCACCCCCTGTTGGATCCGTTCCTGCAACAATCAGAATAGAAGGTGTTAACGCCATGTTTGTGTTACCTTGAGCCATTGTTGGATCCGCTGTTCAGGTTTTTTATGAAGGATAATATCGGTTACAACAGCAACACTATTGGCGCCTGCTTGCAAAACACCAATGGCGCGCTCAGGGGTCAAACCTCCAATTCCCACTAAGGGTAAGGCACCAATGTGTTTTTTCCATTGTTTAACTTTTTCGAGCCCTTGTGGTGTCCATTTCATTTTTTTTAAGATTGTTGGATAAATAGGACCAAGCGCGATATAGTCAGGGCTTACAGATAACGCGATATCCAATTCCTGTTCATCATGGGTACTAAGACCAAATTTTATACTATTTTTACGAACTGCAGGGAGATCAGTATGGCTTAAATCTTCTTGTCCAAGATGAATAAAGTCACATTTTGCGTCAATTGCTATGGACCAATAATCATTAACAATGAATTGTGCCCCCCACTTATCGCAGATATTTTTCGCACGCTTGATATGTTGACGGATTGTTTCTAAATTTTCATTTTTCATACGTAATTGTACAAGTTTGACACCAAGAGGAACCAAACGTTCGATCCAATCCGCATTGTCAACAATGAGATAAAATGGATCTAGTTTCATGAAAATAACGCTTTGCCAATAACTGGTGTTGAAGGGACAGCGACATTGCGTGCTTCGAGCATTCCAGCTTGATATCCCATTCGTCCGGCTTGAATGGCTTGAGAAAATGCTTGCGCCATTAAGACAGGATCACCTGCTTTTGCAACTGCAGTGTTAAGGAGGACAGCATCATAACCAAGCTCCATAGCAACAGCAGCGTGTGAAGGACGCCCAATGCCTGCGTCAATAACAAGTGTAGTTTCGGGAAGGTAAGCGCGAATAGAACGCAATCCATCGGTATGATGAGGACCTTTGGCAGATCCAATAGGCGCACACCAAGGCATAATGACTTGGCACCCAACATCCAAGAGTTTCTCCGCAACAATGAGATCATCTGTTGTATAGGCAAAAACTTTGAAACCTTCATTATTTAAAATTTGTGTGGCTTCAATTAAAGAAAAAACATTTGGTTGTAAGGTATCAGGATTACCAATAATTTCGAGTTTAATCCAAGAGGTTTTAAAAAGGTCTCTTGCAAGTTGTGCTGTTGTAACGGCTTCTTTAACAGTATAACAACCAGCAGTATTGGGGAGCAATGTGATATCAAGTTCTTTAAGGAATTGCCAAAATTGTCCCCCTTGCTTTCCACCTGCGCTTTCTCTGCGCAGGGAGACTGTAACAATTTCTGTCTTTGATTTGTGAATAGCCTCACGAAGGATTGCTGGTGAAGGATATTGAGCCGTACCTAACATAAGACGAGAAGAGAATGGGCGTCCATAAAGATTTAGCATCATTTCAACCTCCTTGCATTGGGCTTAAAATTTCAACTTTGTCTCCTTCATGCAAGCTAAATTGGCTTCGTGCCTCCACAGGAATGACCTCTGCATTAACCGCGGTTGCGAGCCAATTCCCTTCATAACCCAATTCTTCAAGCAATAGACTAAGAGTAGTGGCTTTTGTTTGTATTGTTTCACCATTGACAAATATTTGCATGCTTTACTCCAGTGCTAGTTTCATCGCTCGTTTTGCCATTTCTGGAGATAAAAGAAAACCATGTCTGTAAAATCCATTTATAAAAATATGATTATCATGTTTGTATACAGAAGGGAAGTTATCAGGATAGCATGGTCGAATCCCAACACCGGATTCAATAATTTCTGCCTCAGAAAAAGCGGGATGCAAGGTATAAGCAGCATTAAGCAATTCCATCATGGATCTCACAGAAATAGCACCATCAAAATTATTTTCAATCATTGTTGCGCCAATCATAAAAATATTATTTTCTCGAGGGACAATGTAGAGAGGAAACCGTGGATGGAGAAGACGAACGGGACGAAAGATTTTAATATCTGTGCTGTGTAGAAGAAGCATTTCACCGCGCACACCTCGTATATTTTTGTCTTTTCCTAAACGTGCTATTCCTGTTGCATCAATAATAATATCAAAATTTTTTTCAGATATTCCCACATCAACAAAACATGCACCATTCTTTATAAGAGTTTCTTTTAAAGAGATTAGTGCTTTGCGGGGATCAATATGCGCTTCATTTTTGTAAAAGAGTGCACGGTTGAAACGATCAGCAAGATCCGGTTCAAGATGCGCTATTTCTGCACTATTTACAGTTTTGTGATGATGTGTACGCATTGCAAATCGTTCAAGCTCTACCCTATCCCGCATAGGGGCGACGACTAAAGTTCCCTTTTCTGTGACAAGATCGGGAAGTGTTTTGCGCCACCACTCTATGGCTTTTATGCCAAGATCTTCAACAATTTGTTCAGTACTTTCTCTTTCACAGTAAGGTGCTAGCATGCCTCCTGCATACCAACTAGCAGTTCCTATAGGAGAATGAGGGGGAGAGGATACAGTAACAGGAATGCCTTTTTGTTGTAGCATAACGGCAACTGTTAATCCCCCTACACCTGCACCTTTGATAAGAATGCTCTTCAATTATTTGCTCTCTTTCTTTGAGTAGGAGTAACATCGACATAAAGATCGCCATTTTTTTGATATTTTTCAGCCATGGCAATCATCCCTTCCTCTTTTGTTTTTTGCATTGTTGCTGTTTCACGAATATCATGGGAAATTCGCATAGAACAGAATTTTGGTCCACACATGGAACAAAAATGTACCAGTTTATGCGCTTCTTTAGGCAATGTTTCATCATGCAGGGTCCGCGCTGTTTCTGGATCAAGAGAAAGGTTGAATTGATCATACCATCGAAAATCAAATCGTGCACGTGAGAGAGCATTATCGCGCAATTGCGCTCTTGGCAAACCTTTCGCAAGATCAGCAGCATGGGCAGCAATTTTATAAGTAATGACACCAGTTTTAACATCATTTTTATCAGGAAGCCCGAGATGTTCTTTAGGCGTTACATAACAGAGCATAGCAGTGCCAAACCACCCAATCATAGCAGCACCAATTGCTGAGGTAATATGGTCATAACCAGGCGCAATGTCAGTGGTAAGAGGTCCCAAAGTATAAAAGGGTGCTTCATGACACAGATCTAATTGTTGGTCCATATTTTCTTTAATTTTATGCATTGGGACATGCCCAGGTCCTTCAATCATAACTTGTACATCTTTTTCCCAAGCAATTTTTGTTAACTCTCCTAAAGTCTTAAGTTCAGCAAATTGCGCTTCATCATTCGCATCGGCAATAGAGCCAGGACGCAGCCCATCTCCTAGTGAAAGAGAAATGTCATAGGTGCGTGCGATATCACAAATTTCGTCAAAATGTTCATAGAGAAAACTTTCTTTGTGGTGATGTAAACACCACTTTGCCATAATTGACCCACCCCGTGAGACGATACCTGTCACACGGTCAATGGTTAGAGGAATAAATGGTAATCTTAATCCCGCATGAATGGTGAAATAATCAACACCTTGTTCTGCTTGTTCGATAAGGGTATCGCGGAAAATATCCCATGTTAAATTTTCAGCAATACCTTGTGCTTTTTCGAGTGCTTGATAAAGAGGGACAGTTCCGATTGGAACCGGAGAGTTTCTAATAATCCACTCACGAATATTGTGAATATTTCGCCCTGTTGAGAGATCCATCACTGTATCAGCACCCCAACGAATAGCCCAAACCATTTTATCTACTTCTTCTGCCATAGAGGACGTCACCGCTGAATTGCCAATATTAGCATTAATCTTAACACGAAAATTGCGTCCAATAATCATTGGTTCGCATTCTGGATGATTAATATTTTGGGGAATAATGGCGCGGCCACAGGCAATTTCATTGCGAACAAATTCTGCAGTATAAATTTCTGGTATTGATCCATCAAATGCTTTGCTTGATTGTACTTTTGGGAGGTCTTGTATTGCTAATCCTTCATTTTCTCGTATAGCGACATATTCCATTTCTTCGGTGATAATGCCTGCACGTGCATACGCCATTTGTGTAACTGCTTTGCCATTTTTTGCGCGCAAAACAGGACGTTTTTTTTCAAAAGTTGGTGTCAGGGTTTTATCATGGGTTAAGCCATTGTCTTCAGGTTTGACGGGACGTGCCGGATAAGATTCCGTATCAGCACGCTTTGAAAGCCAAGGTGTGCTAATTTCTGGTAATCCTTTTGTAATATCAATGGTCGTATTTTGATCGGTATAGGGACCAGAAGTATCGTAAACATTTAAAGGTTTTTCATTGCTGCTATTGGTCAATGAAATTTCACGCAATGGTACGCGTACATCAGAAAAAACAGGGCTTTGCTGATAAATTTTTTGCGAGGCGGGAAGGGGACTGCTACTGATTGACGGAGTATTTTTTTGCACAAACTTTCTCCTTATAAACAAATAATCCAAAAACAGATTGTTATATTAACGAGGAGGTATTCAAATGATCAATCATGGGCGCTTTAGTGAAGGAGTACAATGCAACCATTACAGTTACAGCAAGAAGCTCTGTGATAAAGCGCAAGAAATTTTATTTTGAAAAAATCAATGCAATATTTCTAACCATATTTGCACGATACCCCCACTTAAAACATTTTCGTTAGTGTGAACATGGTTGGCATAAATATCTCTATTGTCAATCACAAAAATATGTTTTTAACGATTTTGTATATCTTTAGAAATAAAAAGAGGTTTTACAACTCAGAAAATGACGACAATATTGGGAAAATCTTCATAAAACAATAAAAGTTAATATAAAGGGCGATTTCAAAAATTTTTATGATTGCGATTTTTAGGAATAATTATTCCCTATTTTTACAGCACTTTCTCGTTTATGCAAATCTTCATCTTCAGTATTTTTTGTATAAAAATGTCATGTTATTTTGAGCTAAAAACTTCTTGGAGCTTAAGAAGAGGGAGGAAACTAGGAATGTTTCATGGCTCATTTTTTACCATTTTACCCTTCCTCATTTATATGGAATAATGTGATTTTCTGATGTATCACAGAAAAAGGCAATCTAAACAAAGTGCAATTTTAGCAAAGTAGAATGATCTTTAAATAGAGAAAGGGATTACCTTTAAAAGAGAAAATAAGATAAAGCAACCAAGATATAGATTATGGGTAAAATGCGAAGAGGATTCATTCATCAATGAGCACTAGAAATATACGAGCATATGAATATGACCGATATAAGATACAAAAGTAGGGTGTTTGGATTTGTTGAGAGCCCCTATTTGAAAAAGTAAGCTATAAAATATCAGGATGCTTTTTTGTAAGTTGATGACTTTATGTGTAAACCATGGAGTGATTGGCGATGGAAAGAAAAATGCTAACAATTGCTGAAGTTGCTCAAAAGGCTTTATTGCTCTTGCAAAAAAACTCGACATATAATAAAATAAGCAAGAAGGGCATTTATGCTCACAGAGAGATGGCAAAAGGGTGGGGTATCTTTCAAATGCCGGTGGTGTAAGCCTCCTTTAGGAGTGGGGCATCGTTTCCTCTATCACCAATATATAAATTGGTACATTTTTCAAGTTTAATAAAGATGGTATTAAGTCTTGAGTATTTTATGTGCATTGTTCTTAATTGAATGAAAATGCGGGGGGATTTGTATGTTAAATCTATTCTTTGTTGTCTTTTAGATTGAAAATAACAAGCCTTTGACAAGGGCGTTGGTATTGAGGGGCGTTGGTATTGATTGAGTAGGAAATATTTTCAGAAACAAATTTCATGACACAAGATATGTGGGGGCAGATAAAATACGGTAGATTATGCAAAAAGCCTATAAACCCAGCAGATTTTAACTTTCATGATAAAACCTTAATATTGCAAAAAATGAGCAGCAGTTATAAAAAATGAAGATAAAGAAAAACAATTGATAAAAATTTGCAACCAAAAATTTAAAAATTGAAGTGATTTTGCAGAGAAGTAAAACATAATATTTATGCTATAAAATATGGCAAATGGGGCAGCTTAAAGTGTCAAAAAATAGAGTGTTTGCCCACTTGGTAAAACATATGAGCAGTCTTATAGGCTCAAAAATGACATTGAACAGTACTACGCACTAAAGCGACAAGCAAATCTCATGATCAATATTGATGAAATTTTTCAATAAAACGAAAAGTTTCTCAAGAGAGAGACAATCACAGCAGGGTAATAAGGGGCAGGTGATGTGAGATGAAGGAATGACCTTATTAGAGAAGGCAGTGATGCTGGTTTTATGAGAAATAAGGTGTGGTCATTTTCGTTTATTTAAAGAGGAGGAATGAGAAAGAAGGAAAATAAGTTAGTATGGGGGTACAGCAGCAAATGATGTATCAACTAATGGTGATGGAGTGATGCACTTTGGTGCGTAGAAATGATGAAATGAATGATTGAGTAGAACGGGGGATTATAATGTCTAATATTTACGATTGGTCACTAAAGGCTGATGAAAACGCTAATTCGGATAATATTATTAATTGGGCAGAAGGGCAGCCACCGAGTTCTGTTAATGATAGTGCGCGGGCGATGATGCAGCGTGTACGTGAATATCTTGCAGATAGTGGTGGTTCGATTAATGCGAACTTTACGGTGAATGCGGAAGATAAAACAACACGCATAACATTAAAGATAGCATCACCCATAGCACAATACAATAATGATCTTATCATACGTTTTAAGTCTTGTGGCGTGAATATTGGTACAACGACAGTAACGGTGAATAACATAGGGGAGAGACCTATCTATAAGGCAACGGATGCAGGTGTTATGCCATTAGAAGGTGGTGAAATACAAACAGATGGTATTTACGAAATGGTATATCATCACGATTTTTCAATGAAAGATCGTGATGGCTGGTATTTATTAAATCCAACACCACAAAAAGTAGAAAGTTTTCCAGCTGGATTCATTGCTACATTTGCCATGCAGACAGTGCCAAGCGGTTGGATTTTATGTGATGGCGCTACCTATAAGCGTACAGATTATCCGCAATTATTTCAGGCAATAGGTGATAAATGGGGAAAAGAGAGTGATACAACTTTCAAAGTTCCTGATTTTAGAGGGATGTTTTTACGCGGCTTTGATGGTGGTCGCGGCTTAGATTCAGAAAGAAAGTTTGCAGAAGAACAAAAAGACAGCATAAAATCGCATACACATGTTGGTACCATTGAAAATGCGGGGACACATATACACAAGATTAATTACCTTAGCTTAGAGCGAATTCCACATGGGGGGTTGGGGGGGCAAGGTGCTTCTCTTGATCATATGAAAAAATCAAGGACAACGGAATTTGCAGGCGAGCATACGCATAAGATAACTCTCTCTTCAACGGGCGGAGCAGAAACACGACCTGTAAATGTAACGGTTGTTTATGCCATAAAGTCATGAAAACTATCGGATGACAAATAGTTATCATTGTTGACGCGGAGTAAATCCGCGTTATCATATCATAAATAATTTATATACTCTTAAAATGAAGATATCGGGGAGTATGAAAATGATATGAAGATGATTTTTCGGTCAGTAACTTTAAATGACTGTAGGGATGAGGGGGGAACTTATAACGAAAAACAGGAGAAAGTTTTTTCTTTCACAGCTATGACTGTGTGGAGTTGCAAAGATCATTGAAAAAAGGTCATTGGAAATTAAGCGGAAATTAAGCGCTAAAGGGCACAAATCAGAGTGCGTCTTTTGTCTGCATGTTTTTTAGTTTTGCAGTCTCATAAATTTCTCCCTCAGATGACAGCCTCATCAATCTTAGCGTGATGATTCCATCACGGCATTTTTATAAGTCATGTAAATTTATTGAGTGCTTTCAGATACTTTATATCATTATGAATATATAACCACTACCAATTGGAATGTTACAATAAATGCACTGCCATAAATTCAAGCATATCACCCGATCTAACTTTACAATCATGCTTTCTCAAATTTTGTTGGTGGGTTTGTTTTTATCTTGGAAAATTTTCTCATGCTATAAGTTGTATCAATATGGCGATAGCCTTTGCATGAAGGCGGTTTATGAGAGGCATTTTTTCCTTTCTTTTATAATTTTACCCAAATGCCCAGTCCCACTGATAGTGTAAAGCCAAATGAACAAAATTGATTCAACATAAAGTGGTTTGAAATAAAATAATCTTATGGATATTCGGGGTTTTGATTCAAGCTAAACAACGATAAATAATCATTATAAATCAATATGTGCTTTAACAAAGAGATTGCCTTGTTTATTAATGCATATTTTTTGTTATACAAAATCTTTTGATATATAAAATCAAGATCTGAACACTATGTTAGAAAGGGCAGCTTTCTGTCTGTGAGTATGGGGTGAATTGTACACACCATTTTCATATTGAGCATGATCATAATATTGAAATTTGGATACATATTGTAAGATAATAAAATACCATTACAACGATAAGAGCGCATAGAGAAATATTGAACAAAGGCACTTTGATTTATAGGAGTACCACTCTTTGCAAACAGTTTGAATACTTTCTGCGTTATTATCTATATGGGAATAATATCAGAGATGGTGGCATTATTAATTTACATATCTATCATCATTAACCTACACAGAATATTAATGATAACGTTATTCTCTTCATAAGTTTTTTAAAATGCGCATTTTATTATAATGCAGAAGTTACTATTTCATAAAATAGAGTAGTGTTTTTTTCATTTCCAATAGTATCCTCTATTTTGGCATTCACACGGTTCAGAGGAGACAATAATTGAACACTTTTTCAAGAAATTGTATTTACAGGATATTTTCTTTTATAATGTGCAAGAACATGCCTTTTTGTTTCGGGATAAGAATGAGAGAGTACTGTCGTATTTGATATTTTTATTCAATATAAAAAATGCTAAATGATGTTTATAAATAAACATGTTAAGAGAAGTTAATTCATTTAAAGCAACTTCTTCTGAAGGAATTCAGATACTTTATCATATTGCTTAATTTTTTGTTCAATCAGAAAACCTTCTCCCAATACGCCATCTCATAGGCATGATGCTGTTTGAGGTAGTATAAATGGAACATTTGCTTTAGGAACTTCAGAAACGATTAAAGCACAGTGATAAACATCACGTAGGTTTTGTGTTGTCAAAACAGTAGAGGCGCTTCCTTCACAATAAATTTCCCCCTGCTTTAGCAATATGATTTTATCTGCATAATGTGAGGCAAGATTGAGATCATGAAGAACAGCAAGAACACCACCACCACAACGCGCAAAATTTTTGGCAATATCCATAACAACAAGTTGATGTTGAATATCAAGACTAGCAATGGGTTCATCTAATATCATCCAACGAGAAATCCCATCACAAACAGGCTCCCATATTTGACAAAGCACACGAGCAAGTTGTACCCTAGCTTGTTCTCCTCCTGATAATTGATGATAATATCGGTTGCCATAGTCAGCAAGGCCAACACGTTTTAAAGCTTTTTGGGTAAGATTTTGCGATTCAGTTTTGGCAATGGCAACTTGGTTTGCAGAGAAACTAAGTTCCACAACTTCATGAACCAAAAATGGAAATGCTAACACTGTTGATTGTGGTAACACTGCCCGCAGTTTTGCCATTTCAGAAGTTTTTGTTTTGTTAACATCATGATCATTTAAAGTCATTTGCCCACTGTAAGGAATTTCTCCACTGAGTGCTTTGATGAAAGTACTTTTTCCAGATCCATTAGGACCGATAATGATCGTAAGAGAACCACTTTCTGCATGAAGATTTATCTGGTTGAGAATCTGTTTTTTCCTGCGTTGAACGCAGACACCAATTGCTTCGATCATGGAAAGTTTGTTCCCCGTTTATATATCAGAATCCAAAGGAAAAAAGGTGCGCCAAAAAGAGCTGTAACAATTCCGATTGGCAGTTCAGCAGGGGCGACAATTAAACGTGCAAAGGTATCAGCAAAAATAAGCAATGCTGCACCCAAGAGAGCGGAGCATGGAATGAGATAACGATGATCAGGACCAATGAGTTGACGCAAAATATGCGGAACAACAATACCAATAAAACCAATGCTTCCACTAACTGCAACCGCGCTACCACACATTAGGGAAACAAGGAAAATAGCAATATTTTTAATGCGTTGAATAGGAAAACCAATATGAACCGCAACAGCTTCTCCAAGAGCAAGGGCATTAAGCGCTCGTGATAACAGGGGTGAAAAAAGAAGACCAATACAAATAAAAGGGAGAACAAGCCAGACTTTCAGCCATGTAGCACCGGCAAGAGAACCAAGATTCCAAAAAGTAATATCACGCAATTGCTGATCATTTGCGATAAAAATCAATGTTCCAATAACAGCGCTGCTTAAAGCACCAAGAGCAATACCAGCAAGAAGAATTGTTGCAATAGAAGTAAAACTATGGTGCGTTGCTATTGTATAAAGAACAATGGTTGATAAAAGTCCTCCAAAAAAGGCACCTATAATCACTTTGTAGGGTTCTAGAAAAACTGCCAATGAAGGAGGGAAAGCAATACCAACAACAATTGCTAAAACAGCACCAAGGCCAGCACCCGCTGAGACACCTACAATTCCAGGGTCTGCAAGAGGATTACGAAAAAGCCCCTGCATGAGAACACCAGAAACAGCTAATGATGATCCAACTAATAATCCCAAGATAACACGGGGAAGTCTAATGTCGATAAGAACAAGGTAATCGCGGGTTTTGCTGCTGACAGAAAAATCTTGTGTAAGCATGGCATGAAAAAAATCAAAGAAAGAAATGCTAGAAGCGCCATTTAAAAGCCCACTAAAAACACTGAAAATCAGAAATATACTGAGACATAATAAGACAATTTTTTTCAAAATTGCACGATTGAATTCTTTGTTTTCCTCTGTTCCAGGTGCATATACTGTGGATATCGGATCTGCCATTTTTCTTAGCTCTTACCATCCTGGTTTGTACCATAAAGGATATTAATAAGTTCTCTCGAAGCGCTTGCAGTACGTGGACCAAAACTTAAAAGATACATAACATCCATCTGTTTAATGGCGTGATTTTTTGCTGCATTCGTTGCTTGAACTGCTGGTATAGCTAAAATCTTTTCAAGGTTAGCAGATTGTTTACGATGTTTTACAAGTAAAATAACATCAGGATTTGATTGCAACAATGCCTCACCATTAAGGAGCTTATAGCCCTTATAATCAGTGATGGCATTAATTCCACCTGAAAGCTTTATGATACCATCAGCCGCTGTGTCTGTTCCGGAAGCCATCACGCGCCCATTTTGTACGGAGAGAACAAAAAGAACACGCTTTGGTTTTGTTACTTTTGCTAAAAGTGCATCATTATCTACAAAATCACGACTTATTTTCTTAATTAATGCAGCTGCTTGTGCTTCGCGATGAAGAGCGTGACCAACGATACGAATCTTTTCTATCACACTTTCACGGGAGTAGTTTTCTGGTACAATCACCATAGGGATTGAAGCTTTTTTAAGAATATCAATTGTTGAAGCAGGTCCGCTTCCTTCAACAAGCAATATACCTTCTGGAGCAAGTGACAGAACACCTTCAGGTGAAAGAGCACGCATATATCCAAGCACAGGAAGTTTGAGTGCTTCTTGCGGATAAATACTTGTACTATCACGGGCAACAAGCTGATCTTGGGCGCCTAATGCATAAACGATTTCTGTAAGAGATCCACCAATAGAGACAATTCGTGCATTTTCAGAAAAACGTGTCACAGGCTCAGCAATCACTTGCTGAGAAAAAGAAAACAGTACAAAAAGAAGAAAAAGATTCGACAGTTTACGCAAAAAAAGAGCAAGCATATTTAACTTTCCCTTTCTAAGCGACGACTGCTTCTTGACGCAGAGGAAGATTATTCAATAATAAGCGCCAATCCTCACGTTCTTTTTGACCTTCCTTTCGTAAACCAAAGAACTGTGTAATGATTTCACTGTTTTTATCAAAGATTTCAAGCGAACTGACATAGCCATCACAGGTAGGTTTGCGAACATACCACACACTATCAATACCGGAAATAAGTAAATGAAGATCAAATTTTTGATCAAGAACATTCAGCCATGGTCCCATTTGCTTAATATTCTTAACTTGCCCACTGAAAATTTGGATACATCCTCTATTACCAACAAAACACATAATAGGTATTTCTTGTTGTGCAACTTGGTTAAGCATCATTTCAACAGCTTCTACCTTTAATTCATTGGCAAATTCGTTGCCAGCATATTTCACAGCATCACACCGATTCATTTTAAACTCAGAAATAATCTCATGAAGCTGATGGACATTGGTCATATTGCGCCAACGATTACGGAATTGTTCAACATCTAATTCACTCTTATCATGCTGAACTGGAGGAGACGCAGGAAGGATATCAAGAATAGGTGATTGATCTTTATCAAGCAACTTTTCAACAAGTTTACTCCATTCCTCCATATTCGTGGTATCTTGAGAATAGAGTTTAAAAATAGCAACACCATATTGATCAAAAAATTGCAGACTTTTTGCAGGTTTGCCAAGAATAGTCATCTCATATTCAAAACCAAACTTCCACTGTTTTGCGAAAATACGCAGATCAATTTCACCGAGTGTTATAGGGACATTTTTGTTGTGAACGAATTTTTCAATATTTCCTGTAACTTCGTGAACAGCATATTCATTGCGTGTTAACGCCATAACTGTTCCAAGATGAGAAGCATTCCCCAGGAGAGCGGCAACATCAATTTGGAGCTTTTTTGCTTTTCCAATGGTGCAATAGGCAGCAATAAGTTCTGCCTCAGAAATACCAATAGAGGTTGCAAAATCACGATTTCGCATCTCTTTTTTTTCTTCGCGCAAGCGAATAATCATTTCGGTTGTATATGACATGGACTTTCCTTATATTTAGAGTTAACTTTCAAACTTTATCTTTACAATGCAATAGGTTGAACCACTCCCTGTGCGTAGTTCAACCTATCACAAAACAAGTCCTTATAATCAACAGCACAACAACCAAAAACAGATAGATCAAGAACAGTTAAAGCTTTTCTTTCAAATCTTTGTAATTCAAAGAATGACGAGAGCAGAAACACAATGATCTATCCTTCTTCTATTGGTCTTAAGTTGTCAACAGAAGTTATTAAAACTTTTGCACGAACGACACTTTAAAGTTACGACCAGGCTGGCTGTAATAATCTTTTGGCGTTGTACCTTTACTGGAAAGAAGATTCGACACATTCCAATATTTCTCATTGAAAAGGTTATAGACACCAGCTCTTATAACTGGTCCTTTTTCACCAAATGGCTTCCACCAACCAGACATATCGACAACTTTATATCCTGGATTCTTTTGATGATCAGATTTTTCAGCAACTTTATCACGTTTAGCTGCTAATTTAAGCACAACATCTGTTCCCCAAGCTTTTTGAACATATCCTAAACCGATAACTGCTTCCAAACCTGGAATTGAGTTAAGATATTCATTTTTATCAAGATCTTTTCCTTGAGCATAGGAAAGAGAAAAGTTGCTACGGATTCCATTATAAAGAGCAAAGTGCACTTTTGCTTCGATACCTGAAATATGAACACGTGAACGATTTATATAATGCCGACGCGCAAATTTAAATTCTTCTGATGGGCCTTTATCTATGGTATCTATAAAATTTTTATACCGATTGGAAAAGGCACTAAAAGAACCACCAAAAGTTTCATTTCCATATCGCATACCGACATCATATCCATTGCTTGTTTCTGGCAGAAGCTCGGAATCTCCCCTCACATAATAAAGAGGAGGTTTGTTGTAAGAAAGGTAGAGCTCGGAAACTCCTGGTGCGCGAAAAGCTTGTGCCCACTGAGTATAAAGTGTGATTTGATCACGAACATCCCACTCCATACGTAATTTAGGAGAAAAACGTGAGCCAGTTTTTTCTGGAGGATATTCGTTAGAACCTAGCGCTTTCTCGTAATTGGGGGTCTTTTGAGGGTTATGCTTGTACCAATCATAACGAACCCCAGGGGTTATACGAAAGCGGTCATTCACCAAAGAAATTTCATCTTCGAAAGCAAGGCCTAAATTGTAACTCTTTGTGTCTGGCGATTCTGATCGATTAGCAGGCAAAAACGCACACCCTTGCGCATTTTCTTTCAGATGACAATTGTCCTTACCTAACATATAATGATGAAATTCGGATGAAGAAACATTGCTAGCAAACTTTAATGTATGAGTTCCAGAACCAATATCCACCGTTTTGAGAGCATGAGTATTTAAACCATAACTGCTATTACGGACCAAATTATCTCTTAAATAATCCCCTTTTGGTGCGCGAACGCGAAAGCCACTCATAACATTGTTATTCGACTGTCTTTGCCAGTAAAGTTGTCCATAAAATGCACCTAAAAATGCATTTCCATCTCCCTTATAATCATAAGAAAGAGATAAACGTTCACGCTGCCTATGATCTTTCTCATAAACCGAACCTGGAGCATATCTGGTGGAGGCATTCAACACATGTGTCTCTTTATGGGAACCAAAACGCTCTGCGGTGAAAGTGAGCCGGTGATTGTCATAAAAATATTGATGAACTTTAAAGAGCAAATTGTTTTTATCATAATGAGCGGGATTTTTACGTGTACGCTCTCCGTATCCTGCTACAGTTCCCATATTTTTACGCTCATGTCCTTCTATATAAGACCCCTGGAAAAGCAAAAACGTATTGTAATTACGTATCGCAAAAGCTTGGTTGACACGCCAACTGTTATCAACAGAATGATAACCGCTTTTTATAAGGCTCCCCCAATTTTTTCCTTCACGAATAAGGTTTTCAGGATTAAGGGTGCGCAAAGCGACAACGCCTCCGAGTGCACCAGATCCATAAAGACTAGAATCTGATCCTTGAATAACATCAAACGTAGAAAGCGCTCCAAAGTCAAAAGTTGTATTTCCACCGTTTCCACGGACTATATCTGAAAACCATGGAAGGGAAATTCCATCCATTGTTGTGAGAACACGATTTGCATCTAAACCACGAACTACAAAACTGCTATTGCTTGTGTTATAGGTTACAGACGGATTAAGACGACTAACATCATGGGCGTCACCTATTTGTTTTGCGTTAATATCCTCAGCGGTTTTACGACTGGTCAGAATGGTCACTGAACCTGAAGTACCCTCTATTCCTTTTCCTTTTATAACAATTGGTTTTAGCTCCGTTACACCACTGTTGTCACTGTTTTGTGCAAAAACCAATGAAGGGATACAGACCGATAATGCGCTTAAAATCACGCAGCTCCTATGGATATTCTCTCGTCTTATTTGCATAACACATCATAACCTTTTTTTAAAAACCCCTCTCTCATTTGACATAAAAAAACCTCGCCCTTCTGAACACAAACGAGCCAGTTAAGCAAAAGCGGCTTCACTTCGCATAAAACCACGAAGAAAACATATTAAACATGATAAAATCAGTCAAGAAAAAAGTTGCAATTCTCAAAGAGCTTATTTTAATGAAGTTTAATACCAATATAGGTTTAGAAGTGCGGTGGAAAAAACGATGAATTTTGCGAATACGAGGCAGTTAATAAGTCTTTGGATTTGTGCGTTTATTTGTGCTTTCTCTTTGCATATCATATTGGGAGCACGGTTTTATTTTGGGAGCTCTGGTGTAAGTAATGCTGTGCTCTCACCTGCGGTTGTATTAGCTTTTACACAAGAGACTCCCTCTCTAGATATTGATACAGATTTGTTAGATATGCGTACAGAGCCGGAAATGTTGCAGCCTGATTTTTTAGAGCAGGATTTAGAGACATTGGAAACAGAGGATGAAGAGCAACCAGAAGAGCCTCAGGACCATGTCGAAGAGGATGAATTTTCGGTCCTTAAATCTTTGGAAGAACCTCTTCTCAAAGAAGAATCTTTTTCTCAAAAAGGAGAGCAAAAAGTCCTTGCCAAAAAATTGATACCTATGCCAAAGTCGGTCGTAAAGCAGCCTAATATGAAAGCGATACGTTCGTCTATCTCCAATCAAGGCGGTGATATGACAGCACGTGAGGATGCATTGTTAATAGAATGGTTAGCAAAGGTACAGTCGCAATTAGAAATGCAAAAAAAATATGTTGTAGGACAACGTATCAGTCGTGCAAAAGGAACGGTGAAGTTGGAGTTTAGAGTGCATGAGCAGGGGAGTATTTTTTCTAGCCGTGTTATTGTTTCTTCTGGTCATCCGGAACTTGATCGCTTAGCTATGATGGCACTTCAACGTATAGATTCTTTTCCGCCCCCCCCGAGATCAAAGGTGAACAAAATTATAAGAGTGTCTTTGATATTTAGCTGATTTTTACGAGAGGCAGTCTCATTTTCTCACAGTTTAATATTTTGATGTCTATAACGGTGTGACTTATGGATTAAAAAATGGCTTTTAAAATCTACCAAGATGATATTGCTTTCATTGCATGACACATTTGTGGTTGGTTTTAAGAGATATCTCGCACTGTTCCTAAGTTTATTTCATGGCGATTTGTGAGTTGTAAACGGTAAAGCCATGGTGCACAACCATCTTTACGCTTACGAAGGAGCTAACATCGCCATGATGTTTTCCAACTTATTGTGTTACAACAGCCCTTGTATAAAGGCGGTTCATGAGAGGCATTTGGCTCTTTATCTTTTATGGTATGACAGTACATTGATTCATTAGGGTAATTTCATTGTCCACCTTGAAGCATAGCTCCGAATATTGTAGGATTCTCTCATTTCAAATCTCTTTGAAAATATTTATATTTAATAAAATAAACAAATTATATGAAAATTTGGGATTTCATGATTCATTGATTCTATTACATTTTTTGGGGGGCTATCCCGAATTTTTTTGCAGTTTTTTGATTGCTTCAATGGCGAGCCTTTTTCTATCTGCTGTCTTGGTATAATGCGACGCCATTGTATCATCTGTCCAACCAAAGAGGGCTTTCATTTGGGCTACCGTTGCGCCTGCATTGGCAGCGCGTGTGGCAGCTATTTTTCGAACACCATGAGCAGACTTTTTAATACCCGCCACACGACAAGCTTTACAGAACAAAACTCCAAAGCTATCTTTTGTTAAAGCATATCCTTTTTCGCCACATATAAAAGTATTGAGACCGGTTTTACCGCGTTCCAGACTGTCTATAAGAGCCGGTAAAAGCGGTAAGTGAACCTCTGTTTTAAAGCCGCTCTTTTCTGTTGTTAGAAATAAGATACCGTCTTGAACGTCTTTCCAACCGATACGAACCGCATCGCCACGACGCAAGCCCGTGTAAAGCAAAACGTCAAGCCATACGCGTTCTTTGGTATGTTCAGCCCAACATTTATAGTAGTCTTCTATGTCTTTTTCCGTCCAGGCTATAAATCCATCTTTGTTTTGTGCTACAGGTCTTTTAACGCCAATTGTTGGATCATCTTCAACATAATTCATGTCAACTGCCCATTTAAAGAGACAGCTCATAGCTCCCATAAAATTCTTTGCGGACCCCGGCGTATCAAGCAGTTCATTGACAGCGTGCTGTAGCGTCTTTTTGGTAATTTCTGAGTAGGGAGCCTCACCATTTTTATCAATTATATTACGGTAGGTTAATTGTCTCTGGTAGCGGGTTCCTTTTGATAATTTATTCCAGTGAACGCTTTGATAGTATTTATAGATGAGCTCTTGGAGCGAGCCACTCTTTACATAATTTTTCTTGCTTGGTATGGGCTGATTATTCTTTAATATGTGAATGGCTTTATCATATTGATCAATAAACTCTCGTGTTCCATAGACTCCTTTGATACGTATACGAGGACCGTGACCAATACGAACATACCATAAAACATTCCCGTATCTTGTGACTTCTTTCACAAGATGAGGCGGTCTTCTCTTTGGCATTTTGATTAACTTTTCTACAATATTACAATTTCAATTTGAAAAAATCGTCTGAGGATTTCTTTTGTTCCTTTTCTTGGACGAAAGGCGGTAAGTCATCTTTGAGATACATTAAAACAGAACAACCTTCGGTTCTTATTTCCACGGCGCTTAATCCATTTTTTTTGGCTGAGCGTATGACACGGTTGATTTCTGGTTCTGTTATGACGGGTTTTCTCATAGCCATGATATTTTCCTCTATGATTGATTGAGAAGT